>NZ_CALIIU010000013.1 GCF_938017775.1 uncultured Campylobacter sp.
AAAGGACCAATCCATATTATGCTGCAAATTTTCACATTGCTCGACATACGCAATTTTATCTTTTTCGTAAAATTCTATTTGGTTGTTTTTAAGCTGTATCATCGGTCTCTCTTTTTTATAATCTATAAGTTCTGGCAATATAATAAATAGCGATAAAAATAATAGAAACAAAATCATGTATATACTGTCCTTGACGCTATAATTCGCTGCGCCGCTGGCTTTCCAATCAAAATTTACAATTATGGCAAATACGCTGCCTATAAAAAGAGAGAAAACCATTAATAGCTTTTGATATAGATATTCGTAGTTTTTAAGAATTATCGGATATTTGTCGTAGTCCCTGGCTTTGGGGCTCTGCTGCAAAGGGCCGCTGTCATTTGAGGTAAAATTTTGCTGCTCTGCGCTGTTTTTACAGGCGGAATTCTGAGCCGCTTCGGTTTCTAAATTTAAAGCGTCGGTAGCGAAATTCGGAGCTTTAGAATTCATGGATTCAGAATTTGAGACTTCAGAATTCTGAGCTTTAAAATTCGAAGCTTCAGAATTCGGGGCTTCAAAATTCGAAACTTCTAAATTCTCAATTTCAAAATTCTCAGTTTCGGAATTCTCGGCATCAAGCTCCCTGTCTAGATTTTGCTTTGCATTGCTACGCCGCTCATCCAGAAGCCTTTTTAATTCCTCAAGCCTGCTTTGATCCATTTATCGCCTTTAAATTTGATGGACGCGCCATTTTATATTCTCATCACTTAAAGCTCAGTAAAAATTTTATCGCTCATTCGCTGTCCTACAATAAGGCAAAGACTCTAGAAATTTTAAGCTATACGTAAAATCTACCATAAATCCAAAAAATTCTAATCAAGCGTATAAATTCCCTTATTTTTAAATCCGCCTTATACTCAGCTTTTTAAATTTTAAAGCAACCCTCGTGTCTTATAGTAAATTTCTCTCTTAGCAAATCACCTCTTTCTTAGATCAAGTAGCTATATAGCTCGATACCCTGTTGTAAGTTACTTTCTAGCGCTTCACGGAGCTACGCTAAATACGCATCAGGAATTTTAGATGTAGAAACAACCTGTATGGTGTGATACTACTAGGTGTAAAATATATATAAGAAATCTAAAATATAATCTTTAAAGAATTTTTATTAAATTCTATATTTCAAATTTAAGAAATTTCCGCGGAATTTTGACTAAATTTCGCATTTTATAATTTTATTATGTCATGGAATTTTCGAGGTAAAATTCCAACCAATTCCGCGGAATTTTAATTTGCGTCCGTGTCAGTCAAACTAGCTAAAAAGCTTTTTCATCGCCTTAAAAAACATTGCGGTGAGCGGATTTGATTTACCTGAGACCTTTGCGATCCAGCTCTCATAGGTCTCGCCTTTGCTTTTTAGAAAGTCCACGAGCGCCTTTTGGCTAGCCTGCATACCGCCGTTTCTTTCAGCATCCAGCAATGCCCTATAAATAGGCTCTATAGTTTCGATCGCAGATCTTGGCGGAGCCTTGCGAAATGCTGTGTATTCGGTGATCTGCCCTGTCACGGGATCTTTTTTAGAAGTAAATTCCGTAATGACCCAATAAAAGCGCCCGTCTTTGGCTAAATTTTTAACCACGGCGGTAAAATCCTTGCCTTGTTGTATCGTATCCCACATAAGCTTAAACGCTATTCGCGGCATGTCCGGATGTCGTATGATGTTATGCGGCTGCCCCAAAAGCTCAAGCTCACTATAGCCGCAAATCATACAAAAATACGGATTTGCAAACGTGATAATGCCCTTCGGATCGGTTTTGGAAACGATATAGCGCTTCTCATCGAGTTTGATTTCCTGATTAATCGGAGTCGGTCTTTGCATTTTTAATCCTTTGCTTAAAAATTTATTGCAGAGTATATAAAATTTTTCTTTTCAGAAATATTAAATTTTCGTTAAATTTTTATAAATGTTAAATCTTTAAGTGAATTTTTAAAATTTAATGTATAATCTCAAATCAAAATTTCAAAAGGCAGCGCGTTGAAAAATCCCTTCCTATCGCTTAAATACTCAAATTTTAGAATTTATTGGATCGGGATGAACCTCTCGCTGATCGGTTCTTGGATGCAAAGCGTCGCGCTGCCGTGGCTAGTGCTAAGCATAACCGCAGATGCTTTTAAAGTTAGCCTTGTAGCCGCGGCGCGGTTCTTGCCCGCGCTACTTTTCACGCCGTTTTCCGGTGTACTGCTCGATAAGTTTAATCGCAAAAAGATCCTTCTACTTGCTCAAATAGGCATGGCGGTGACTGCCTCAATTTTCGCGGTTATGAGCTTTTGCGAGCTATATTCTTTCGGCAAAATTTTATTTTGCGCTTTTGCAAGCGGCATCTTTACCAGCATGGACGCCCCGAGCCGTCAGTCGATGGTAAAAGACCTCATCGACTCGCCCCGCGATCTAGCCAACGCCATAGCGTTAAATTCTATGTCCTTCAACGTCGCTCGTATCGCAGGACCCGCACTTGCGGGGATCGTGATGGCGCTGTGGGGCGTGGGTTTTTGCTTTTTATTCAATGCACTTAGCTTTTTAGGCATTATCGTTTCGCTGTTTTTTATAAAAATTCCACCATCCGCTACTACGCTATCTAGCAGAAGCGGAGGCGTTTTTGCCTCGATCGGTGCTGGAATTTCGTATGTATCGCACAAAAAAACTCTAAGCGAGCTAATGATAATAGTGCTTATCGTAGCGACGCTGGTGCCAAATTACAACGTAACAATCTCGGCGCTTGTTAAGCTTAGCCTAGACGCGGATGAGCGAAGCTTTGGATATTTGATGTCGGCTCTAGGCGTGGGAGCCTTTTGCGGCGCGCTTTTTGTAGCAATTTTTGATAAACTTGGCATCCGCAAAATCAGATCGTGCGCGATCGCTATGGGGGTGAGCTTAGCTCTTACTGGAGCTGCGAATTCCTTCGCATGGGCTGCGACAGGGCTTGCCGTAACTGGATTTCTTTTCGTAATCACAAACTCAAGCATCAACTCCACCGTGCAAATGCACGTAAGCAACGAATTTCGCGGGCGTGTGCTTAGCTTATATGCGCTCTTTTTAATAGGTAGTACGCCGTTTGGAGCGCTCATATCGGGATTTTTTACCGAGTTATTAGGCGCTCGCGTAGCCCTTGCAATCTGCGGTGCAATTAGCATTTTGCTACTGCTGGCGCTATTTTATGGCTTTAAAATACGGCGCAGGACGCATTTTATCTTTCGAGATAAAGTCTAAGCCAAAAGCTGCATTATCAAAATTAACCTTATTTTTACGATGGGATTTTAGAATTTCCGCCAAAATTCAAAGGTAAGGAGTTTTTATGAATAGACGAAATTTCTTAAAAAGTACCGCCGCAATCGGCACGCTAGCGACGCTAAATCTAAATTTAAACGCTAGCGCGGTCACCGGCGGGACGGAAAAGAAAGTCGCCAGCGTCTGCGAGATGTGCTCCTCGCGCTGTCCTATCGAGGTGACCGTCAAAGACGGCCGCGGCGCTTTAATCGAGGGCAACCACAGGTTTTCAAACAAAACCTCCGTCTGCGCTCGCGGCGGCGCGGGCATCAATCAGCTCTACGACGATCAAAGGCTCATTAAGCCGCTCGTTCGCGTAGGCGAGCGCGGCGAGGGCAAATTTAAAGAGGCGAGCTGGGACGAAGCGCTTAAAATTTGCGCGCAGAGGCTAGACGAGATTTCGCAAAAATATGGCCCGCAGAGCGTGGTTTTTACATCCAAAACGGGCGAGCACCACACTCAGATGATGAATTTCGCCTGTGCCTACGGCAGCCCGAATATCTACTCGCACTGGTCCTGTTGTCCGATCACCTACAATATCGCCGTGCCGCACACCTTCGGCGCTAATATGCAAAGAGACTACGGCGACGCAAAATATATCGTAAATTTCGGCCATAATCTTTTTGAGGGCATCGACATCTCAAAAACCAAAAAGCTCGCAAAAGCCGCAAGCAGAGAGGACGTAAAGCTTTTGGTTCTCGATCCGCGCTTTAGCGTCGTAGCTTCCAAAGCTGACGAGTGGCTGCCGATAAAACCGGGAACCGACGCGGCGTTTTTGATGGCGCTAATCCACGTCTGGCTGCGCGATAACAAATACGACAAAAAATTTATCGAACAATACGCCGTGGGGCTAGAGGAGCTAAGGCAATCGGTGAAGGATACGACGCCGCTTTGGCAAGAGGCCATTACTGGGATCAAAGCGGACAAGGTAGAGCGCATCGCAAATGAAATTTACGCTGCGGCTCCCGCAGTTGTAATCGACTGGGGGCACAAAACCACGACCGCTAAGGCCGAATATATCCGCACGCGCGCCATCGCAATCGCAAACGCGCTGATGGGAAACGTCGAGAAAAAGGGCGGAATTTACTTCTCTAAAGACTCCAAAACCTTCAACGCGCTTTGCAAAGAGGATCTATTCCCTACCATCTCGAACCCGGATAAAAATTTTAAAATTCCAAAGACCGCGCGTATCGACGGCTGCGGCGAAGAAGGTAGCGAAAATTTCTTCGTGCCGCGCAAACACGGCGTTTTGATGCAGATCGCGCCTACGATTTTAAGCGAAAAACCGTATCCGGTAAAAGGCTGGGTCAGCACGCGCTTTAACCACCTCATCAACGTTGCGGGCGTGGATAAGAGCGTAGAAGCGATCAAAAAGCTAGACTTCGTGCTCGCAATCGACGTGTATATGAGCGACTTTGCGTGCCTAGCCGACGTGATCTTGCCCGAATCCACCTATTTGGAGCGCGACGAGTCGATTCAAAACAAAGGCGGCACCGCGCCGGGATTTGTGATGCGAAATAAAGCCGTCGAGCCGGTGGGCGATACGAAGTGCGGCTATGAAATTTTTAGAGAGCTTGCGAGGGTGATGAAGATCGATAAGGACTACACCTGGAACAACATCGACGAATACCGCATGCAGCAAGCCAAAGGTAACGCCGAGCTAATCGCAAATTTAATCAAAAACGGCTACGTAAGCTACAAGGTGCCGAAGCTGTATTACCGAGAGCCGAAGCTCGTGGCTAAATTTATCGATAAATATCCTGCCGCGGCGGAGTTCGTGGACGAAGACGGCGAGATGAGCTCGCAGATGAAATTTAAAACCCCGAGCGGCAAGATCGAGCTTTTCGCGCCGAAAGTGGAGGAGCTTTTCGCGGGATACGGCTGCTTAAACACCGAGGGTATGGACGTATTCGGCGGGCACAAATACTGCCTAATGACCGGCAAGACCGCGCTTCACACCAACGGCCACACTCAAAATGTCAAAATTTTAAACGATATGATGAACGAATCGCCGGTTTGGATCAGCCCGGCTTCTGCAAAAGCGGAGGGGCTAAAGACGGGCGATGTTGTGAAGCTTAAAAACAAATTCGGCGAGCAAAAGGCTAAAATTTTCGTCACGCAAGGCATCAGGGACGATTGCCTATTTTTATACCACGGCTTTGGGCACGTAAGCCCCGGGCTAAAGCGCACGAACGGCGTAGGCACCAACCAAAGCGTCCTTCTCGATCCCGCTGCGGGTCCTGTGGTAAGCACGATGGTAACCAACGTCGGTGTCGATATAGTTAAAATTTAAGGGAGCGGTTATGAAAAAACTCATAATGATTCACGACGAAAATTTATGTATAGGCTGCCAAGCCTGTTCGGTTGCGTGCAGGAACGAAAACGGCGTACCGAGCGGCGTTTATAGGCTGCAGGTGCACGGCAAAACAAGCGGCATTTTTCCAAATTTAAAGCTAGATTATTCGCGCGCCAGCTGCGTTATGTGCGAGGATAGCCCTTGCGTGGACGTCTGCCCTACGGGAGCGAGCTTTAAAACCAAAGACGGCGTAACGCTCATAGACGAGAGGCTTTGCGTCAGCTGCAAATACTGCATCCTGGCCTGTCCTTACGACGCTAGATTTGTCGATCCTATCACGCACGCTATTGGCAAATGCACCTTTTGCTACACTAACCGCACTAGCAAAGGTTTGCAGCCCGCCTGCGTAAGCGTGTGCCCAACAGATGCTTTAACTTTCGGCGACGTAAATGACGTAAATTCCGAGGTAAGCAAGCTGCTAGCCAAAACAAGCGTAGAATATCCAAAAGCATATCTAAACACCAAGCCGCGTCTAGCGAATATCAAAAACAAAAAAGGAGGACGCTATGAATAATATGTGGGGCGATATGAGCCAATACTCTGAAATTTACTGGCCTTGGCCGATTGCGATCTATCTATTTTTGGCGGGTCTTAGCGCGGGAGCGACGATGGTAGCGCTTTTAGTCAAATGGAATCGCCACGAAAGCGAGCAAAATTCCATCTGGGACGCGATGATAAGAGCGGGAGCGATCACGGCGCCGCTTACGATCTGCGCGGGGCTTTTGCTTTTGATCTTTGATCTGGGCAAGCCTCTTACCTTCTATCTTTTGCTGATCAAATTTAACTTTGGCTCGGTGATGAGTCTCGGCGTTTTGGCGCTTTTGATCTACGTGCCGTTTAGCTTTGTATTTGCGCTATGCGTCTTCGGCGAGGAAATTTGTAAATTTAAACTACTTGCGTTTCTGCGACCTATCGTAAATTTACTAAGCTCGTTTGCCAAAGCTTCCAAACTATTCGAGCGAGCTTTATTTATCCTTGCTCTTTGCGTGGGCGCATATACGGGCTTTTTATTAAGCGCGGTGATGAAAATTCCGCTTTGGAATACTCCGGTGCTGCCGATTTTATTTTTGCTGTCGGGCTTTTCCAGCGGCATCGCGGCGAGCATTTTAGTGGGACTTCTATTTTTTAAAGGCTCGTTAAACAAAGATAGCATAAAATACCTTTTGGTGCTTGATCTGCGCGCGATACTCTTTGAGATTCCGCTTTTATTCATTCTGTTTGTCGGGATGTATTTCGAGGGCGGCACGAGCGCGCTTGCGGCACAGCAGGCTTTGACGCACGAGGTTTACGGTAAAATTTTCTGGATCGGCGTTTTGGGCACGGGGCTCATCGCTCCGATCATCATCGCCTTTACGGCGCTGAAAAATCACGCCTACAAGCCTGCGTTTATAGTTTTAAATTCTTTCGTCGTGCTTTGCGGCGTCATTCTGCTTCGCTACTATATCGTATATGCGGGGCAAATTTGCACGGGAGCGTAGTCTCGCTCCCGATTTAGGGAACGGGTTTGAAAATTTTACTTTTAGAAGACGATTTTGAATACAGAAGCAGCGTAAGCGAGTATCTACAGGAGCTTGGCTACGAGGTGGACGAATGCGAAAGCGGCGACGCAGCCTGCGATAAGATCGCCACAAATGCTTACCACTTGCTGATCTTAGACATCAAGGTGCCGGAGGTCTCGGGCGTAGAGGTACTCAAATACGCGCGAAGCCTCGGTCTTAGCACCCCCGTGATGATGATGACCTCGCTCGGCGACATCGACGATTTGAGCCAGTGCTACGAGCTTGGTTGCAACGAATATCTAAAAAAGCCTTTCCACCTAGCCGAGCTTAAATTTAGAGTAAGCGAGCTGATGCGAAAGTATTTCGGCGACGAAAAGGGCGCCGTCAAGATCGCGGATAAATTTCACTACTTCGCAAATTTAAAAATTTTAAAACGCGCGGACGAAGAGATATCGCTAAGCGCCAAAGAGATCAAAATCATAGAATTTCTGCTTGCCAATATCAAAAGATTCGTAAGCGTCGATGAACTCATCGCCGACGTATGGGACGGCGAGGCGGGCAGCGTCGATGTGCGCGTGCATATCAGCAACCTCCGCGCCAAAACGAGCAACGACTTCATCCTCTCTAGCCGCGGACTCGGATATAAGATCAATGCTTAAAGGGTTTAAATTTACGCTTTTTAGCGCGATTTTCATCATCGGCGCCTTTATAAGCGAGAGTCTTTATATTATCTATTTAAATTCCAAAATCGAGGAGAGCGCCGACGTCGCCGAGCTGATACAAAAAAGCGGCGAAGCCCTAGCCGGCGCGGATCTGAATCTAAAAGACGAGCTAATTTACGACTACGCGATCCTAAACGCAAACGGCGAAATTTTAAGATCAAACCTAAGCGTGCAGCCGCCGGATTTTGCGTTTATCACGCTGAAATTCGGCGGGCGGGTGTTTTTTAAGCGCCACTTTCTGCATGAGGGCAAGCTGCATTTTTTCGTCATTTCAAAAAAGATAAGCTACGCCAAGATAGAATTTATCGCGATCTCTACGATCTTTATCACGATTTTCGTAGCGCTCATCATCGCGCTGTTTAACTACAAAATCATAAAAAATTTCTACGCGCAGCAAAGCAACCTCATCAAGGCGTTTTTCAACGACGCGATGCACGAGCTAAAGACCCCTCTGGGCGTCGCGCTCATCAATACCGAGATGCTTGGGCTGCGCGACAAACACACTGCGCGAATAAAATCCGCGCTCAAGCAGATGGTAATTACTTACGAGGACGTGGAGTACTTCATCAAAAGCGGCAAGATGAGCTTAAAAAGCCGCCGCATCGATATGAGCGAGTTTTTGGACGCTAGGATAAATTTCATCTATCTGGTCGCAAAAAGCAAAAACATAAACCTGCAATCGCGAATAGCGCCCGACGTGAGCGTCTTTATGGACGAAACCTCGCTAATGCGCCTCATCGACAACACCCTAAGCAACGCCATAAAATACTCGCGCCCCGGCGGCAAGATCATCATCGGGCTGGAAAAAGGGGTGAGCATAGCGGTCTTTAGCGTGCAGGACTTCGGCATCGGCATAAAGGATACGAGCGCGATCTGGGATAGATACTCGCGCGAAAATGCGGCTCTTGGCGGATTCGGCCTCGGGCTAAACATAATCGAGAAAATTTGTAAGCGCTACGGCATCGCAAAAAGCGTCAGCTCGAAGCTCGGCGAAGGCAGCACCTTTTGCTACAAAATCCCGCTGTTTAAGCAGAAACTTTTGGACTAAAACGGCGCGTAATTTTAGGCGCAAATTTTAAAATTTTAAAAGTAAAATTTGTGCGGCTAGGGCTTTTTAAAATTTTGTTTTAGCGCGGCTTTTCAGCCGCCTTTTGCCTCTCTACTACCTAAATAATATTCTTTCAATGGATAATTTAGATTTCCGCAGTTGTCCAGCTCAAAACCCTGTTTTATATCAAACGACGCCTTGTTTCTTTCCTGATAATATTCTTTGATTTTTTCAGAAAAATTCATTCTATCAAATAGGTATTCGGAATGGTTGCGTTGTATATAATTTTTATAAATTAAAACAAACTTATCTAACAATATATGAATATTCGGTCCTTTATAAGCGCCGTCTAGAATAATTATCGGTCTATCAAATCCAGCACTCATATCGTTCAAATTTATCTTTATATATTTCTTTGGGTCGGTTTTTTTAGCCTTTAATTTATTCATAAAAATTTCCTCAAACGTCTCATTATTATCATGATGCTTTTTTAATACTTCAAACCAATTAGATAAATTTATGTTCTCTAGTTCATAGTATGCAATTTCATATGAGCTACGCCAAGAACTGCCATAGGCGTAGGTCCTATAATCATTGATCATTTGTTCTAGTTTTAACTCATAATCCAAATACTGCCCTATCGCTCTTTTATACAGCTCTTTCTTCGGTAAAATTCTATTCTCTTTGAGGCAATAGCTCTGCTTGTATTTGTTATAGTCGGAAAGAGAAACTATCGCGAAGCCTCGTGAAGTGGAATAATCGGGGATGATGCGGATAAATGCGGCGCAGAGTATCGCCGTCAGAAGCAGCACGCCAGCTATTGCTTTAAATTTAACGGATTTATAAAATTTCATACCGACGCTCCTTTTAAAATTTAAAATTTCAGCGCAAATTTCCGCGATCTTGCGATTAAATTTAAAACGCTCGCTCGCCGCGTCGCCGCGACAAGGCAAACAAGCCACGGTCGCCTAAATTTAAATCCCGCCGCTAGCCTTCGCGGTGCAAAATTATATAGCCCAGCTTCGTGCCGTTTTCGTCCGAAAATGCCCGTACGTAAAAATAATGCCCGTCCTTTTTGATAAAGCTCTGCGCCCCAAAATCAAGCGTCGCCAAAATCGACAAAACGTCGTAATCCGGCGCGCTGTTTACGATGATAAAGTCCTTGATAACGCCTATTTTATCGTAGAAGCAGTCGGTTTCAAACCTCTTATCTACGAGGATAAAAATATCGTTTCCCATGCGGTTGATCTGGGCGATGACGTGCTCGAAATCGAGCATTATCTCAGCACTTCCGATAAATTTACCGTCGCTAAAAACGGGCGAAATTCCACGCATAAAAACCCCGCACCGCCCCATCTCGACGAGCGCTTTGGGAAGCAGACTTTGGCGGATCTGCAAAAGCGAATGGCGAAACGAGCTCAGATCGTCGTTGTAAAATTCATCGCTCCAGCTCCTAGCCAGGCTTCTGGTGTTTTGCGTATGAAAATGTATCTTCACGCCCGTGTAGAAGGGCACCGCGCTTAAGATGTCTTTGTATTTTTTCGTCACGTCCATGCACTCGCCGTGTTTGCCGCTCTTAAAGCAGCGCACCACGTCGCTATTCTGCGACAAAATCAGCGAGATCGCAAAGGCGTTTAGCTTTTCTTCGTCCACGATCTTTTCAAACAAACTCGCGCTAAAATCGAACTGCTGCTTGATTTTTATCTCGTTTTCCTCGCTTTTAAAGCGCAGGTAAAACGCAAAGGTGGCGACGCAGCAAGCAAGCGCGAAAAGACTTAGGTATTTTTTGGATCGCGCGCCTATCATCTGAATTCCATCTTTAAATTTGCCGCTAAAATTTCTGCAAATTCGCTAAATTCCGGCAGATCGAGCTTGCCATTTCGCATCTTTTTTCCCCAGACGGACTCCGGGAAAAAGCTGTCGTTTTTGAAGCGCGCTTGGACGTGAAAATGCACGCGCGGCACGTAGTTGGCGAAGCTTGCGATGTTGATCTTATCGGGCGCGTAAAACTCCCGCAGGCTCTTTTCGCACTGAAGCACGGCGCGCCACAGATGCGCCAGCGTCGCCTCGTCGCAGTCGCTAAGCTCCTTAAATTTTGCCTTCGTAAAGACCTTCACCCACGGCACTTCGTGCTCCTCGCGCTCCACGTAAATCATCTCGTCTTCGTAAATCATCGCTTCTCCTTGAAAATGGAATTTTAATGCAAAGCCCATTAAAGCTCGGTAAATTCCTCTTACATAAATAATATACTAAAATACATTAATTAAATATATCTATAAAATATCGATGTATTCGTGATTTTTATGCTATAATTCTATTTTTTAAAAGGAATATATATGAAATCAGTTTGGATAATGATCCTATGCGCCGCGGCGATTTTGATGATTACGATGGGCATTCGTATGTCATTAGGTCTTTTCGTGCAACCTATAATGCAAGCAAATTCCCTATCCATCGCACAAGTAAGCTTTGCGATGGCAACTACGCAGCTGGTATGGGGCTTTTCGCAACCGCTTAGCGGGATACTTGCAGACAAGCTCGGTGCCTACGTCGTGCTGTTTTGGGGCAGCGTGCTTCTGGCGATTAGCTGCGCTCTTGTGCCGTTATTTAGCAGTGAAAGTGCGCTTGTATTAACGATGGGTTTTGGGCTTGCACTGGGGCTTGGTGCAGGTAGTTTTCCGATTCTAATGAGCCTAATGGCAAAGCGCCTGCCATTTTCTATCCGCTCGGTTGCTAGCGGAGTGCTAAATGCAGGCGGCTCGTTCGGACAATTTTTATTTGCGCCAATGATTGGGTTTTGTATCGCAACGCCTGCTTTAGGATACGGCGGCGCATTTTTTACGCTTGCAGGACTTAGCTTGCTAATTCTGCCGCTTGCGAGACTTTTAGCAGGCGGTAAAATTCTACTTGGCGAGCAAACCAGCCTGCATGAAGAAGATAAGCGCAGCTTAGGCGAAGTTCTGCGTTTGGCACTGCGCGATAAAAGCTATATTTTGATAAATTTAAGCTTTGCTACGTGCGGTTTTCACGTAGCGTTTTTAGTGACGCATCTGCCTAGTGAAGTAGCACTAAGCGGGCATGGCGCGCAGGTAGCGTCCTTTTCGCTCGCACTGATTGGTATCGCAAACATCGTAGGCAGCTTATTCGTGGGATGGTGTGTTTCCAAAGTGCGCTGTAAAGTCATTTTATTTTGCATATATGCCCTGCGTATCGCTCTTATTGGTGCTTATGCGCTCTCGCCCAAAGATAGTCTTACGTTTTATATCTTCAGCGTGGGATTAGGATTTACCTGGCTAGCGACCGTACCGCCTACTGCGGCTGCCGTCGGTAAGCTATTAGGGACGCGATATTTAGCAAGCCTATTTGGATTTACGATGCTTTCGCATCAAATCGGTGGATTTTTTGGCGCATATATTGGGGGTCTTGCGGTGCGAGCATACGGCGCGTATGATTATATGTGGTATTTGGATATGACGCTAGCAGCTATTGCAGCTCTGCTAAGCCTGCCTGTGCGTGAAGCTAAGATGAAGCACGTGAAATTTTGAAATTTACGGACGGAATTTTCGCGAAATTTTGCAAGCTAAATTACGACAGAATTTTGAAAATTTTAAAATTTATCGGATTTTATGTTTCGTACGATGAAATTTCACTTTAGCTTTAAAATTCCGCTACGATAATGCGATAAAATGCAAAATCCGCTCATGCTTTCAAATTTAGCCGAGAGGGGCTTTTAAATTTTATAGAATTTTGAAATTTTAAAATTTCGGCTCGTGCAGCATTTTAAGAGCCGGCGCGAGAGCGTCTGCAAAGCCTTTAAATTTTTCAAATTCCTCCGCGCTAAGCTCTGCGTTAAACTCCGCTCCCGCAGCGCCGAAGCTCGCCTCATAAACAAAACCCGATTTTTTTAAAAAATGTTCAAATTTAGCCACCGCCGCAAACGGCACGAAAAACGCGCAGCGCCTTTTAAGAAAAAAGTCGGTTAAAGCGCTGCTGCTTGCGGCGACCTCGATAGCAAGATTTGCGCTACTGGCGTATGCCCGCACCAGCCCGCCGGTGCCTAGCTTGATGCCGCCGAAGTAGCGCACCACGAGCACGGCGGCGTTAATCAATTCGGCGCCGCGAAGCGCGTTTAGGCACGGCGCGCCCGCAGTCGATTTGGGCTCACCGTCGTCGCTTGAGTTTTCTACGATCTGCCCGGGCTCATTCAGCGCGCGATACGCCCAGGCGATATGGCGCGCCTTTGGGTGTTGCTGTCGCAGCCTCGCACGCAGCGCCTCGAAGCTCGCTAGCGGCGCTAGATAGGCGATGAAGCTTGATTTTTTGATCTCCTGCGCGGCGTTGATCTCTTTTTCAATCGTTTTCAAGGCTTTCCTTTGCGGAATTTTATCTTTTTTGCATTATAATAAAAGTTCAAAAAAAGATCAAAGGAGCTTCATGATCCAGACTTGTTTATTTCCCGCGGCTGGCTACGGCACGCGCTTTTTGCCCGCGACCAAATCGCTACCAAAAGAGATGCTTCCGATCCTTACCAAGCCGCTCATTCACTACGGCGTGGACGAGGCGCTGGAAGCGGGCATGGATAATATGGCGTTCGTCACGGGTCGCGGCAAACGCGCTCTGGAGGATTATTTCGACCGCAGCTACGAGCTGGAGGATCAAATTTCAGGCAGCAGCAAAGAGTATCTGCTCGACGAGATCAGGGCGCTTATGAAGCGCTGCACCTTCTCTTTCACGCGCCAAGAGCAGATGAAGGGGCTTGGCAACGCGATTTATACGGGTAAAATTTTAATCCGCGACGAGCCTTTCGGCGTGGTGCTCGCAGACGATCTGTGCGTGAACGAAAACGGCGAGGGCGTGCTTGCGCAGATGGTTAAAATTTACGAAAAATACCGCTGCAGTGTCGTTGCAGTAATGGAGGTGCCGCCGCAGGACGTAAACAAATACGGCATCATCGCAGGAAAGAGTATCAGCGACGATCTGATAATGGTCTCGGATATGATAGAAAAGCCGGAGCCCGGCGAGGCTCCGTCAAGCCTAGCCATCATCGGGCGCTACATTCTAACACCTAATATTTTCGATCTCATCGAGCAGACGGCGCCCGGTAAAAACGGCGAGGTGCAGATCACCGACGCGCTTTTGAAACAGGCTCAAAACGGCGTGGTGATCGCGTATAAATTTAAAGGCACTCGCTTCGACTGCGGCTCGGTAAAAGGCTACGTGGAGGCGATCAAATATTTCTACGAGCGAGAATTCGGCGATGGTAAAAAATGAGCTGTTTTTCCCGCCGGCAAAAGAGGGCGCGCTAGAAGAGGTAGCGGCAAAGATCCGCGCCGAATACGAAAGTGGCGAGATAGGCTACTACCGCCTGCCGCAGCAAGGCGCAGACGAAATAGCGCGGGCGCAGGAATTTTTTAGCGCACGAAGCTACGACGGGGTCGTGCTTTTGGGCATCGGTGGCTCCAGCGTGGGCGTGCGAGCGCTTTATGAGATGCTGCGTCCGCGCGTAAGAAAGAATTTACGCTTTAAAATTTTGGATAATCTCGACGGACACAGTGTAAACCGCGCGCTTGAAGGGTTAAATTTTGCTCGCACGATCTTCATAGTATCCTCCAAATCGGGCGGCACGATCGAGACGATCTCGCTTTTTAAAGTGGTTTTGCAGCGTTTTGGAATTTCAAATTTAAAAGCGCTAGCGAAAAATTTCATCTTTATCACCGATGCGAGCTCGCCGCTTGATATCTTTGCGCGAGAGCACGGCGTCTGCGTAATAAATATGCCCGCTAACGTAGGCGGTCGTTTTAGCGTGTTAAGTGCGGTAGGGCTAGTGCCCGCAGTTGGGCTAGGCCTTGATGCAAGCGCGATGCTGCGCGGAGCTGCCGCCGCAAAAGAGCGGTATCTGGATGAAATTTTAGCAGGCGATCCCGCTAAAATCGCGGAGAATAAAATTCTACGAAAAGCCCATCACTACGCCACGCACAAAAGTGCGAAAATCAACGTCCTTTTTAGCTACGGCGACGCGTTGCGCGCATTTGGCGAGTGGTATGTGCAGCTCTGGGCGGAAAGCCTAGGTAAAAAGATCGGCTTTAGACGCGAGGGGCTTACTCCTGTGGGGCTTGTAGGCTCGCGCGATCAGCACAGCTTCCTTCAGCTCATAATGGACGGCGTAAAGGATAAGACCGTGACTTTCTTAAAGCTCACGGACAACGGCACTACGGACGCGGTACCTGGTATCAGTCTGCAAGGTCTTGAGAGCTGCGACTTCGTAAACGGCATGCGACTGGATGAGGTGCTAAATCTTCAGTGCAATGCTACGCTGCAAGCTGTGCTAAATGAGGGTATCAGCGTCGATCTTATCGAGGTTTCGCGGCTTTGTGAACAGAGCATGGGCGAGCTATTTTACTACTTCGAGCTGCTAACCAGCGCTACCGGAGCGATACTGGGCGTCAGTACTTACGATCAGCCGGGCGTCGAGGTAGGCAAGAGAATTTTAAAATCGCTAGTTTTGAAATCGCGGGATTAGAATTTGCGGCGCTAGCTAGACGGAATTTCGTCGGGTCAAATTTTACTAAAGTCAGACTCTACTCGCGCTCCATTTTTACTTAGGCTAAATTTTAGAATTTTAAAATTTACGCCGCGAAATTTTGATTTCGCGCTATGAGCATTTGGAATTTTGTCGCAAAATTTCACGGTAGAATTCCAAGATTGCACCGCGAGGCGTAAAAATTTTGCGACTTGCAAGCGCACAGGGAGATGAAATGAAAATCACAGATATCGATCACTTCGTCCTAGTTACGGACGATCTGCAAAAATGCGTGGAATTTTACGAAGGAATTTTGGGGCTAGAGCACGTTTACGAGGGCGGCAAACACAGCCTGTGCTTCGGCTCCTCAAAGATCAATATCCACACCCGCGCGGGCGAGTTTGCGCCGTTTGCAGCGCGTCCTAGCGTAGGCTCGGCGGATTTTTGCCTCATCTGCGAAGATCAAAGCGCACAGCAGCTCAAAACGGAGCTGGAAAGCAAAGGGGTGCAAATAGAGCTTGGCGTCGTGTCTCGAATGGGCGCGCGCGGCGCTATGCAAAGTATCTATCTGCGCGATCCTGAAGGCAATCTCGTAGAGCTCGGCGTATATGAAAGCGGCGATGATTAGTGCGTAAATTTAAAGGCAAAATTTCAAGCGGAGCGTTAGAATTTAAATTTTTTAAATTCTATTTTTCATTAAAGATCGATATTCTGCGGATTAAATTGTTTATCCCGCGGTACGCTAATTATGTATCGTTTGTATATTTTTTAAACCTTATCTTTTGTTTTTAGAATTTCATAAATTTGTTCATTTTATTCACTATTATTTTTGCAATATCATAAGGCGGTTTCCAAAATAAATATCCCTCTGTAATATCTATATTTAGCGTATCCAAGAAATATTTTTGCAGCTCGCCAAACTCCTTTTTATTATTGATCGTAAATACTTCGGAATCGGAGCCATTGCATATCAATAATTTATCACAAAGCAAGAACCTAACGGTTTTCTCAAATAGAATATAGTAGATAAATTTAATAATGGGCATCAGCAATAAGCCCATAATTATAAAAATAAACATATAAAATTTAAAGTTGTATAATGCCACGACGATCATTATAAATAAAACTAAAACACAAAATTTAATTTTCACATCAAATGGCGCAAAATTCGGAATCATATAAGCATATCTGTAAATGGAGATATTTTTTAACGCCATCTCTTTTTCGCATTTGGTTTTATTTTTAAATTCTATTTTGTCCTTCATAAAGGCTATAGTTTTTTTGCTATTTATAAAGTTTGCCGCGTATATAAAGAAAAAGGCAGTGCCATAACCTAGCAATATTTTCATATAAAACCTAAATTTATACTCGCCGTCAAAATTCTGTATCAAAGAACAAATTAATAAAATTCCAAGAGCTATCAGCCAAAACAGATCATCCATCTTTTTTACGACTATCGGATCTTTGTCGTAGTCTCTAACCCTAGCTTCTTTGTTCCTTGTATCCATAACCGCCCGCTTTAGCTAAGATAATATTTTTCTATTTTATCAATATCGATATGTTTTCTAATCAAAAACCATTCTTTTATTTCGTTTAGCCTTTCTGTATCATATACGCAAACTAAATAATTTTTTGCCGATAAAATAGAGCTTAAATAATAAGTATTTTCCTGCTCATAGTACGGATAATCCACTACGATTGCAGAAAAGAATGAAAAATTCTTAAAATTGCCTACGATTAAAAAGTGAAAAAATATTTTCAAAAAGATTGCAGAAAGTATTGAAAAAATGAAGAATAATAAAATTTGCGATGATAGAAACGAAAGTGCTGCAATAGAAAAAATTATAATAATATTATAAATGAGGCGACGAACTTTATCATCGTTGCAATATCCCCAAAATGGTCTGCCCATCACATAATTTAAATGAAGGTTATTTGTCCTTCTCTCAAGCTCGCCGTTGTTATAGAAATCTATAGAATTATTCATAAAGTAGATTTTGCAATTATTGTTGCTAACGCAGCTGCTATAAATAAGTCTCAATACTATCGCTATAAAAATTCCAAATATAACGCTAGAGCCTATTTCCATCATCGATATATGGTGTTTTGAAAAAATTAAATCCCATATACTTAGGATATATCCACCTAAAATCATAGGCGCGTATAAAAATGTAATTGTAGATATTAGCAGCCTCTCATAATTTTTTACTATTATTGGATATTTGTCGTAATCCCTGGCTTCGGGGCTCTGCTGCAAAGAGCCGCTATCATCCGAGATAAAATTTTGCGGCTCTGCGTTGTTATCACAGGCGGAATTCTGATCCGCTTCGGTTTCTAAATTTAAAGCGCCAGGATCGGAATTTAGGGTTTCAGAATTTGAAGCTTCGAAATTCGAAACTTCAAAATTTGAGGCTTCGGAATTCTGGATTTCAGAATTCGGGGCTTTAAAATTTTCGCCGTTAGAATTTTGTACCAAGCCCCGCTTCGGCTCTTGATGCCGCTTTTGTAGTAGCTTTTTTAATTCCTCAAGCCTGCTTTGTTGATCCATTTGCCGCCTTTAAATTTGATGGACGCGCCATTTTATATTCTCGCCGCTTAAAGCTCAGTAAATTTTACCGCGTGTCCGTCGCGCGCAGGCAAGCCCGACGAACCGAAACGATGCCGACGGATCAGGCGCCGCGAAACCGCCTTTTTGTACAAAGCTTTAATCTGATCTGCGGGCCAAATTTCATCTCAAATCGCACAACCGCCTTCTGTGCCGGCGCTTGTCGCGTGAGATCACGCCCGAATAAGCATCATATCCGCCGCGGGCCGCACCGAGGCTTCGACGCCGTGCGGAAAAAAAGGCTCGGACGACAAAAGCCGCGCCTAGCCGTACAAATTTAGCGCGAGCTCGGCCGCTCAAGGCACTTGCAAATTTTATCTATACTTTAGCGTCTGTTTGCAAGCTCGCACAGTCCTTGCGCAGTGCGCCGAAATGGGGTGTCGCCCAATCCGATACAAAATCTAAAACGCGCCAAATCCGGACGATCTAGGCCTTAAAAATGCACTTTAAATTTCGCCCAAAAGCTTCTGCCCGGCTCATAAAGCCTCGTGCCATTCGGGATAGTTTCGTAGCCTGCGATACCGCCGCCGTAGCCGCCTTTTGAGTTATGATAGGCGTATTTGGCGTCGTTTAGGTTTTCCGCCGCTAGCAAAAATTGATAATTTTTATATTTATAGCCCGCGCTTAGTCCTAGCGTCCAGAAGCTATCGCTCTTGCCCAGATCCATGCCGCCCACGTCGCCGTAGCCCTTTTGTGCGCGGTTTTGCGACGCGTTAGCGTAGAAGTCGGCTTTGACGAACCAGTCTGGCTTTTCTAAGCCGGCGCTTAGTTTAAACGCTAGAGGCGAAACCTTAGGCAGCGCGTCGCCGTCTTCTAGGCCGCCCGCGTTTTTGGTCACCTTGCCGTAGACGTAGGATACACCCGCCCCCAGTCTAAATATATCGGCCAGTAGCGTATCGCCCTCGATCTCGCCGCCGTATAGTAAAGCATCGGTATTAAATACGTTTGAAGACATGCCCATAGGATTATATTTTAGCATGATATAATCATCCATCTTTGAGACGAAGAAATTTGCGCTTAGTTCGTAATTTTGATCTTTCAGTACGGCGCCAAAATCCAGCTGAGTATTTCTTTCTTTATTTAGCTTGAGGTTATCGTCTTTACTCGTTTCCCAGTGATCGGGCAGTCTTTGTGCGTGTCCTAACCCAGCATAAAGCGTTAAATTTTGCAGATATTTTTCGTATCTAAAAAAGCCTGAGAATAAATTTTCGCTCCTACTTTTATGCGTTAGTAGCTGTTTTCTCTCGCCGACGTCTAATCTAAGACCGCCAAAAAGTCCGTAATCTCCCTCAAGGACGTATTCGTTTTGAGTGTATATAGTTTTATACGTTACCTTGCGCTGTTTTACGTGGGGCTTTGATAGGGCAGCGTCCATGTCGGCTTTAGATACGCCGGCCCCGCCCGTTCCGGCGCCTCGCCATTTAAAGGAGTCTTGCGAATAACCGGCGCCGATGAAGCTGGTTAGATTATCGAAATTTAGCTCGCCTTCTAGCTTAAAGCCGTACATATCGCGTATCGGGTGGCTGATGCTATATCCCTTGCCAGGCCCCGTGCCCGGCACCACCGGACGCATGGTGAAGTTGTCCATTATGTGATCGATTTGATGATAGTACGAGCTTAGCCTGATCTTGTGCTCGCCGACGTCTTGTTCAAATTTGAGTCCGAAAGACTTACGGTCAAACTGCACGCCGTCCCTCATCCTGTCCGCATACGCCGCTTCGCCCTCGCCCAGGTCCGTGCTAAGCTGAATGGCGGTAGAATCGGTAGGCGTGATCGTGCCCACGAGCGAGACGCTGTTGCGTTTATAGTGCGTATGCATTTTCTGTCCGCCGCCGCTTTTATAGTCGCCGCTCTCGTAATGTCCGCCCGAGATCTGCAAGCTGCCCCATTCATTGCCCACGACGGCGTCGGCTACGGTTTCGAAGCGTCTAAAGCTTCCGCCTAGCACGCTAAAATTCCCGCCGAATTGCGTTTTATCTAGTCTTAAAATATCTCGATCGAAGAAAATACCGCCGCTGATGAGCGCTCCATATCTGACGTCCTGCGGACCTTTGACGATGCGCACGGAGTTGTAGTTTTGCGCCGAGATGTAGGTGATGGGCGTATCCATACGCATGCCGCAGCCGCCGTTTAGCGTGCTGCCGTCGATGAGCACGGGCAGTCTGGACGCCGTCTGCGAGCGGTAATAAACCTCGCTGCCGCCTCCGCCCTTGCGCTCCATCGAAAAGCCGCTTAAGTTCAAAAGCGATTTTGCGATGTCGCCGTTTTCTAAAATAGTGTCTTTACCTGCGATCTCCACCTTCGTGGGCTCTTGCAAGATAGATTTTTTAAAATTCGACGATACGATTATCGTGCCTAAATTTACGTCCTTGCTCGCAGCATCGTCTGCGCTCAAGACGCCGCATAGCAAAACCCCCGCCACAACGTAAGATAATTTCATTTTTGATCCTTTGGATATTGTGATAAATGATTGTGAAATTTAATCACAAAAAATATTAAATTTATATTAAATTTAATATTTTAAAAAGTTAAAATTTTACGCCGTAAATCCCAAGCCGAAGGGCGCTTCGGAAAAATATATAGCGATCCTTTAATCGCTAGAATTTAAATTTTCTAAATTCTATCTTTTCGTTAAAAATCGACATCGTGCGTTGAAGATTACTTATATCTTTTTGTATCGTTTGCATAAAATAATCACGCAGCTGCAGATACTCCTCCTTATTTGCCATCAAGATATTTAGTATCTCGACCTCAGCGTTTTCTTTATAAAGCACAAGCTGATCGTGAAGACCGAAAAAGCCGAGGCTGCCGTTGCGTAGGTGCATAAGAGGCTTTGCTCCAAAAATCCCCGACGCGGCTAAAACAAAAAGACACAATACATTAGTTATATATTCACCAATTGTTACATCGTATGAATTAGCGACAAAAGCTAATAAAAGCCAAAGAAGCAGCGCTATTTTTATAAACCAATTTACCCTTTGTCGCATACTGTGTCTGCAATCAAAGCTAATCACCATTGCGCCTATGCTGTTTAGTTCGAAAATTTTGCGAATTTTATTTTTATGATAATACAGAATTTTATCGTTTTTAAACTCAAAATACATACCGTCTTTATCGCGAATTACGGTCAATAATGAAACCAATATAAATGGAAGCATTCGAAAGGTCTTAAGGCTAACGGGATTTACTATGGTAACAAAAGTCAAAAATATAATAAAACCTATCAGTAGCGCCGGAAATTGATAAATCATAAATTCGTAATAAGTATGATCTTTGATGATTAGCGGATCTTTGTCGTAGTCTCTAGCTTTGGAATTTTGCCGCAAAGAGTCGCTATCATCCGAGATAAAATTTTGCGACTCTACATTATCTTTGGCGGTAGAATTCTGAGCCGTTTTGCTTTCTAAATTTAAAGCGTCAGGATCGGAATTTGGGGCTTTAGAATTCTGGGTTTCATAATTCGAAATTTCAGAATTCGGGAACTCAGAATTCGAGGCTCCAGGATTCAGAGATTCAAAATTTGAGACTTCAGAATTCAGGGCTTCAAAATTTGAAACTTCGGAATTTTTGGTTTCAGAATTTGGGGCTTTAAAATTTTCGCCGTTAGAATTTTGTTCCAAGCCCCGCTTTGGCTCTTGATGCCGCTTTTGCAATAGCCTTTTTAATTCCTCAAGCCTGTTTTGATCCATTTGCCGCTTTTAATTTGATGGACGCGCCATTTTATAGCGCCGCCGCTTAAAGCTCATTAAATTTTACCGCTCGCCCGCTATGCGCCGTTTGATCAAAATTTAGCCTTCATATCTTTGCAGCGATTTTTTATATGTTTTTGCCGCAGTGCAGCCCGTGCTCAGATACGCTTCAAACTCCTCGCTGGTAAGCCTACGCGGCTCATTTGCAAGCCTTGCCGCAGCCGCTGTACCCGTCGCACAGCTAGCGCTTGTACCGAAATTCACTTCATTTACGATCTCGCCTCGTCGGATTCGGTTGCTAAAGCCCGCTGCATGCGCTATTTTCGGCGCATGCTTTAAAGAAAAGCTTAAATTTCGCGTTTGCAGATTTAAAATTTTACCCATGCATTTGCGCGGACCCGCGATAAAATCGCCATTTTGTATGAGCGGGGCGGCATAGCCGAGCGAATCGCTGTCCGCCAAGCTGTGCAAGCCGCCTGCCAAGCCGGGTAAGCAGCCCGTTGAATCCGGTAAGCCGCCCGCCAAAAGCTCTGCGCCGCTTAGGACGCGCAGGCTTCGCACCAAAATCCCGCCGCCGCTTTGCGGGACGCTGCGAAACGAAATGTCAAAGCCGAAATTGTGAAAAAATATCTCGCCCGCCCGCGACGTGCGCTTGTAGGTGTTGCGATCTGCGCCCGTGAAATACGCCTCAATCTCCGCGAAGGCGAATTCCGCGCCGCTTACGCAAAGCACATAGTTTTGCAGCAGATCGCGCATGAAATTTTCGATCTTTGCCTGCGCTCGCTCGGCATTAAACTGCGCCTGCAGCGGCTCGTCACCGAACGCAAGCGCTTGTCTGACGCCCGGCTCCGACTGCGATGGACGGACGTTAAATTTTAAGTATGCTTGCTCTGTATCAAGACGCACTTTCTCGGCATCAAACGGCAGCTCGGTATTAAATTTTAAAATTTCATCTTGCTGCGCGCCGCTAAAATATGGCTGTTCGCCGCAAAATTCCACGTCGTCTTGTGATTTTAAGGGCTTGTCCTTATTCCTGTCTCTCGCGCTTCCTGCAAGCTTGGAATTTTTTGAAGCAAGCTTTGAGTTCGCAGAAATTCCAAACTCCGCAGCGTCGATTTTTGAGAAAAATTTTTCTAAATTTTCATCGCCCAGCATTTTGCTCTTTCGTAGAATTTCCTTTGCGCTTTATCGAGCTCGCATCGCTGTTCGCAGTGTCAGATTTGCCGTTGTTTGCCTCGATGCGCGTTAAATTTCCGCTATCCGTTGCGTTCGTATCGCCTCGTGCTAAATTACCGCCGCTACTTGTCGTATTTGCTTCATCGCCCTTTGATTTGGGCGTTTTAAAGCCCCAAATCTCGCAGCGATCCCCGCTAAAGCCTTGGAAATAATATCTCTCGTGCTCGCTCAAGTTTTCTACCCCTTTTTCGCATGTGCGCTTGATATATGCCTGGCTCGGATACCTTAGTCTATTTGCCGCTAGGTCATCGCCAGCGTCCGCGCGCTCTATTAGTCTGGCTATGCAAGCGTCATCCTCTTCGCCCTTATTGTTTAAAAAAGATTCCCAAATGTTGCAATACGCGCTACTGTTTCTTATATATAGGGTGCACAGAATAATAACTCCTACAATTAACAAAAAAATTTGACTTTTACTAGCTTTTAATTTCGCTTTATTGCCCAGCATTTAATCCTCCCGTAGAATTTACATCGCCTTTGATCGCACCTGTTTCATTGCGGATTGTATTCATACCTTCGCGCGTTAAATTTCCCTCGCCGTCCGTTGCGTTCGTATCGCCTCGCGCTAAATTACCGCCGCCGCTCGTAGTATTTGCTTCACCGCCCTTTGATTTGGGCGTTTCAAAGCCCCAAGCGCTACAACGATCTTTACTATAACGCTCGAAATAAAATCTTTCTCGCTCACCCAAGCTTTCCACTCCCTTTTCGCACACTCGCTTGATATATTCCATAGTTGGGTATCTAAGCCTACTTTCTGCAAAACTATTTCCGTCGTCTGCGCGCTTTATCAACTTGGCGATGCAGGCGTCATCTTCCTCATCATGCCTGCCTGAAAAAAATTCTCTCGCGCTACAATACCCGCCTCTACCGCTTACAAACGCGGCATAAATAATAAGAAGCGCCACGGCTAGCACAAAAACATGGCTTTTACCAATTTTCAAGCTCGCCTCCTTCGCGATTAAATTTCGATTTTTTCCGCAGATTTACGATTTGCGGGCGGATCGTAAACTCGCTTACGTTGGACTTCGTGCGCAGAATTTGCAGCGTAAAATTTGCGATCTCCCCCGCATCCACGAAGCTCGCCTCATCATCTGCGGGCTCGAAGCTCAAATCCTCGTAAAAGGGCGTTTTGGTGACGTCGGGGTTGATGCAGCTTACTCTGATCTGCTTGCGCGCCTCCTCGAAAAGACAGAGCAGAAACGCCCGCAGTCCCGCCTTGCTCGCGCTATAAACCGCGCTAAAGCGGCTAGATCGCAGCGCCTCGATCGAGCTAATGCCGATGATATGGGCGCGGTTGCGCTTTAAATTCGGTAAAAGCGCGCGCGTAATGATGATATTTGCGGCAAGATTTACGTTTAAAATTTTTAAAATTTCGCTCTCGCTCATCGCCTCAAGCGGCGCAAATTTCGCCGTACCCGCGCACAAAATCAGCGCGTCAATCTCACACGCCGCAGCCAGCGCGCGGCACTCCTTCGCTAGCGCGTCCGTATCCTCAAAGCGCGAGCTTAGCGTTAAAATTTCATAGCCGTTTTGCCGCAAAAGCTCCGCAACCGCGCTGCCGATACCGCCGCTTGCGCCCGTAATCAATGCTTTCATCTTTTCTCCTTTAAATTTTTATGCCGCTTCGGCTCGTTAAATTTAGAGCGTCACGTAAATTTCGCTGCGCTAAATTTTCTTTGCTCATTGTGCCCGCCGCTAAATTTACGCGGCTTATTTAAACCGCGTCGCGACTTTGCCGGGTAAAATTTTAAATTTAGCTCGCGGACGTTTTGCTGCGCGAGCGTTTTGTAAAATTTCATCGCCGCTCGCTGTGCCCGCCCCGCACGATTTATAAAATTTCATTTCATAAAGCCGGGTGTGGCGCTAAATTTTAACCGCTCACAGTGTCCGCCGCAAATTTCGCGCCGTATTCTCGGCGCCGCATGCGAGCTGATACGGACTGCGATGCTTGCGACAAACAGCGCGTCTAGCACTGCCGTATCTTTGCGAAATACGCCGCCTTCATCGCCTCCTCAAACGCGTCGTTGCTTTCGTACTCGTGCCCCAAAACCTCGCGCCACAGGCTCGCATCCTCCATGCAGAGGTAGAAAAACACTCGCTCGCGCCACGGCGAAAGCGCGTCCGCGGCAAATTTAAAAAGCTCGCGCTTGATCTGCAGCGGGTAGGACAGCTTGCCGTTCGCGTCCGTAAGGGGCATCTGCATAATTTTGCTCCGTAGCCCGCGAGAGCGCAGTTTTTTTACGACGGGTTTGATGAAGGTAAGCGTGCCGAGCGAAACCATCGCGACGCCGCTTGGATCAAAGCGGCGCAGCAGCTGCTCAAAAAGTGCGCCGTAATCGCTTTGCCACCCCTCATACCAAACCATCGGGTGGAGGTGAAAGCCCACCAAAATGCCGCGCGCCGCGAGCGCTTCGGCTGCAGCCAGCCGCGCATCCAGGCTCGCGCTTAGATGCTCCTCGTTCGCAATGATCGCGGGCGTATTTAGCGAAAAAGTGACGATGAGGTTGCGCGGGATCTCGCGCTGCAGGAAAAACTTAATATTGTTCGACTTGCTTTTAAGCTCCAAAATCACGTTTTCATGCCGCGCCGCAAAATCGCATAATGCGCTTAAAATGCCGAAGCGATCGCCCCACATGAGCGAGTCGGAGCTCTGCCCCGTGCCGATGTGGTAGCTGCGCGTGGGATCGAGTCGCAGCCGCGCTAAATTTGCCGCAAAATTCTCGTCAAAGCCGATTTTCCCGTGCTTGTAAAAGGAGCCGATCGCGCAATAGGAGCAGTCAAAGCCGCACGAATTGACCGCATCGAGCGTCAGCAGATTGCAGCAGCGCGTATTTTCGCTCGCTACCGGACAGCGGCCCAAAGCGATGCGCTCTGCGCGAAAGGAGGAAATTTCAAATTTTTTCGACTCGTAATCGCTTTTGAAGCTCACGTATGAATGCAGGCGCGACTTGAGATCCAGCCAGGCTTCGCGCACGAAATTAAAAATTTGCTCGCCGCTCGGGACTTTCCCCGCTTTATTAAATTTGGCTTTATTAAAATTTAGTCCGCACTGCTTGCTTGTAAGCAGCTCATAAATTGGCGCCTCGTCCCACGCCTCAAAATCGCTCGCAAACTCCGCAAGCTGCTTTCGTTGCTGAAATGAAAAGTGAAATTTCTCAAATAGCGCGCCCAAAAACGCGCTTGATCGCTCGCCCAGATTCACGCCAAACTGCGTGCCTAGCTCCTTTTTCGCCTCCGTCATCTTGCTCCGCTTCGTTAAAATTTTGCAAATTATACTTAAATTTCGCGCGCCGTCACTGAAAATCGTTGAAATTTCAGATCGCGCCGCAGAATAGTCGCTCGAAATAAAAGGCGTAAGCTAACGTAATAGCGACGTTTAGGATCAAAATTCCGCCGAGTGCGAACTTTTGTGAGATTTTTTTGACGCCCGTTCGGTAGTAATACGGCAGGGCGCAGAAAAACGCGGGCAGCACAAGCAGAACGATGCCTAGCGGCATGCCCGTGCCGCCGGTGCCTATCTCCGCACTGCGCACAAACTGCGCCATGGCGGGGAATTTAAGGGCGGCGAATATGGCCGCCGCAAAGAGTAGCTGCACGCAGACGCAGTAAAATAGGTAGCGCACGCCTATTAGGGCGTCTTTTAGCCATAGCCCGATACAGGCAAATACGAGCAAAAGGGCT
This sequence comes from uncultured Campylobacter sp., assembly GCF_938017775.1. Taxonomy (GTDB): domain Bacteria; phylum Campylobacterota; class Campylobacteria; order Campylobacterales; family Campylobacteraceae; genus Campylobacter_B. The sequence goes on from NZ_CALIIU010000013.1 coordinate 26,652, forward strand.
AAAAAGACTAGCGAGGGCGGATCCGCGAGCAAATCCGCCACGGCATACGCGCAGACCGCGACGCATGCGCACGCCAAGAGGGCAAAATACAGATAAGAGTCTTTTATTTTCATCGTTTCTCCTGCGCCTCCGCAATACCTTCAAATTCCGCGACGTATTCGGCATATGAAGCCAAAATTTCATCTCTCGGCTCGGTTTTTTGCGTATGCACTTATAGTTAAATTTTGCTCTTTATTGCGGCACGGATTTGCGGCAGGCGCGCCTTTACGAGCTCATAGACGAAGCTTTTGCTAAGCCGCTCGCCGCGCAGATGATCGCTTACGATCTTCATCATCGCCCACGGCACGCCCGCGCGCTCACAAGCACTAACAAAAAGCGCACTCTCCATATCGTAAAGCGTAACGTAGTGATTTGCGTGCCCGCAGGTAGCATCTTTTGCCGTGCACGGCGTATTTTGTGTTGCTCGTGCTGTGGTATTCGTCGCGACGCTGTGCCCGCCTACCGCGATTTGTGAGGGTTTTACGCTCGCTAAATTTTGCACCTCGACTTGCGTTGCGCTTTGTGCCGCAGTCTGAGACGCGCCTTGCGTGAAATTTTTTGTATCTGCTGCGCCGTTCGTCCCTTGCGTTGGGGCTTGTACGTTTGTCTCGCCGCACGCTTCGATTTTTGCGATATTTGCTGCGCTCGCCTGCTCCGCCGCGTTTAAAATTTTAGGCTCGCTTACGCAGATTAAATTTGCCCGCAGCTTGCCGTCCAAACTCACGCCGCAAAATTCCCGCTCGCAAACGTTTTGAAATTTCGGAGTCTGCGCGCTGTGTTCCCCAACCTGCGAGCCGTAAAGCTCCGATCCGTCCTCGCCGCAAAATTCCCGCGCCTGTGCACCGTCAAAGTAAAACGCCTCGCCGATCCGCACGCCTTTATCTGCACAGCCGCAGACGCCTATGTTTAGCGCAAAGTCCACGCGGCGCGAAAGTAAAATTTCACCAAAGCGCTCTGAATTCTGCGTGGAGATAAAATCTGAAATTTCAAAATTTTCAGTCGCATTTAGCGCGAAGCCAGTTTCTGCATCGCCGCCGCAGAGCGCGCCCGCGTCCGAACGGAGCTCAAATTTTAGATCCGCGCTGCGCCGATCCTTGCGAAGCTCGCGTCCGAATTCCGCGTTCGTATCGACACGGCGAACAAATTCCGCGCCCGCTTCAAATTTAGCTCCAAACCTCACGCCGCATATGTATAGAAGCATCTGCTCGCTTGCGAACAGATCGCCGCTGCGAGTAAGTTTAAAACTCTCGATTATCGCTTGGGCTTCGCAGCGCAAAGCCGTACAGATCAGTATCATTTGCCGCCTTTGTTAAAACCGCATTTTAACAATTTGAGCTATAATGTAAGATTAATTTGCACAAAAGGGCGAAAATGAACGATCTCATCACCATCACGGGCGCGCGCGAACACAATCTGAAAAATATAAATTTGCAAATTCCAAAGGACAAACTCGTCGTTTTTACAGGTCTCAGCGGCAGCGGCAAGAGTACGCTGGCGTTTGATACGCTATATGCCGAGGGGCAGCGCAGATACGTCGAGAGCCTAAGCAGCTACGCTAGGCAATTTTTAGACCGCGTAGGCAAGCCCGACGTCGATAAGATCGACGGTCTGACGCCTGCGATCGCGATCGATCAAAAAACGACGTCAAAAAACCCGCGCTCGACAGTGGGCACGATCACTGAAATTTACGACTATCTGAGGCTTCTTTATGCGCGCGTGGGGGTGCAGCACTGCCACAAATGCGGCAAGCCGATCTCAAAGATGAGCTCCAGCGACATCATCGCCGAGATTATGAAGCTGCCGCGCGGCGCAAAGGTGATCTTGGGCGCGCCCTTGGTGCGCGAGAAAAAGGGCAGCTTCGCCGATATGCTGCAGAGCCTACGCGAGCAGGGCTACGTGCGCGCTCAGATAGACGGCGTACTGGTGCGGTTGGATGAGGAGATCGAGCTAAGCAAGACGAAAAAACACTCGATCAAGGTCATCATCGACCGCACGACCATCGACGAGGAAAATTCCATCCGTGTTGCAAGCGACGTCGAAAAGGCGCTCAAGCTCAGCTTCGGCGAGCTTGAGGTGGAGATCGCAAACGCCGCCGAGCTGGGGCTCGCGCAGAGTCTGATCCACTACAGCGAGCATATGGCGTGCTTTGATTGTAAAATTTCATTCAAGCCGCTCGAACCGCTCGCATTTAGTTTCAACTCCCCAAAGGGTGCGTGCGAGAGCTGCGACGGGCTGGGGATAAAATTTAGCCTCGATCTGGGCAAGATCATCAACGAAAACGCCTCGATCGAAGGCGGCGCGATCAAGGTGATGTCGGGATTTAACAAGAGCTATTATTATAAATTTCTGCTCGGGTTTTGCGAGGCAAACGGCATAAACGTTAAAATCCCGTATGCAAACTTAAGCGAGGAGCAAAAAAAGCTGATCCTCTACGGCAGCGTCAAAGAGATCGATTTTTACTGGAAAAAACATAAGCTCGTGCGTAAATTTGAGGGCGCGATCAAATACGCCTACGATCTGCTCAAAAACGAAAGCGATCTGGACGATTATATGAGCGAAAAAATCTGCCCCGACTGCGGCGGGCTGCGCCTGCGCCCCGAAAGTCTAGCCGTAAAGGTCGCAGGGAAAGGCATCGGCGATGTGATAAATATGAGTATCACAGACTGCGTGGAATTTTTCAGCGACGAGAAGCGGTTTTCAAATTTAAGCGAAAAGGACGCACAGATCGCTGCGCCGATCCTAAAAGAGATCAACGAAAGGTTGTTTTTCTTAAAAGACGTGGGGCTTGGATATCTCACGCTGGGGCGCGATGCACGCACCATCAGCGGCGGCGAGGCGCAGCGTATCCGTATCGCAAGCCAGATCGGCTCTGGTCTTAGCGGCGTGATGTATGTACTCGACGAGCCTAGCATCGGACTTCACGAGCGCGATACGCAAAAGCTCATCAAGACGCTACGAAGCTTACAAGAAAAGGGAAATTCCGTAATCGTCGTCGAGCACGATAAAAAGACGATCAAGGCGGCGGATTTTGTCGTGGATATCGGCCCGGGGGCGGGTAATCTAGGTGGCGAGGTCGTATTTACCGGGGATGTGGCGCATCTGCTTCAAAGTAATACGCAAACCGCGCTGTATCTGAACAACCAAAAGGAGATAAACTACCAAAAGCACCGCAAGCAAGAGCTTTGGCTAAGTATCAAAAACGTAAATATCAATAACATCCACGGTCTTTGCGCGAAATTTCCGCTGCGAAATTTAGTCGGCATCACGGGCGTTAGCGGCAGCGGCAAGAGCTCTTTAGTGCTGCAAACCATACTGCCGACGGCGCTTGAGGAGCTAAATCGCGCGAGGAAAGTGCACGCGGTAAAGGGCGCTAAAATTTCGGGGCTTGAGAGCCTGGATAAAGTGATCTATCTGGATCAAACCCCGATCGGACGCACCCCGCGCAGCAATCCTGCGACCTACACGGGAGTGATGGACGAGATCCGCGCGCTTTTTGCCGCGACGAAGGAAGCGCAGCTGCGCGGATACAAGATCGGCCGCTTCAGCTTCAACGTCAAGGGCGGGCGCTGCGAAAAATGCGCAGGCGAGGGCGAGATCACGATCGAGATGCACTTCCTGCCCGATATCAGCGTCGTTTGCGACGTTTGCCACGGCACGAGATACAACGCGCAGACGCTTGAAATTTTATACAAAAACAAAAGCATAGCCGACGTTTTGGCGATGAGTATCGACGAGGCGCTCGAGTTTTTCAAAGCCGTGCCTAAAATTTATCAAAAGCTAAAGACGCTCGCGGACGTCGGGCTCGGCTACGTTTCGTTAGGCCAACCCGCCACGACGCTTAGCGGCGGCGAGGCACAGCGCGTCAAGCTCGCCAAGGAGCTAAGCCGCACCGATACGGGCAATACGCTATATATCCTGGACGAGCCCACGACGGGGCTACATTTTGCAGACGTAGATCGCCTGGTAGCGGTGTTACATCATTTGGTCGATCTGGGAAATTCCGTCTTTGTGATCGAGCACAATCTGGACGTCATCAAAAACTGCGATTACATCATTGACATGGGGCCAGAAGGCGGCGAGGGCGGCGGACAGATCGTCGCTTGCGGCACCCCAGAAAAGCTCGCGAAAGATTTCAAAAAGACGCTCAGCTACACGGGCGAATTTTTGGCGCAGGAGCTAGCGGCGATGAAAAGCGCGAGGAAAAATAAGCGAGGTTAAAGCGCCTTATCGGGGGCAAGAATGGATCAAAGCAGGCTTGAGGAATTAAAAAAGCTACTACAAAAGCGGCATCAAGAGCCAAAGCGGGGCTTGAAACAAAATTCTAACGGCGAAAATTCTGGAACATCGAATTTTGGAGTCTCGAATTTCAAAGCTCAAAATTCCGAAATCTCGAATTCCGAAGTCTCAAATTTTGAAGCTTCTAATTCTGAATTCCTGAATTTTGAACCTCCGAATTCCGAAATCTTGAATTCTGAACCTCCGAATTTGGAATCTTTGAATTCCAAAGCTCCGAATTCCGCTAATGATGCTTTAAATTTAGAAGCCGAAGCGGATCATAATTCTGCCCTTGAAAACAGCGCAGAGCAGCAAAATTTTATCTTGGATGACAGCGGCTCTTTGCAGCAGAATTCCAAGGCTAGAGATTACGACAAAAATCCGATAATCATCAAAGACCATACTTATTATGACTATATGAAATACTCTGTAGTTCCTACTATGGTAGGCTTGTTAATAGCGCTTGCATTTGCCACTATCGTAAATCCCATAAACATTAAAATGTTTCGCCTCCTTCCTTTGGTCTTGGTAATATTCGTAACAAATTTTATAAATAGAGACGGCGCATACTTCGTGTTTTATAACGATAAAATTTTATATTACAATAAAAATAAGATTCGTAAAACGTTCGAGATAAATACAATCGGCGCTATGGCTTTAAGCTTTGATTGGAGATGGAGCTGGAAACAAAAAATACCTATTTATATAAAGGTCTTTCTTGTTCTTTGGTTTTTACTCGGCTGCTATACGACGGGAGAGCCGATCAATGGCGTGGCGATAATTTTTACTTTTTGCTTTTCCATTTTAACTACCAAAGCCTATATGCATCTGCTTAACGGTAGCCTCGGCTTTTTCGGTCTTCACGATCAGCTCGTGCTTTATAAAGAAAATGCTGAGGTCGAGATACTAAATATTCTGATGGCGAATAAAGAGGAGTATCTGCAGCTGAGAGATTATTTTATGCAAACGATGCAAAAAGATATAAACAATCTTCAGCGCACGATGTCGATTTTTAATGAAAAGATAGAATTTAGGAAATTTAAATTTTAAAATTTGATTAGATTATGTATTTTAAAATTTCGTACTAGTTTGCTTTTTTTTGAGTTAAAATCCCTCTGCTACAATGTCGTAAAGATATCCTACCGTTTCGTCGCTTAAATTTAGCGTCTTTTTGCTTTGTAAAAATTCTAAAATTTCATCCTGCGCAAAGCCCGTTCTTTGCGCGCAATGCTCGTGCGCGGGCAAAAAGCCGCGGCACAGCGCGATATTTTCTAAAATTTCTTCGTCGCATAAAAAACAATACGGCTCGTCGTGCAACCGCCCCTCAAATTCTAAAATTTTAACGTAGCTTTCTACGATTATGCGGCGCGGATTTTGTTTACCAAAGCGCATAGCAGCGCGGTTTAGTAGCTCGTAATAGAATTTATCCAGATGCTCGGCATCTTTTAGGTGTGCGTATAAAAGTCGCATAAACTGCTGCCAAAATAGCAGCTTCTCGCGGCTTGCGAGCCACGCGTATCCCAGATGCATCACGCCGCTAAGGCGAGGGAGGAAGTTTGGATTTTGCGAGAGCTCGAAGTCGATCTTATAGCCCTGGATGATGTTTGAATGGCGCGCGCCGTAGAAGCGATACGCACGCACGAGCGCGCTTTCGCTCAGCACATCTACGATGCAGTCCTCGTCCCTAACCTTGGTCGTTTTTAATATAAATCCTTGCATTTTCCTATTTTAGCGAAATTCACATATAAATTTAAATAAAGAATTTTAGGTTATAATCAGAAGTTTCATTTCATAGAATTTAAAGGAAATCATATGAATTTTGGAGATCTATTTTCAAAAATACGTAGAACGCAGCCCGCACCGAGCGAAGCTCCTACGCATTGGATCAAGTGCCCAGGATGCGGCGCGCTGATGTATAGCAAAGAGGTCGAGCAAAATCATAGCGTTTGCCCCAAGTGTAACTATCACCTTCGTTTTGGCGCGCAGGCTCGCATCGATCTGATCTGCGATGAAGGCTCTTTCGTGGAGTACGATCAAAATTTGCAGCCCGTCGATCCACTAAAATTCGTCGATAAAAAATCCTACAAAAAGCGTATCTCCGAGAGCAAGGAAAAAACAGGCAGGTTTAGCGCGGTGATCGCAGGCGAGGGCGCTATAAGTCGCCAAAAAATTCAGCTCGTGGTATTTGATTTTAACTTCATGGGCGGAAGCCTGGGCTCCGTGGAGGGCGAAAAGATCGTGCGTGCCGTAAAGCGCAGCCTCGATAAAAACGAGCCGCTAATCATCGTAAGTGCAAGCGGTGGTGCTAGGATGCAAGAAAGCACCTTTTCGCTAATGCAGATGAGCAAAACCTCTGCCGCGCTTAAAATTTTATCCGAGCATAGGATTCCTTTCATCTCCGTTCTTACCGATCCTACGATGGGCGGCGTGAGCGCGTCCTTTGCGTGGCTGGGAGATATCATCATCGCAGAGCCCGGCGCTCTTATCGGCTTTGCCGGACAGCGCGTCATCAAGCAAACTATCGGCGCGGATCTGCCGGAGGGCTTTCAAAGATCGGAATTTCTGCTCGAGCACGGATTAATTGATGCGATCGTTCCTAGAGCCGAGATGAGGCAGTATCTAAGCGATATAATCAACGTGCTGAGCAAAAACGCTGTGCAGATTGACGACACGAGTGACAAATCGCTGCACGAAGAGGGAAGCGAAGAGTAGTGCAGATAACGGTAAATTCCATCCAAAAGGGCACGGACGAGTTCGCAGGCGCGATAAGCGATTATAAAAAAATGGCGGCTAAATTTGCCGCGGTGCGAGATGAGACGTTTTTTAATGCTAATATCGCTCGCGCGCAAAGCACATCTGCTGAGCTAGCGCTTAAGGCGTATGATGAAGCTTATCTACCGCGCCTTAGCGGATACGTCGTAGCTTTGGATGAGCGCGGGCAGGAGCTAGATAGTGTGGAATTTGCGAGTATGCTAAAGGATAAAAGCGCCGTGTCGTTTTTCATCGGTGGCGCTTATGGGCTTAGTGAAAATTTTAAGGCAAAAGCCGATAAAATAATCAGTCTTAGCAGGCTTACGTTAGCGCACAAAATCGCTAAACTTTTGCTCTTTGAGCAAATTTTTCGCGCATTGTGCATTAACGCAAACCATCCATATCACAAATAAAGGGAAGTAATGAAGAAAAACGAGTTGAAATTTTACAAGAAAATTTTAGAAGAAAAAAGAGAGCAACTCATCGCCAATATTAATAGCTCTGTAAATGAAATTTCGGAATTGCGCGAAAATAAAGCTGCGGATGATTTTGACGTAGCGAGCATGAATACGGATTTAAGCATCGAATACTCGCTCAATGTTAATCAACAAAAGGCGTTTTTAGAGATCGAAAGCGCGCTTAAGCGCATCGAAAATGGAACCTATGGGCTTTGCGAGAGCTGCGGCGAGCAGATAAGCTTAGAGCGCCTTAAAGTAAATCCAGAGGCGAGATTGTGCATTTCGTGCAAGGAACAGGCGGAAAAGCAAAATAGGAGTTAGCTATGAAAACCAAGCAATTCTTTTTATATTCGATCGTCTATATCGCAATCGTCGCGATTTTGGTCTTTACGCAGCAAAGCAGTAGCTATACACTGGGGCTTTTCGGTTTTACGTTTACGCTTCCTGTGGCGGTGTGGATCGTACTGCCGTTAATTTTATATATGATTTTGGCGATTTTTCATATCGTTTTTCATAGCTTTGCTTTTTACCGCACAAAAAGGGCGATCGCAAAGGACCTAAGCGCGTACGATGCGATGAGTAAAGAGGTTTTGCTGGGTCTTGATACCAATAAAGACTTTAAAACCGAGTATTTTAAAGACCCAAGCGAGCTTACTAAAATTTTATCTCCGTGGTACGATAGCACCGGCATAGACGTCAAAAATGAGGATCTAAAAGAGGTCATAGGCGTTATCGAGAAGGTTAAAAACGGCGAAGTGGCGGATCTGCGAAAATATAAACTTCCTAAAGATAATGGACTATTTTTGCAAAATGAGCTCAACCGCCTCGACGCCGAGCCTGCGTATGCGTATGAAATTTTAAAAACTAAGGGCGTTTATAGCGAAAATATCACTAAAAAAGCCTATGCCGTAGCGCTTGCCAAAGGAAGCTACGATAAGATCAAGGCCTATAAAATTCCTCAAGATATAGCCGAGGTAAATATTTTAGTGGATCGCGCGGTGAATGACGCGAGCTTTGAGATCAGTAGCGAGGAACTTTTTGATCTCGTAAATAATGAAAAATTTAGCGAGCAGGATTTTATCGGCTTTGCTAAAAAGCTAAAAAATCATCTCGCTCCAGAGCAATACAAAGCCTTTTTCGAGCGGCTCAAAAACGAGAATCAAGAAGCGACTGAGGCATATCTGTACGCGCTATATGAGCTTGGCATGATCGACGAGTTTAGGGAGCAGCTAAGCCTTGCCGACGGCGACGAGTTTGAGAAGTTTAAAATTCTGCTATTTTTGCGTGACAACGGCAAAAACGTCCCCGCCTCGCTATTATTTTAGCTCGGTAATTTTACGAGTTCGTTTTGTGCTGGTAAGAGAGGCTGCTTTTACGCTCTTTGCGGCTATCAAACACAGCCTGCGCGATAAATTTAAAGTGTGGATAAAATTCCAACTCGCGCAAATTTGAAATTTCAAAATTTATCGAAAGATCAATGCGCGCAAGCGGTAAAATTTAAAAGATTTGCTTGCGTAGTGTGCGCGTAAACGGATTTTGCATTTACGCGATGAAATTTAGAATTTAAACGTAAAGCGCAAGACTTGCTAGCCAAATAAAGTGATGAAATTTTAAAATTTCATGCGGCGTTTTGCAAGTTGCTTGCTGGGCTCGCCGCGCGAATAAAATTTAGTGGCGATCATTCTTGCTGCCGTTTTGCCGCCATGCAAATTAGTCAATCTTAAAAATAAAATTCGCGCCTAAATGCGAATACGTAGCCTATGAAATTTAAAATTTGAAAGCTCGCAGCAAAACCCGCTGCAAGCGCTGCGGCGTTAAATTTAAAGGTTTAAATTCAAACGAAATCAAAATGAGAAATTTAAAATGACAAAAGATTTTTTTAAAACGAACCCTCTATTTTTGGCGCCTTTGGCGGGCTTTTCGGATCCGCCGCTGCGGGGCGTAGTGAAAAAATTCGGCTGCGACGCGACCGTAAGCGAGATGATAAGCGCAAACGCCCTTGTTTTCGAGGGCGAAAAGACGCTAAAGATGCTCGAAAAAAACGCCGCCGAAACCCCTTTTTTCGTGCAGATCGCAGGCAGCGATGCGGAAATCGTCAAAAAGGCGGTTTTGCTCATCAATAAATTTGACGGCATCGACGGCATCGATCTAAACTGCGGCTGCCCCGTCCCTAAAGTCGTAAAGCAGGGCGCTGGCTCGGCGCTGTTGCTTGATCTTCCCCGCCTATCGCGCCTGGTTGAGACGATCAAAAAATATTCAAACAAAAAATTTACGAGCGCGAAGGTGCGACTGGGCTTCGGCGCTGTGGATATCGAAAATATCGCTCGCGCCGTACAAAGCGCAGGAGCCGATTTTATCGCGATTCACGGTCGCACCAGAGCGGGCGGATACAGTGCGGCGGTGGATTACGGCGCGATCGCAAGAGCCAAATGCGCGCTGCAAATCCCGGTGATCGCAAACGGCGACATAAACTCCGCCAATGCCGCCGCTGTGCGAGATCTTAGCGGCGCAGACGCGCTGATGATCGGTCGCGCTGTCGTCGGCAGGCCGTGGATCTTTCGCGAGATCAAAACGGGCGAGCAGGCAAGCGACGCGCTAAAAAGAGAGGTCGTGCTCTATCATTTCGCTCAAATGCTAAGCCATTACGGTAGCCACGGCGTAGCGATATTTCGCAAGCATCTGCACGAATACTCTAAGGGGCGCGAAAACGCCGCAAGCTTTCGCGAGCAGATCAACCACGTCGCCGCCGAGAGCGAGATGGCGCGGCTGATCGAGGAATTTTTTAGCTAAATTTAGAATTTTAGGAACTCTGATGATTATTTTAAAAATTATAGCCTGTGCATTTTCGATGAGTTTTTGCTTGATGAATATTTCGAGCTTGGGCGATTTTGTGGTATGGCGGATTTTTGACACGTCTAGCGTCTGGTATGACGACCCCATAGAATGGCTACAGCAGAAGTGCGTATATTTCATATTTTTGTGGATATCTTTTTGCGGGGTTTGCGCAGTGCTTGCCGTAAAGTTAAAGGATTTTGATAGGCTTGTGAATTTTTTCGTCAATCTGTTTTTGCCGATCGTGGCGATTTGGATACTATCGCCATATTTAGGGATAATAATTGCGGCTGTTTGCATTTCGGATACAAATCTTGTTGACTTCTATTCCGCATTGCTTAGCGCATTAATATCTATCGTTCTTTTTATGATCGTCGTAGCTGAGGTCCTAAAGCGGGCTTATCCGTCCAAGTCCTAGCGCGCGAAATTTTAAAATTTAGCGCAGAGCTTTTATCTACCGCTTACAATCACAGCCCGCGCGTTAAAAGGCGAGGGCGTTAAAATTTAAGGAAAAATTATGGAAAATATCTACATCATCGGCGACGTGCACGGCTGCTACAGATCGCTTTTGGCGTTAATAGAACAGCTGCCGCATAAATTTGATAGCAAAATTTGCTTCGTTGGCGATCTGATCGACCGAGGTCCTGCGAGTGCGGATGTGGTGGAGCTAGTGCGCGCTCGCGGATATGACGCGGTGATGGGCAATCACGAAAAACGCTTTGTGGGCAACGCAAAAACCGCTCTGAGGTGCGCAAAGACGGGCAAATTTACGAGCTCAAACGACCCTTATGCGTTTTTTAGCCTGGACGAAAGCTGGCTGTTTAATAATGGTGGTGAAGCGACGCTAGCATCGTACTATCGTCACGGAGGCGTGAAGCAATGCAAGGAGCATCTGCGGTTTGTCTCGCAGCTGCCGATTTACTTGGAGTATGATTTGCACGATGAAAGCGGTCGCGCGCTCGTCGTATCGCATTCCGCAGTAGGGCGTATGTGGCGGCTCAGACACGATGCAGAGCGTGCGAAAAGCTTCGCAGCTCACGTGCTAAGCGGGCGCGGAGACGATAGCGCGAATGATGGAATTTTTAACGTCTACGGGCACACGCCAGTAAAAAAGCCCGTCATTACGGAATTTAGCGCAAATATCGATCTGGGTTGTGTTTATAAAAAGCACTGGGGCGAGAAAGCAAGGCTTTGTGCGCTGGAGTTTCCCTCAAAGAAAATTTTCACGCAAGAATGCATAGATTTTTGAGTTTGTATCAGACCCATACAGATTAAAATTTAAATTTAAGCGGGCTGTTTGAAGGCGAAATTTTAGAATTTAAAGGCGCGTTCTTAAAGCGTCCGTCGCGCAGTCGGGTCGCGCTGAAATTTTAAATAATATCCCTTAGTTTGCGCGCTTCATACATCCACGCTTCAAGCTCATCCCAGCGCTCGTCACGAATCATCCCCACGCAAAGATCCAGTTCGTTTTTAAAAGCGTCGATCGCGCCTAGGAGGTTTGTGCGGTTTTGCTTGAAAATATCGACCCACATCTGCGGTGAGCTTTTGGCGATACGGCTCATGCCCGAGAAGCTGCCGCCGGCTAAATTTATGATGTTGCGGCGATTTTCCTCTTTTAGCACGCTATTTACGAGCGAGTAGCTGATCGCATGCGGCAGGTGCGAGATGAGCGCCACGTGGTGATCGTGGCTTTTTGCGTCCATAAATACGATCTTCATCCCCACGAATGAAAAAATTTCGACCGCTCGTTTGATATGCACTTCGTCTGCGCCGTGATCGTCGCAGATAACGACTACCGCGCCGTTTAAAAGCTCTTTAAACGCCGCTTGCGGGCCGGAGTTTTCGGTACCAGCCATTGGGTGAGCTGCGATGAAATTTCGTCTGATCTGCGGTGGGCAGTTTTGCAAAATTTTAAATTTCGTGCTTCCCAGATCGATGATCGTCGTCTCGCTTCTGCAGTCGCTTAGTTTTTGCAACGTCTCAATAATTGCCTCCACGGGGATTGCAAGAAAGATCGCGTCGCAGCTTTGCTTCATCTGCTCCAGACTTAAAATTTCATGCACAAGCCCGAGCCGTAGCGCTTCTTTTTCATTTTCACGGCTGATGTCGCAGCCATAGACGGCGCTAATTATTTTGGTGCTTTTTAGACATAGCCCCAGCGAGCCGCCGATGAGACCCAGACCGATAATTCCTATCTTCATAAAATTCCTTTTTGATATATGCAAGTTTTAATTTTAATGTGGTATTATACGCAAATTATTTTCGTTTTTAGGTAAAATTTTATGAAAAAAAGCGTTTTTTTACTCTTAGTAGGCGGGATTTCCGTGGCGTGCGCCGCACAGATCAAATCCATTAAATTTGAAGGTCTTAGGCATCTCTCTCCGCAGGTCGCACAGCAAATTTCGGGGCTTAAAGTAGGCGATGAGCTTAACGGCGAAAACACCAATGCTGCGATTTCAAAGCTATTTGAGCAGGGCTATTTCAGCGATGTTTATATCAGCGAACAAGGCGGCGCGGTCACTATCAACGTAACCGAAAAGCCGACTATCGCTAAGGTCGAGATCAAAAACGTAGTTACCAACGACCGCGACAAGATCAATGAGCTCATCGGCTTGCGTCCGGGTCAGGTTTACGATGAGGTGGCTGCTAAAAAAGCGGAGACCCGTATCAAGCAATACTACGAAGTTAAGGGCTTTTTCGACACCGTGGTGGAATTTTATCCAAAGCCGATCAACGACGATAAATCGGTCATCTTGCTAACGATCGAGGTAAATCGCGGCGAAAATATCATCATCGATAAGGTAAATTTAGTAGGTGCAGACAAGCTAGACTATGATGATATAGAGCCATCCGTTGCCAATAAAGAACGCGAGATGCTGGGCTGGATGTGGGGCTTTAACGACGGCAAGGTAAAAACCGCCGAGCTTCCTAACGACGCAAATAGAATTCAAGAAGAATATTATAAAAAAGGCTACTTAGACGCGCAGGTTTCGGCGCCGCTACTTAATGCCGATATGGATAATTACACTGCTGATCTTACCTACTATATCAGCGAGGGCGAGCAATATACCGTAAGCTCCGTAGATATCGAGTATCCTGCAGATATAATCAAGCTTGATAAAGAAAAAGTTTTGGACGATTTCAAGCTTCAAAAGGGCGATACGATGAATTCCGAGCGTTTGCGCCGCGATATGAATACGCTAGAGACTTTAGTCGCCGATCAGGGATATGCCTACGTGCGTATCGTGCCCAAGACTAAGCAGGACAAAGAAGCTCGCACAGTCGCTATCACGTATCAAGTCATCCCGGAGGATAAAGTCTATATTAGAAACGTAACGATTTCGGGCAACGATAAGACCGAGGATAAGGTTATCCGCCGCGAGATGTATCTGACCGAGGGAAATTTATATAGCAAAACCGACTACAACGATTCGTTAAATTCTTTAAAACGCACGGGGTATTTCGATGAGGTGGAGATTAAAGAAAACCGCGTTTCTAATGATCAGATCGATCTTGAAGTCGCAGTCAAAGAAGCTCCTACAGGCTCTATCACGGGTGGTATCGGATATGGCAGTGAGGATGGAATTTTACTTAGCGGCGGTATCAGTGATCGTAACGTATTTGGCACCGGCCTTCACGGCGCGTTCTCGGTCGAAAAGAGCGACGATCAGCTAAGCGGACGTTTGAGCTTAACCAATCCTAGAGTGTTTGATTCTGAGTATAGCTTGGGCGGATCGATCTTTGCCAACGACTACGACTGGGACGATTACGATGAGAAATCTTACGGATTTTCAATTACGGGCGGTCGCAAGATCGGGCGCAATACCGACGTAAGCCTTACATATTATCTAGAAAAAAGTGAGATTAAGGGCTTAAACGAATATTACGCCAAAGCAGGCTATCTAGATGGTAAGAATTTAAAAAGCTCGATTATCCCGTCTATTACATACAACAGCACCGATGATTATTACTTACCACGAAGCGGTATGATCGCAAGTGCCAGCTTAGAATACGCGGGTCTTGGCGGCGATATGGACTACACCAAGGCGCGAGGATCGTTTAACTATTATTTTGGCTTGCGAGATTATATCGATCACGACATTATCTTTAGATACAAAGCTGCAACGGGCTATATGTGGGAAGGTAATAAAAAGATCCCGATCAACGAAAAGCTATTCCTAGGCGGAATGAAAAGCATTAGAGGCTACGAAGGTCGCAGTATCCCGAAAAAGGAGATTTGCTTAAATGCAAATAATTGCCGCTATATCGAAACGGGCGGTATGCAGAGCTTCAATAACTCCTTTGAGCTAAGCTTTCCGGTGGTCGATAGGCTTAAAATGCGCTTTGTAACGTTTTTTGACTACGGAATGATCGGCGATCATGACTGGAATGAGGAGGAGCGCTATAGCACAGGCGCCGGTATCGAGTGGATGACGCCGATGGGGCCTTTGCAGCTATACTTCGTCAAGCCGCTTAATAAAAAACCGCACGACGACACAAATAGCTTCGAATTTAGCATCGGCGCTAGATTTAATTAAACGCGACGACTTGCGAACGCTGTGGCGTGCGTAGAATTTCTACCGCACGCCTTAAATTTAATAATGCTCACGATTTTAGCTTTTTGTGTAGCGCTTATTTGCAGCTATTGTAGGCGGTTTGAGCTAAATTTTAATTGGGATTCTGCTCGGCTTAGGATGAAATTTAAACGTATAGCTTGCTTTGAATTTTTTAGAATTTTATTTATCAAGATAGTTTGAAATTCCATTCGTATGGTAAAATTTTAAGTACAAGAGTTCTAAAAAATCAATACAAGCAATTAGCATAATTTAAAGAAATTCTAAATATTGGAATTTTAAAGATTACTATATATACGATAGACGCCGCTTTATTGCGCGCGGAATTTCACTGCATAGGATTTAGCGCGCCACTGAATTTTAAAGCTAATAAATTTTGATATTCTAAAATTACTAGAATTTAAAATCTGAAATTCGCCTCGTAAATCGCTAAACATTTGCGTTAAATTTTGCCTCGCTTTACCGATAATTTAAGTTAAGCTTGTAAAATCGCGCTCTAAAATCATATCAAAGGCTCTTTTATGCGTAGAAATGGCAATGGAACGAAGCTTAAAATTTTAATATTTCTTATTATAATATGCGCTTTGGTTTATGGAATCTTTAGAATTTTCACCTCGCCGAAATTTGAAAAAAATCCTCCGCAAATTGCGCTGGAAAATGAAATTTATTGGAATTTAACCTCGCCTTTAAAGATTAAAATTTCAGACGATACCGGCATTAAGCTCGTTCGCGTTAATTTAAACGACGGAGCCAGCACGATACCGCTACTAAATGAGGAGCTGAATGTTCCGCAAACGACGCTAGAGCTTGCCGTGCAATTTCCTAAAAATTTGATGCTTAATAAAGATAAAAACTACAAGCTTGAGGTTTTTGCAAACGACATTAGCTCGTGGAATTTTGCGCAAGGAAATAAGAGCGTAAAAACGGCAAATATAATAATAGACGACAAAAAGCCCATCATCAATATCATCAATCAATCCTACAAAATCACCAAAGGCGGTAGCGCCGTGGTTGTATTTTCGGCAAAAGACGAGCGCCTAAACGAAGTCTATGTCAAAACCAACTATGGCAAAATTTTTAAAGCGATTCCTTTTGTAAAAGAGGGCTATTATGCGTCTCTCGTAGCGTGGCCTGCAAATTTAGAGGAATTTCGCGCAGAAGCGGTCGCCACCGATCGTGCAGGCAACGAAAGCATTTCGCAGATCAAATATTTTTATCAGGACAAAAAATATAAAGTCTCTACTATCAAGCTAAATCCGGGCTTCATTAACGGCAAAGTAAGTGATCTGGCTAGCCAATATGCGCAGAATTTTAACTCGATGAGCGATTTGGAGAAATTTAAATTCGTAAACGAAACTCTGCGTAAGAAAAACGGAGATGATCTGCACGCTGCTACTAGCGCGGTGCACGAGGATAAAATAAATGGATTTGAGCTAAAGCCTTTTTATCCGCTTGCTAAAGGCGCAGCGGTAGCAAGCTTTGCCGATCATCGGATATTTTTTATGAACGACAAACAGGTAAGCGAGTCATGGCATATGGGGCTCGATCTAGCAAGCGTCGCAAACGCCGATATCAAAGAGAGCAACTACGGCAAAGTGGTTTTCGCGCAGGAAAACGGAATTTTCGGATTAAATTTAGGAATTTACTATGGCTTTGGATTATACGGCATATATGGACACTGCTCGGCGACGCAGTTAAGTGTGGGCAGCGATGTAAAGCCGGGCGATATTCTAGCACAGACGGGCTCAAGCGGCTTTGCTTTTGGAGATCATCTGCATTTTGGCATCGTAGTTCAGGGCGTGGACGTAAGGCCTGAGGAGTGGATGGATCCTAAGTGGATGAAAGATAACATTACCGACGTCTTAGAATCGTCAAAAAAAGTAATAGAAAAAGGTAAGTAAATTTTAAAATTTTCGCTATAATGCGCGGGTTAATGAAAACGAGGATAGAAATGAGACAGACAACGATAGCTAAGAAAGTCCATAACGTCGGCATTGGGCTGCACAAAGGTGAGCCTATCAAACTTACGTTAGAGCCTTTAGAGGCAGGCAGTGGAATCGTATTTTACAGAAGCGATCTTGGTATGAGTTTTAAAGCCGAGCCGAAAAACGTCATAAATACGCAGATGGCAACCGTCGTAGGAAGCGAGAAGGGCTATATATCAACGATAGAGCATCTAATGAGCGCTATTAATGCCTATGGTATCGATAATATCCGTATTATCGTCGATGCTAATGAAATTCCCGTAATGGACGGAAGTTCGGCGAGCTTTTGTATGCTTTTGGACGAGGCGGGAGTAAGAGAGCTCGACGCAAATAAAAAAGCTCTCATCATCAAGCGTGCCGTGGAGATTCGCGAGGGAGATAAGCTCGTACGACTAAGCCCGAGCAAGAGCCCTAAATTTGATTATACAATTAAATTTAGCCATCCGCTCATCGGCACTCAGCACTATGTTTTTGAATTTAGCAAAAAAGCCTATCTTAAAGAAATTTCGCGAGCGCGCACGTTTGGATTTTTGAAAGACGTGCAGGCGCTACGCTCAATGGGGTTAGCTCTAGGCGGCAGCTTAGAAAACGCCGTCGTAATCGATGAGAATAAAATTTTAAATCCCGAGGGTTTGCGCTTTGAAAACGAGTTCGTTCGTCATAAAATTTTAGACGCTATCGGCGATCTTGCGCTCGTGGGCGCTCCGATTTTGGGCGATTATACGGCGTTTGCGGGAAGCCACGATCTAAATCATAAACTCACTTTGGCAGTCCTTGCCGATGCTAAAAATTTCGAGCTAGTAGATCTTACCGCCGAGGTTGTGCGCGAATATCAAAAAGTCTTTGCTTAAGGCTGAAAAATCAAAGAGGTTGAAATTCTAATTGCCGCCCTTAGCGCTCCATGCCTGCTCGGCGTTTATGAAAACGGCGCTAAGATAGCGGAATTTGCAAGCGTTGAAGGCGAAAAAGCCGATAAATTTCTGGTCGCTAAATTTAGCGAAATTCTAAAAACTTATAAAATCAAAGAGCTCATCTACGCAAATACTCCCGGCAGCTTCATGGGCATGAAGGTAAGCTACGTAATATTGCGCACGCTTAGCATCGCCCTTGATGTGCCGCTATACGCGATCAGCGGCTTTGAGCTAAGCGGCTTTGAGCCGATCAGGGCGAATAAAAACTTGAGCTACGTTTATGAGAACGGAGAAATCAAAATGAAAAAATGCGCGCCCGCCGCGCTATCTTTGCCGCAGGATTTATCGGTTTTAAATAAAAGCGATGATATACTTCCAAATTACATCATAGAAGCGGTTTAGGAGAGAGCTTGATTATAAGAATTCCTGCGACGAGCGCAAATTTAGGCCCCGGTTTCGACGCGCTCGGCCTTAGCCTAGGGCTATTTAACGAAGTAGAGATTACCGAGCAGAAGTTTTTTTGCGTATCGCTTAGCGGCGAGGGTAGCGACAGAGCGTGGCTTAAGAAGGGCAACGCTTTTTTGAACATTTTCAATGAAATTTACAGAAAACTAGGCGGCGGGCAAGAGATAAATTTTAAATTTGCTTTTCACAACAACATCCCGTTTTCGCGTGGGCTGGGCAGTAGCTCGGCCGTGATCGTAGGCGCCATCGCAAGCGCTTATAAAATTTGCGGTTTTGAAATCGATCGCGCTAAAATTTTAAACACGGCGCTGGAATATGAAAATCACCCTGATAATATCGCACCCGCGACGCTCGGCGGCTTTGTTAGCAGCGTCGTGGACGGCAAGACGGTTCGCACGCAAAAATGCGAAATTTCGCAAGATCTGCAAGCGGTCGTCGTTATCCCCGATACGCCGATGCCTACGAACGAATCGCGCGGCAAGCTGCCTAAGAGCTTTTCGATCAAAGATTGCGTTAGCAACCTCTCGCACGCGGCGTTTCTGACCGCTTGCTTTATGCGGCGCGATTACGACAGCTTACGCCACGCCTGTATCGACAAGATGCACGAGCAGATGCGCATGGGCGTGCTTCCGCAGCTTTTTGGGGTGCGCGAGATCGCCTATGATAACGGCGCGCTTATGAGCTCGCTCTCGGGAAGCGGCTCAAGCTTTTTAAATTTAGCCTACAGAGCCGACGCCGCAAAGCTTAAAGCCTGCCTTAGCGAAAATTTTAAAAACTTCCGCGTCGAAATTTTAGAGATCGACAACGGTGGATTTAATATTGACTAAGAAAAATAAAGATATAATCGCATGAGCGAACCGATTAGGATGTGCGTTATTTGCAAGGGGCGCTTTGCCAAGCGCGAGCTCCACGCCTTTTTGCAAAATTTTAAAAATATAAGCTCAAACAGACAATTTTATATTTGCGACGGTTGCATAAATCAAAAAGAGAAAATTTCAAAATATCTATCTAAATTTGCGTCTAGCGCAGATTTGGGACATATCAAGGAGAGGGTTTTAAATGGGTGTTCTGATTAAAGATATTGCGGACGAGCTTGGATACGCAAGCAAAGAGATAATCGAAAAAGCGCAGGAGATGGGCTTTAAAAAGGTAAAAACCGCGTCGAATAAAGTAAGCGAAGAGGAAGCTGCAGCTATTTACGATTATATCCAGACGGGAATTTTGCCGGGGAAAAAGTCAAAGCCCGCAAAGAAAAGCTCCGAAAAAGCGCAAGAAGATGAGAAGAAACCCGCTAAAAAACAGAGCGAAACTAAAAAAATCGCTAAAAAAGAGAGTCCTAAAAAGGCGGAAAGCTTAAAAGCTTCCGAATCCAAAGAGTCTGCGCAGAGTGCTAAAGAGCCTAGCGACGAAAAAACGCGTACGCAAGAGCCTGAGGCGAAAACCGAAAAAGCCCAAAATCAAAAAGAAGAAATTTCCTCCGCCCCGCAGGAGAAAGAGGAGAAGCAAAACACCGCTTCAAAGCCCGCTCCAGTGCAGATAAACAGCGGCGATAGTATCGCTAGCGAGAGCCTGCAAAAGCGCCGTGGCCTAGTCATCGTCAAAAAGAAAAAGGAAGTTCAAGCCCCGGCGGCACAAGATAGAACCGAGCCTAGGCGCGAAAAGATGAGCGCGAGCTTGGAGGCGATCTTTTCAAACGCCGAACTAAATTTGAAAAAGAAAAAGATCGAAAAGAAAAAAGCCCCCGCCACTAAAAAAGAGGACGCCCTTAAAATCGACATCATTCCTGATCACGAAATGGCGGATATCGTCATTGAGGACGAAGACGTCGTGGTAATGCCCGATTTCACCGTCAAACCGATCCAGACCGAAAACCGCACCAAAAATAAAAACCAACCCAATATTTACCGCGCCTCGCAGAATCAAATTTTCAGCAGCGAAGGCGGTATAAGTCGCGGCGGTCGCAAAAAGCATAAAAAAGCCCCTCGCGAGCAGGGTAGCGAAATCGTAAGCTCTGTAAATATCCCAAAAGAGATCCGCGTTTACGAGTTTGCCGATAAGATCAAAAAGCAGCCTAGCGAGATCATCGGCAAACTATTTGCGCTTGGGATGATGACGACGAAAAACGACTTTTTGGACGAGGATGCGATAGAAATTTTAGCAAGCGAGTTCGGTATCGAGGTAAATATCGTCGATGAGGCGCAGGAGTTTGACTACATCAAGGCTTACGAGGACAGCGAAGGCGAAGAAAATTTAATCGCTAGAGCGCCTGTCATCACCATTATGGGGCACGTCGATCACGGCAAAACGAGCCTGCTTGATTATATACGAAACTCGCGCGTCGCAAGCGGCGAAGCGGGCGGCATCACGCAGCACGTAGGCGCGTATATGGTCGAGAAAAACGGCAGGAAGATCACCTTCATCGACACTCCTGGTCACGAGGCCTTTACTTCGATGAGAGCGCGCGGAGCCGAGGTTACCGATATCGTAATCATCGTAGTGGCGGCAGACGACGGCGTCAAGCCTCAGACTAAGGAGGCTATAGCGCATGCCAAGGCCGCAAATGTTCCGATCATCATCGCGATAAATAAGATGGACAAGCCTAATGCCAATCCCGATCTCGTAAAAACCGGGCTTGCAGAGCTTGACATCATGCCTACCGAGTGGGGCGGCAGCTACGAGTTCGTGCCGATCTCCGCAAAAACGGGCGAGGGAATTGAAAATTTATTAGAGATCGTGCTTTTGCAAGCTGATCTTTTGGAGCTCAAAGCCGATCCTAGCAAGCAAGCTAAGGCAACCATCATCGAAAGCTCCCTTCAAAAAGGGCGCGGTGCCGTTGCCACCGTCATCGTGCAAAACGGCACCCTACGCGTCGGAGACACCGTCGTAGCGGGCATCGCGTACGGCAAGGTGCGCGCGCTTAGCGACGATAAGGGCAGGGCGCTAAAGCAAATTTTACCGGGCGAATGCGGCGTCATCATAGGCCTTAGCGAGGTTCCGGGCGCGGGCGAGACGTTGATCGGCGTTTCAAGCGATAAGGAAGCGCGCGAGTACGCGAGCAAAATTTACGAGCACCAGCGCCAAAAAGAGCTTAGCAAATCGACCAAGGTCACCATCGACGAGCTAAGCGCCAAGATCGCCGAAGGCTCGCTAAAAAGCCTGCCCGTTATTGTCAAGGCCGACGTCGCTGGCTCGTTAGAGGCTATCAAAGCAAGCCTTGAGAAGCTCCGCAACGACGAAGTCAAGGTCGATATCATCCACAGCGGCATCGGCGGCATCACGCAAAACGACATCGCCTTAGCAAGCGCTAGCGAAAACTGCGTGATCTTGGGCTTCAACGTCCGTCCTACGGGCGAGATCAAAGAGCTTGCCAAGGAGCGAGGCGCGCAGATTAAGACCTACAACGTCATTTACAATCTAATCGACGATATCAAGGCGCTTTTGAGCGGTCTTATGAGCCCGATCATCAGCGAAGAGGCCTTGGGTCAAGCTGAGATCCGCCAGGTCATCAATGTGCCTAAGATCGGGCAGATCGCGGGCTGTATGGTTACCGACGGGCTCATCGCTCGCGGCGCAAAGATCCGCGTCATCAGAGAGGGCGTTATCGTTTTCGAGGGCAACGTCAGCTCGCTCAAGCGCTTCAAAGACGACGCCAAGGAAGTCGCCAAAGGCTTCGAGTGCGGCGTAGGCATCGAGGGCTACGACGATATGCGCGTGGGCGATTTTATCGAAAGCTACAAGCAAAAAGAGGAGCAGGCTACGATCGACTAGCGCTCGCGGAATTCCGCGTGAGCATTCGCTTTATTCGCACGGCTTGCGGCTAAATTTAAGCCTCGGCTGCGCTTTGAAATTTTATGCTCGTAAAATTTGGGCATGAAATTTCGCCTTTTAAATTTAGCGGCGGAATGCGCGAGCAAGGCTTTAAATTTTGTCGGTTTCTGCGCGAGGCTTTGTCGCGTAGCGGCTAGTTTTAAAATTTTAATGTTTAGACTTTTTGCGGCGCGGCTTTGCGATCAAATTTTAAATTTACGCCGCTTGCTGGTCGCAGTTTTTCCGTGCGACTTAAATTTTAAATTTAATCGCAAAGTTAAAATTTCAAAGCGGCAAAATTTAGATTTCGCATGGCATCGAAGCGCTTTTAAAATTTAAGATAAATTTCGAAGCGGCGCAGTGTGCGGCAAAATAGCGACGCGGCGGGTAGTGCGATTTAAAAATGATGCTGCAACGGCGCGTGGTGCCATCGCGGCGCTGCCAAAAGACGGCAGCGCGGATATCGCAAAAGCGACGCAGTAAGCGAGCGTAGCGCAAAGAGGGTGCCGCCGCGCGCTGTGGCGGCACCAAGAACGGGCAGCGTGGCAGCGGTATAGCGCCCGTGGCGAGCAGAGCACGGCGCAGAATAGCACCGCGTCTTGGCGCGAAAATATTTCTGTGGTAGCGGTGCGGCTATGCGACGAGCTTTTGTATGCGAGCCGCAAAATTCTTGCGCGATCTGCGTTTAAAATTTAAGCGTGGAGCACCGGGCTAAAGGCTAAAATTTAAGAGCAAAATTTCAAAGCCGAGCTCGCTTTTTAAAATTTAAAAGCGAAATTTTAAAAAGCGCGGCGCCGCTTGCAATATCTGCGTGCGGCAAACCGCTCAGAATTTAAACGGATGCTCCGACGCATCGCAAGCCGCGTCAAATTTAAACAGGCCGCGTCGCCGCAGGACGGATATTTTGCCATGTCGAAACGAGATAAAATTCTGCGTTGCCGCCGTGCCTAAGAGAAATAGAATTCCGCGTCGCCAATAAGATGGATGCGAGACAAAATTCTATGTCGCCGCGAGACGGACGCTCCGCTGCGACAAAGCAATAAAATTCCGTCATCGCAAGACGCAAAATAAAATTCCATCGCCGCGCAATCTGCGGCGATTTAAGATAGCGAGGTAAAGATGAATCCGACCGAACTAAGAAGACTGCGCACGCAAAGCGTGCTAAAACAACTCATCCCCGAAGCGCTCGCAAGCCTTGAGGACGAGCTTTTGCGCGGGCTGTGCGTCACCGACGTGGAGTGCAAGCGCGGGCGCTACGACGCGTTCGTGTATCTGGATAAAAACGCCTTCGACGAGCGCGAGCAGGAATTCGTGCTCGAAAAGCTCGGCCGCGTGGCGAGATATTTGCAAAACTTCTGCGCCGAGGCGGAGGGCTGGTACCGCTGCCCCGCGTTTCACTTCAAATTTGACGACCGCTTGGAGTATCAAAACAAAATGGACGATCTTTTTGACAAAATAAAGGAGGAGCTGCGCAAAAATGGTTGATTTAGAGGCTTTGGCGCGCGAGTGCGGCGTGCAGCTTTACGACGTGGAGACGGTGAGCGAAAACGGCAGAACGATCTATCGCATCAGTATCACGAAAGCGGGCGGCGTGGGGCTGGATGACTGCGAGCGGCTATCGCGGCTGCTTTCACCGATTTTTGACGTGGAGCCGCCGCTTGAGGGCGAGTGGACGCTAGAGGTCGGCTCGCCCGGGCTTGAGCGCAAGCTAAGCAAGCCACAGCATTTCGCAAACTCCGTGGGCGAGCTGGTGCGCCTAAGCCGCACGGACGGGCAGAAGCTAAGCGGCGAGGTGCTTGGCTGCGAAGGCGGCGTGCTTAGACTGCGCACGGACGGCGGCGAGGTAAGCGTGCGACTTGACGAGATCAAAAAGGCGCGAACCTACGTGCAGTGGTAGCGACGTGGATTTTAAAGCTCTGCGCGCAGATTTGAAATTTTGCAAATAAGGCTTTAAAATTTACCGCGCGGGATTTGCAAGTTTGAAATTTTAGCTCAAAATTTTGAGGTTTAAATTTTAAAATCGCTTTTGAAATTTACAGCTCCTAGTTGTTCTTAGCCGCTCTTGATCTCTCGTGGCGCTCGGCGCAAAATTTTAAATTTCCAGCGCCGCTTTGCTTGTTTTGAAATTTTATCTTACGCCGATAAAAGGTAATTTTTCACGCTACTAGGCGGCGCTTTAAAATTTCACGCTGCACCGCTAAAAGATAAGTTTTGCGTGATGCTTGCGCGTTGCTTTGGAATTTTACGTCGCGCCAAAAGGCGGCTAAATTTAAAATTTACGCGCTGTTTCGGCGCGGCAAAATTCCACGCTTTTTGCCGCAAAGTAGAATTTTAAATTTTACGCTTTGCCATAAATTTAGATTTTACCGTCCGCACCAGAATATTGCGCCTGCGAGCTTTGCGGCGTCTGTATCGCGATCGCGCTACGGCTATTTGCAAGCACGGCTTAATCGCAAAATTTCATCAATAAGGCTTTTTATAGAATTTCGGCAGCCCTGCTTTAGCGGTAAAATTTCGGCGAGAACGCGAAAATCAAAATCGAGTAAGGCGCGCCGTAAAATTTTACGCAAAGCGGTGCGGAAAATTCCGTGTCGCGAGACATAGACGGCACGCAAAACTCGCAAGGCAAAATCCATAGCAAAGCGGGAAATTCCGCGATAAATTTACGCTTTAAAACTCTGCGGGCAGAGGTTTGCGAGCCGCCCATCGGATAATTAAAATTCCGCCAAGCAGCGCGGATATTTGCGGCTACGAAGCGGAAATGCCGATTGTGGCTAGCAGCACGGGCGAGGTCATGAGTCCCACGATCGTAAGGATCCATGCGAGTATCGCTATTACGAGCGAGGCTTGTTTTTTGACGGCTTGATAGGTCGCGGCGATCGCACACAAAAACGCAAGCGGAACGAAAACGATCCCTAGGAAAAAGATCCCTAAAATCGCGAAGACTATGGAGAGTATCCCAAGCACGTTTGATTGGGGTTGAACGGTCGGTTGTTCAGACATTTTGATCCTTTGAAGAAGATTCGTGTAATTCTATCCCCCCCCCTGAATTTGAGCTGAAATCAAGCCGCGACTTTTGAAATTTCATATTCGCATCCGCTTGCTGTTTTGCCCTGGCACTCCATTAAAATTTTACTTCGCAAAATTAGCGTTTGTGCGCGCTATCGGTAGACGCTCTTTTGCACGATAAGCGTAAAATTTTGTGCCATTCGCGCGCGAAACGGACGCCGCAAAATTTGCGATTTAGGATAAAATTCTAAAACCTGTGGTAAGATTTCGCAGTTTCGCTTCCGCGCGGAATTTCGCCCGGGCACATACGGCGCGCGGCTTGTAAGCTCCGATAAATTTGGCGTTTAAAGCAAGCTTGGCTCTCGCAAGTGGGCTAAGTGCGAGCCGGCGCTATCCGGTACAGCAAGGATGAGCGCAGGTGAGCTAGTCGGTTTGCGCAGAGCTGCAATCTGTTGCGAACAGACGCGATTACTGGTTTGTCGCAAATCGGCTAAGCAATCGCAACGGAGCGGGACAATTTAAATTTTGGAAATTTTATGAACGACGAATTTTATATGGATTTGGCGCTGCGGGCTGCGTGGCGCTATCAGACCTTGACGCTACCCAACCCCGCCGTGGGCTGCGCGCTGCTGGATAAGAGCGGCAGAGTTCTAAGTATAGGCGCGCATAAAAAGGCGGGCTTTTTACACGCCGAGGCAAATGCTGTTTTTGCCGTGCTGTGCGATCTGGACGCAAATTTTGCGCAGGATTTCGCTTGCGAATACGCCCGCAAATTCGGCGTTAAATTTCAAAACACAAAAGCCCTAAAAAGCGCGCTTTTGCAGCCGAGCTTCACTTACGATTTCATCTTAAATCGCCACGGCGGGCTTTTGCGCGGCGCTTGCGCCTACGTCACGCTTGAGCCCTGCGCGCACCGCGGCAAGACCCCGTCTTGCGCCGAGCTTTTGGTGGAGCTTGGGCTGTCGCGCGTGGTAATCGGCGCGCGCGATACGAATGCACAGGCTGCGGGCGGCGCGGAAATTTTACGCCGTGGGGGCATAGAGGTGAAATTTGACGTTTGCCGTGCCGCGGCGACGGAGCTTGCGGAGCCGTTTTATCTGGCGCGCAAGGGCGGCTTTTGCTTCATCAAAATCAACGCCACGCTAAACGGCGCGGTGCATGGGCGGATCGGCAGCGAGAAGCAGCGCGCGTTCGTGCACGAGCTGCGCGGCGTGTGCGATTACGTAGGCGTGGGCGGGCAGACCGTGCGCGCCGACAGGCCGACGCTGGACGTGCGCGCGGCTAAATTTGACGAAATTAGCGCTTCGGCAGGCAGAGCCGATATGCCGGCGCTAGACGCGTGTGCCGCGCCGCAAAACCTAAAGCCGCGCCCCCCTGATGTTTGGATATACTCGCGCCGCGCACTTTCGGATTTTGATACAAGCATTCCGCTTTTTGGCGTCGCGGATCGCAAGGTGGAGGTCTCGTCCGCGCCGCCTGCGGGCGCGAAAATCACGATGATAGAAGCGGGTGCGAGTTCGTTTGACGAGTTTGCGCAGTTTGCGAGCCATGCGCTTATTTTTTACAGCGCGCAGATGAGGGACGCGGGAAATTTTAGAGCAAATTCCTCGCTACGGCCGCTTTTCATCTCTAGCGCGGGTGATCTGCACCTGGAAGCGAACGAATTCTACGGCTGGTTTAAGATTACAAAGTAGAGCAAGATAGTATTGTAGCTGCAGAAATAGTATTTTAATCAAAATCTTGTGTTTGCCTGGTAAAAAGCAGTAGCGACTTTAATACCTAAAAACTCTTTGCTATTATCGGTATAATTACTAAGAGCGCGATTATAAGCAGTACTATCAATAGTGCTTTGTCAATTTTGTAGTGTCTTTTGCTACTGCAATTTTGCAAAAATTTCCCCAACTCATATTCGCTGCTCTTGAATAGCCAAGCTGTCCAAATTATCCCTAAAAATAGACACATTGCTGAAAATGCCGCATTTGACTTTTGCCATACGATCGTACCGAAAATCATAAATAAAGATAGTATGTTTACGATGAATATACCTATCGTCGCAAAGGCGATGAAAAATATAATATTAAGCTTGCGATCAATGCCTTTGACATAAAAATCGCTCAAACTGCTACTGATATAGAAGGAAAATAACTCAAGAATTACCGTCGTAAAAGGCAGGCGAATATCGCCCGGAAATAAAAAATATCCCTTCAAAAGGTCTATTATATTAACATTTAAAAGTTTTGAGAGGTGCCACGAAGCAACGTAAAATGAAATCAAAAAAACTGCCAAAAAGACATTGCCTAAAAGAAACTTGTAAATTAGGTATTTTATGTTTTTGCGCACCTTGGCTCCCTGAAATTTCGCGAGATTATACGGCAAATTTGCTTTTAACAGGCTCAAATCGGCAGGAAAATTTGATGAGTGAAATTTAGCCAAAATTTTGATGCGTAGTTTAAATTTGCGGCTCTATTTACAGCTCAATTCGCGGTGCGAAATTTTAAATTTGAGCGGCGCGATGCACTTGGCTAAATTTAAAAATGTAGCGCGCGTTGTGTCGTTTCCACGCTATTAAAATAGAAGGCGTTTGGCTAAATTTAAAACCACTCCGTGTGTTCGATAAATTTCGTCGCATTTGCCAGCGCAGGTATGCTATAAGTCCAAAGCTCGGGCTTTTCAAAAGGGGTGTAGATATTATTCAAATACAAAGCTAAATTTAAGACAAGCAGTAGAAAAAATATATAATTCTTTTTCATAAAAGGAAAAGCGGCGCAAACCAAGACTACTATCAAATTTAATGCGATAAGAAAACCTATGTAATTAATATCTATAAAGGCGCAAAGTAAGCCTAAAATCGCGATTAATATATGTTTTTTCATATCCAATTGCCGTCCTTTTTAATTCCTGCAATTATAATGCGTAGGTTTAAATTTTGATAAAAAATATTTCGTGCTTTAAAATTTTGTCTCACCGTGCGGGCGATCTACGCCTATTAAATTTAGCGCAGACGGACAAAATTAAACGGGGCGCTTAGCTTTATTTAGATTCAAAAACGATAAAGTTTAACCATATTATTACGCCTATAAGCAATAAAATAGACGATAGTGTTTCGTTGGCATTCCAGCGCCTTTTTAGACTAACGATTTGTAAAAATTTACCGAGCTCGTAATCGCTTTTGCGAAATGAAAATGCCGTGGAATAGGTGCCTATGAATAATATCACGGCGGATAATATCGCTACTAATTTTTTATCCAAATCCAGACCGAATAGCATAAAACCGAATACTATGATATAAGTAACGGCGGTAAGCGCTAAAATTCCTATCGTCGTAAAGGCGATAAAAAATATAAAATTTAGCTTGCGATCGACCTCTTTGACATAGAAATCGCTCAAACTGCTGCTGATATAAAAGGCGAATAGCTCAAGAATCGCCGTCGTAAAAGGCAGACGAATATCGCCCGGAAATAAAAAATATCCCTTCAAAAGGCTCATAACATCGATATTTGAAATATTTTTAATATGCCACGAAACAACGTAAAATGAAATCACAAAAATGGCCAAAAAGACGTTACCCAAAAAGAACTTGTAAATTAAGTATTTTATGTTTTTGCGCACCTTGGCTCCCTGAAATTTCGCGAGATTATACGTCAAATTTGCTTTTAATCGGCTCAAATCGGCAGGAAAATTTAATGAGTGAAATTTAACCAAAATTTTGAGCGTAGTTTAAATTTGCGGCTCGATTTACAGCTAAATTCGCAGCGCAGAATTTTAAAATTTAGCGGCGCGAATCACGCTGGGTGTAGACGCAATTTGCACTGCTACTTTTATGCGAGCTTGCAATAAAGCATGAAGCAGGCTATGAGCGCGAGCAGTATCGTTACGATGACGCGGAGCTTAAAATCTACATTAAAGCTCGCGCCTAGATTTTTCAAAAGCCCGCTTAGCATAAAACCAGAGCGTTTAAATAGCGCGTATGTGAGGCACACAGACAATAAAAATGTGCCGCCGAAAAAGTAAAGCTCGTACCGTAAAAGCAATAATCCAAATATCAAACACAAAGAGCCCATCACGATCATTGACGCAAAGCATGCGCAAAATGTTATGAAAAACATAAAATCTAGCTTGCAATCTATGCCTAGAATTTTGTATCTAATCATCCTAAATGCGAAATATCCGCCGAATAAAAAAGCCGGCAAGAGCTTTTGCGCAAACGTGAGAAAATAGGCAAAAATAGGCGAGCGTGGAGTGGAGGCAAAATCGATTTCGATCCCAAGCTCGTTTAAAATAGTAAAAAGCATAAATCCCGCAACGCCGAAGCTTGCATAAGAGATCAAAAGCGAGATGAAAATTATCCGTATGGGGCTTTTGTCTTGGTTCACGAGCAGTCCTTTAGATTTTCGAGATTATATAAAATTCCCGCTTTCTTCACTATAAAATTTAGATGAAATTTTGCTTACTCGCGGTATTTGAAGCGTATGAAATTCTGATTTTGCGGTTAAAATTTGGAGTTAGAATTTGGCGGCAGAATTCCTAAGTAAGAATTTTGCGGCGAGAATTCTATAAAGAGAATTTTGCAATTAAAATTTTAAAATTTAAAA
>NZ_CALIIU010000014.1 GCF_938017775.1 uncultured Campylobacter sp.
AAAAATCCAAACTAAAAGATTAAATTTTAATCTCTAAATTTACAGCGCCTGCGCGAGTATAAATTTTGCAAAATCCTCGCGGGAGTTCGGGCATTTGCACACTTCGTAGTATTCGTAACCCAGCTCGCGCACCTGGTCCTTATAAAAAATATCCAGCTCGAAATCGGTCTCGGAATTATCCACGCAAAATGCGATCGGAAATATGAGCGCTTTTTTGCTCTGCAGATCCCGTAAAACGTCCGCGACATTGGGCTCTAGCCACTTCACGGGGCCCAGGCGCGATTGATATGCCAAGATAATCTCTTTAAATTTAATCCCGCGCGCAGCCAGCAGATCTTTTAAAATTTCCACGTGCGCCTTTACCTGCGCCTCGTAGGGATCGCCCGCGGTGATCATTTTTACCGGCAGCGAATGTGCGGAAAATATGAGTGAAATTTGCGAAATTTCATCCGCGCTAAATTTTGCGACGCATCCCGTGATTAAATTTAGTAAAATTTCGTTGTAAGCGGCGCTGTCGTAGAAAATATCAACTATCTTATAATTTTTTATCCCGAGCCGCTTAAGTGCCGCTTCGGCAGAGCACAGGCTCGATTGCACCGTCGTTTTCGAGAAGTGCGGATACAAAGGCATCAAAATTATCTCATCAAAATCCGCGTATTTTTTAAACACATCCTCCGCAAAGGGCGGCGTGTAATTCATCGCATAATCGCAAATTAGCTCATCTATCGGTTTTTCATCCTTCGGCGCTTCATTTTGTAGCGGCTCGCCATGCGTCGGGGCGTCTTGCGGCGGCTTGCTCTGCAATGAAATCTCTTGTTGTGGCTCATTCGCGGCGCCCGCATCCGCTGCGCCTTCAAATTTTAATCCCGCGCCTAATTTTGCTCGCGCGAGTAAATTTACCCGCTCGCAAAGCGCTTCGGTGATGAAGCATATCGGCGAGCGCCCGCCCAATTTTTCGTAGTTGCTGCGCGCCGATGCGGTTCTGCTTTTTACGATGAGAGAGGCCAAAACGCTGCGCCAAAAATCACTCTTAACGCCCAAAATAAAGGGGTCGTTAAACATATTTTTTAAAAAAACTTCAACCTCGCTCAGATTGTTCGGGCCGCCCATGTTGAGCAAAATTAGGGCTTTTTTCATGAGATGATTTCTCTGATTTTTATCGCGTCCTCTACGCTTGCAAGACCTGCGTTAGTACTGCTGTCGCACATCGCGCAAAACGCTTCGTGTTCGCGGCGCAGCGAAAAGTCATCGCGATCGACGCGCAGATTTACGCGCCCGTCAGGCGTAATTTTAAAAAGAGTTATTGAGATTAGATCGCCGAAATACACACCGCTGTCGGTGCAAATCTCGATACCGTGGCGCCTGATCGGATAGAGATTGGACTGCATTAGCGTGCAATAGCAGCCGCTTTTTGTGTGAAGCGTCGCGCATGCGGCTAGAGTGCGCTCTTTAGAGATATTTTTGCTAAGTTCTATGCAGGCGATCTCGCTGTGAGAAAGCAGCCGCACAAGATCGATATCTCTAAAAAGGGCATTGGCGACGATATCTGCTCTATCATCGTTTGCAAAACCGCTTACAAAGCTCATCGAAAAAATTTTATCCCCCTTGGCAAGCTCGCGTAGCAAGGATACGATTACTGGATTGTAGCGGTCGGAGTAGCCTACGGCTAGGCGCGTGCCGTTAGTGGTGACTGCGTAGTTTATCTCTCTAGCTTCGGCTAGGCTTTGTGCGAGCGGAGATTCTACAAAGATATTTTTGGTAAACGGCAGGCATTTTAAAATCAGCTCTTTATGCGATGGCGGTGGAGCCGTGATGACTACGGCATCGGGCTTAGCGACGTTAAAAAGATCGGTTAGATTATCAAAGATCGGATAGCGCGGGCCGAAATTTTCACTGCTGCCCTTATGATAAAGCGCTACAAGCTCGAAATAATCGCTCCTTCTTAGCTCGCTGAAGTGCTTTTGACCAAGCTCGCCCATGCCTATGATCGCTATCTTTTTTTTCATCGCCATGCCCTAAATTTAATCTTTCGCGCCATTATAACTAAGAATGGTTAAAATTTATAATTTTTAAAATCTAATTTAGCTAAAATGCGCCTTTAAAATTTAACTTGAAATAGGACAAATCATGGATATTAGAAGCGAATATTTAAATTTCTTTGCAAGCAAGGGGCATCAGATCGTTCCTAGCGCGCCGCTAGTGCCCGATGACGACAGCTTGCTTTTTACCAACGCGGGCATGGTGCCCTTTAAAAGCATATTCACCGGAGCCGTACCGCGCCCGACGCCGCCTATCCGCACGAGCTGTCAGACCTGCATCCGCGCCGGCGGCAAACACAACGACCTAGACAACGTCGGCTACACCGCGCGCCATCATACGTTTTTTGAGATGCTTGGAAATTTCAGCTTCGGCGAGTATTTCAAAGAGCAGGCGATCGCCTATGCGTGGGAGTTCGTAACCGAAATTTTAAAGCTTCCCAAAGACAAACTTTACGTCACCGTGCACGAGAAAGACGACGAAGCGTTTGGGTTCTGGGCGCAGCACATAGCGCAGGAGCGTATCTACCGCTTCGGCGACCACGATAACTTTTGGGCGATGGGCGATACCGGACCGTGCGGTCCGTGCAGCGAAATTTTTTACGATCAGGGTGAGGAGCATTTTCACTCGCCCGAGGATTATATGGGCGGCGACGGCGACCGCTTTTTGGAGATTTGGAATTTAGTTTTCATGCAGTATGAGCGCAGCAAAGACGGCAAGCTTAGCCCGCTTCCAAAGCCTAGCATTGACACGGGCATGGGGCTTGAGCGCGTCACGGCGATTAAAGAGGGCAAATTTAGCAACTATGACAGCTCGCTTTTTATGCCGCTAATTGATGAGGTCGCGAAGCTTTGCGGCAAACCTTACGTTTATGAAAGCGGCGCGAGCTATCGCGTCATCGCCGATCATATCCGCTCGGTTACGTTTTTGCTAGCGCAGGGAACAAATTTTAACCGCGAGGGTAGGGGATATGTTTTGCGTAGAATTCTGCGCCGTGCCGTTCGCCACGGCTATCTACTCGGCATCAAAGAGCCATTTATGTATCGCCTCGTGGATAAAGTATGCGAGCTGATGGGCGGGCACTATGCCTATCTGAATGAGAAAAAGCAAGCCGTAAAGGAGCAGATCAAACTCGAAGAGGAGCGGTTTTTCGCCACTTTGGCAAACGGCATCGAGCTTTTTAACGAGGAGCTTGCGCGCACTAAAGAAATTTTTAGCGGTGAGGTCGCGTTTAAGTTATATGATACCTACGGCTTTCCGCTCGATCTGACCGCTGATATGCTGCGCGAGAAAAATTTGCGCGTGGATGAGGCTAAATTTGACGCGCTTATGAGCGAGCAAAGGCAGATAGCTAAAGCCGCATGGAAGGGTAGCGGCGATAAAAACGTTCGTGGCGATTTCAAGGCGCTGCTAGAGAAATTCGGCGAGAATAAATTTAGCGGTTACGAAGAGCTTAGCCGCACGAGCAAGGTTTTAGCGCTACTTAACGAGGATTTTGCGGAAGTGGATGAGCTCAAAGCCGGCGATATCGGCTGGGCGATGTTTGATGTCACTCCGTTTTATGCACAAAGCGGCGGTCAGACGGGCGATAGCGGCGAAGTGGAGTCCATAGCCGATGTGTTTGATACTCAGAAATTTTATGGGTTAAATTTATCCCACTTGCGCCTTAATCGTAACTTAAAAATTGGCGATATCGTCGGGCTCAAGGTTTCTGAGGAGCGTGAGCAGATTGCACGTCATCACAGCGCGACGCATCTTTTGCATGCGGCGCTTCGTGCGGTACTAGGGGCTCATATCGCTCAAGCAGGAAGCTTAGTCGAGGCAGATCGCTTAAGATTTGACTTCTCGCATCCTAAGGCACTTAGCGACGAGGAGCTGGCTAAAATCGAGGAATTTGTAAATAATGCCGTTTGCAAGGGCTGTGCGGCAAAAACTGAGATTATGGATATAGATGACGCTAAAAATAGCGGCGCGATTGCGCTTTTTGGCGAAAAATACGGCTCAAAGGTGCGCGTCGTGAGCTTCGGAGAGATTAGTAAGGAGCTTTGCGGCGGAATTCACGTGCGTAATTTAAGCGAGATAGGACCGTTTTTTATAGTTAAAGAAAGCGGCGTAAGTGCGGGTGTTAGGCGTATCGAGGCAGTTTGTTCGCGCGCCGCTTTAAATTTGGCGCTTCAAAATCGCGCTAAGCTTGCTGAAATTTCTGCGGAGCTAAAAGGGATTGAGCCTCTCCGCGCGATTGAGAAATTAAAAGATGAGATCAGATCGCTAAAAGATCAGATCAAGCATGCAAGTAATTCCCATGCACTGGCATTTTTAAATGTCGGCGATATCAAACTTTGCGTAGCCTCAGTCGAAAGCGGTGATATAAAAACTATGATAGATGAGTTTAAAAATAGCCACGAAAAGGCGGCGATAATGCTGATGCAAGTAGGCACCGACGGCAAAATTTCAATCGCAGCAGGCGTTAAAAACGCGCCTATTAAAGCTGGCGAGTGGGTTAAGCTAGCGGCGCAAATTTTAGGCGGCGGCGGCGGCGGACGCGATGATTTTGCGACCGCAGGCGGCAAGGACGTGCTAAAAATCGAAGAAGCGATCAAAGAGGCGATCTCTTACGCAAAAGGTAAGATTTGAACGAAATCGATACCGGCTTCATCAAAGCCTCGCAAATTTTGCCGCTGATTCACATTTTAAGCGTGATTTTTTTGATCTGCGCGCAGATCTGCGTATTTTTGATCGCGCGAATTTTTATGAATTTAAGCAGTAAAAGCCAAGCAGATGCGAAGGATGTAAAATTTGCAGAAATTTTGCGATATATGAAGCGCTATGAGCAATTCTTTGCGCTATTTTTGGTGATCGTTTGCGTAAGTGGATTTTTTCTTGCGGACGGCGGAGGTTTTAAATTTTCAGATCCTATGGTAAAAGGCGCGATTGCGACGCTATGGGCTGGCGCCGGCTTTATACTACTAAATTTTATCTACATGCATTATAAAATTTCATCTTTGAAGCGAGCTTTGGATGCGGGCGATGAGCTTGAGGCGAATGAGCATTTAATCATCGTCGTTAAATATTTCATCCCGTTAAATATCGTAGTTACGCTGATTTGCGTTTATCTAGGCGTGACGGTGGGCGAGTTTTGATGATCTATTTAGCTTCCAGCTCGCCTACTAGAGCGCAAATTCTAAAGGATAGCGGCGTAGAATTTACGCAAATTCCTTTTAATTTTGACGAAAGCGGCATTAGTAAGGACGATGCACGCACCTATGCTTACCGCGTTGTCTTGGCCAAGAAAACGCAGTTTTTTAAAATTTATAAAAATTATGATAGAGTGCTGTTTGCCGATAGCTCCGTACTTGCCGGCGGCGAAATTTTAGGCAAGGCGCGGGATGAAGCGGACGCATTAAGGATGCTGCGAGCTCAAAGTGGTGCTAGCTGCGCCGTTTATACTGCGATGATTTTTTGTAATAAGGCGCTAGAGCTTTCGACGCTTAGCGTCGCAAGCTTTGAATTTGCGGAATTTAATGAAGCAGATTTAAAAGGCTATATCGCTAGCGGCGATTGGCGCGGCAAGGCGGGTGCGATGAGTATCGAAGGCTTTAACGAAAAATATATCAAAAGCTCGCGTGGGTCAAAATTCACGGCGATGGGGCTTGATCTGGAAAATTTAAAGAGGTTTGTATGGTAAGAGTTTTATTTAGTTTTATTACGGTTTGTGCGTTTGCCGCGGGCGGGATTTTTTTGTATTTTTACTCGCAAATCCGCTTGGAATCGGACTCAATCATCGATTATCATCCCGAGCTTACGACTAAAATTTATGACCGCAACGGCAATTTGATAGCCAATGTTTTTAATGAACAAAATAGAATTTACGTAAAATTTGACGAGATCCCAGGTCGCGTGATCGAGGCGCTCGTAGCTATCGAGGATACGGCGTTTTTCGAACACGGCGGCGTGAATGTCGAGGCGATTTTTAGGGCGATTATTAAGGATGTCAAAGCGATGAAATTCGTCGAAGGGGCTTCCACGATTACGCAGCAGATCACGCGAAATTTAGTTCTTTCGAGCGAAAAGAAGCTTGATCGCAAGATCAAAGAAGCAATCCTATCGCTTAAAATAGAAAATGCTCTAAGTAAGGAACAAATTCTAGAGCGTTACTTCAACGAAGTATATTTTGGGCACGGATATTACGGCATCCGCACGGCGGCCTTGGGATATTTCAAAAAGGATTTGCAAGATTTAAGCCTTAAAGAGATTGCGATTTTAGTGGGCTTGCCGAAAGCTCCTAGCAGCTTCGATCCTACTAAGCACCTGGATTTGTCGCTTTCGCGCGCCAATAACGTGATTTATAGGATGCATGAGCTCGGCTGGATAAATAAGACCGAATATGAGCTTGCGATGAACGAGCAGCCTACGATCTACAACGAAACGCTCACGCAAAATGTAGCGCCGTATGCCGTAGATGAGATCATAAAAGAAGCGGAAAAAATTCTACCGGACGTCCGCACGGGCGGATACCGCATAGATACGAGCCTTGATTTAAAGGCGCAAGCGATGGCGCAAGAGGCATTAGTTTTCGGCTACAATGAAATTTTAAAGCGCAACAAAGACGCCAATGCAAGCAACGTAAACGGCGCTATGGTCGTCACGCATCCGCAAAACGGCGAAATTTTAGCCTTAGTAGGCGGCGTGGATTACGCGAAATCAAATTTCAATCGCGCCAGCCAATCCCAGCGCCAAACCGGCTCCAGCTTTAAGCCTTTCGTCTATCAAATCGCCCTTGATATGGGCTACTCGACGATGACTGAGGTGCCCGATATAGCTAGAGAATTCGACGATGGCAGCGATAAAACGTGGAAGCCGAAAAATTACGACAAGACTTACAGCGGCTACATCACGATCAAAGAAGCTTTAACTCGCTCGCGCAACCTTGCCTCGATCAATCTGATGCAATCTATCGGCGTTGATCGCGCGGTAAAAAAGCTTGGCGAGTTCGGCTTTAAAAACGTCCCGCCCGCCCTGTCAGTGGCTATCGGCAGCTACGGAATTTCGCCGCTTGAATACTCCACGATGTATTCGATGTTTCCGGGGCTTGGGATTACTGCAAAATCAAAATTTATCGTTTCGATTACCGATAAGGACGGCAAAACTCGCTTTATCGAGCCTGAGAGACGTCGCGTGCTGCGCCCTGAACAGGCATATCTGATGACTACGCTGCTAAAAAATATCGTGCAGCGCGGCACCGGTACTCGCGCGCGCGTGCAGGGCATCGACATAGCGGGCAAAACAGGTACCTCAAACGACAGCATAGATGCATGGTTTTGCGGCTTTACGCCGGATTTGCAGATCATAATCTGGTATGGCAACGACGATTATAAACCGATGCGAAAGGTCGAGGGT
This sequence comes from uncultured Campylobacter sp., assembly GCF_938017775.1. Classification (GTDB taxonomy): domain Bacteria; phylum Campylobacterota; class Campylobacteria; order Campylobacterales; family Campylobacteraceae; genus Campylobacter_B. The sequence continues at coordinate 7,435 of NZ_CALIIU010000014.1, forward strand.
GGCGGACGTACCGCAGCACCGGTGTTTGCAAAATTTTTAGATGCCTACTTAAAAGAGTATCCGCAAACTAAACGAAATTTCACGGTTCCCGACGGCGTCTTTAGCAGCTCATACAACGGCAAGGAAGAGTATTACACTAAAATTTCGCCGCTTCCTAAACCCCGCGAAAGCAGCAGCGACGGATCGCTTTAAATTTGGATGCAAATCCAAATTTGATCCACTTTCGGAAGCCCTTGCATAGATTGCGTTTATTAAGCACAATATAAATATGCTAATTTATAGTTTGTTTAAGGTAGTAGGCAATAAAATGCATAATCATTTTATTTAGGGGTCAAGATTGCAGGATTTAGAATTTGAAAGCAAAAAGATAAGAATAGAAAATACTCGTGTAAAATTCGGCAAATTTTTTACGAAATTATGTTTTATATATTTTTTATATTCTCTTAGCGCCTTTATAATTCCTAAAAATATTTTAGATATTTCTCCTGTGTGCTTAAATTTCGTAAATTTTATGAAAAGTTATTTTCCAAATATCGAAATTATTGGTAGTATTAGTCCCTACACCCAACTTTCTGAATTTTACGTTAGTATTATGTTGGATATACGGGATTATTATTTTTGCGGTTTCTAGCTTATATTCATTGGTTTATTATATTTACTTTTGCAGATATGATGATGATTTTATATTGCTTTCAAAAAAGAAGCGGGAAAACGATTTTCCGTTTTTGTTGCTTCCGTTTATGTTCGGTCTCGGTATTTTTATGTTTGAGGTTTATTATACCGGATATTTTGCAAGTAGCGGTATCAGCATAAGAACAAGCCATTTTATGCCGGAATTTCAAAGTAGATTTTCAATTTTTGGATATATTTTTTTCTTTCAATCCGGTTTTTCTCTTTCGAGTTCCGCAATATTAATGTCTGCATTTGAATTTATTTATAAAATATATTTCTATTTAAAAGGAGTGAAAGATGCAGAGCAAAGTCAATGAAAAGAGTGGTGTATTGAATTAAAAATTTGGAGTATTATCGTATGGAATTTCAAAGTTATAAATCTGAAATGCCTCTTTTTATGATCAAAGATTATTGGACTAAAATCAGCACAGAATGTTATTTAATATTAGCTGTATTTTTAGTTATATTTCTATTTTTCTGCAGAGGAAGTGCTTGGGCATATCAATTTTTAGGAGCTGTTACTTTTTTAGTGGGAATTTTATTTATTAATAAACATAAATTTTTAAATTTCTATTCCGATAGAATAAAATATAATTCTTTATGCAAAAATTATAACGATGTATATTTAGTACATAAAAGCGTAAAGACTTCTAATTTTGATAAAATCGCTATTTATAAATTTTCTGGACTCGTGATTGAAGACGCGTGCAAATACAATGCCAATATAACTAGGTTTAAAAAATTTCTCTTGCTAATTTTATCGTACGCTTTGCATCCGATAAATCTTCTTTGCTTTGGTGTACTTAAAATTTTAAGAAGAATAGATAGCATAAATTTAAATGTTCTAATTTTATTAGATAGTACTCATAGTAATTATTTTGCCATTCCGCTAACTATGTTAAGTGAGTATGAACGAGTAAATTTGAAAAAGTATTTAAAAGACAAACTAAATCTAAATCTTGATAATATCGAGGTAAGGGATAGATTTATAGATATAAATTTTATATAAAATTTTCTAAAATACCTTATTCCAGTATACTTTAATAAATTCCAGCTTAAGCAGATAAATTTTATCTTTTTATTGACGGACCTCAATGCTTATCGAAATTTAAATAGGTAAAATTCTCTCCTAATTTCAGTTAAAGGAGTGAAAATGGCAGAGTATAAGAAGCTCTGGATGACGCTTGTAGCGGTACTCATCGTGGGCTTTAGTTTCTTGGGTTTTTACGGCGGCGAGGTGTATAGGCAGTCTCCGCCGGTGGTAAAATTTACCGATGCTAGCGGAGCTGAGCTAATCAGTACCGAGCGCATTTACCGCGGACAGGAGGCCTGGCAGAGCATCGGCGGTATGCAGGTGGGCTCTATCTGGGGGCATGGAGCGTATCAGGCGCCCGATTGGAGCGCGGATTGGCTGCATAAGGAGCTGGTCGCGTTTATGGATATCAAGGCGCAGGAGCGTTTCGGCGTGAAATTTGACGCCTTAAATGACGAGCAAAAGGCGCAGATTAAGGCGCTTACCAAGGCCGAGTACCGTACCAACACCGTAAAAGACGGCACCGTTAAGCTAAGCGACGATCGCTTGAAGGCTATGGCTGTCGTAAAAGACGAGTATATGGGCGTTTTCGGAAACGATCCGCGCTTTAAAAAGCTTCGCGAGGATTACGCGATGAAGGAAAACACGCTCGCAAACGAGCAACACCGCGCCGAGCTTATGGATTTCATATTTTGGACTGCTTGGGCGGTTTCTACGGATCGTCCGAGCGGAGAGGCGACCTATACCAATAACTGGCCGCACGAGCCGCTAATAGACAATGTCCCTACCACGGAAAACGTCGTTTGGACGATCGCAAGCCTCGTTATTTTGCTTACCGGCATCGGCTTGTTGGTTTGGTTCGGAAATTTCTACGGCAAAAAGGACGAGGATTTCGAGGCTCCTGCGAAGCTAAACGCCGATCCGATCGCCGCTTTAGCGCTTACGCCGTCGCAAAAGGCGCTCGGCAAGTACCTTTTCGTAGCGATTGCGTTGTTTGCATTTCAAGCCTTCATCGGCGGCTTTGTTGCGCACTATACGATCGAGGGTCAGTCCTTTTTCGGGCTTGATATTTCGCAATATATCCCTTACTCGCTAGCTCGCACCTGGCACGTACAGGCGTCCATTTTCTGGATCGCTACGGGCTTTTTGGCGGCGGGATTGTTTCTAGCTCCGATCATCAACGGCGGCAAGGATCCTAAATTTCAAAAGCTCGGCGTGGACGTGCTTTTCTACGCGCTTCTTTTCTTGGTCGTCGGCAGCTTCGCGGGCGAATACATGGCGATTGCGGGTAAGATGGATCCAAGCAGCAGTTTCTGGATCGGACATCAAGGATACGAGTATTTAGACCTCGGTAGAATTTGGCAGCTGATACTGTTCGTGGGCCTTGTGATCTGGATGGTACTCGTGCTTCGCGGCTTTATCGCGGGCTTTAGAGCCGAGGGCGATAAGAATTTATTGGCCATCTTTACCGCTTCGGTTATCGCCGTGGGGCTTTTTTACGGCGCGGGACTATTTTACGGACAGCGCTCGCCGATTCCTGTAATGGAGTACTGGCGCTGGTGGGTCGTGCACCTTTGGGTCGAGGGATTTTTCGAGGTTTTCGCGACGGCGTCTTTGGCGTTCGTATTCGCGTCCTTGGGCTTAGTAAGCAAGAAATTTGCCACCTACACCTCGATTGCTAGCGCGTCGATTTTCCTAATCGGCGGAATTCCTGGCACCTTCCACCACCTCTATTTTGCGGGCACCACTACGCCGATAATGGCTGTGGGTGCGAGCTTCTCGGCGCTTGAGGTCGTGCCTTTGGTGCTTTTGGGTTCGGAAGCGTTTCATTACTACAAGCTTCAATTCGCGCAGGATTGGGCCAAGCGTCTAAAATGGCCGCTTTACTGCTTCATTGCCGTGGCGTTTTGGAATATGCTGGGCGCGGGCGTTTTCGGCTTTTTAATCAACCCACCGCTTGCGCTATTTTACATCCAGGGCTTAAACACCACCGCGGTGCACGCTCATACGGCGCTATTTGGCGTATACGGCTTTTTGGCGCTCGGTTTCGTGTGGCTCGTGGCGCTGTATATCTACAGGCAAAAAAGCTTCGACGATACGCTGATGAAGATCGGCTTTTGGGCGCTAAATGCGGGTCTGCTTCTAATGGTGCTAATCTCGCTTCTGCCGGTTGGAATTTTGCAGGCGTTCGCGGCGATCGACGTGGGTATGTGGTATGCAAGAAGCGCGGAATTTTTGCAGAAAGACAGCCTCTACGGGCTTCGCTGGGCGCGCATCATCGGCGATACGATCTTTTTGGTAGGAAGCGTGTGCTTCTTGCTTCAAATCGTGCGAATGATATTCTCACGCGCTAAATAGAGCTTTCGCGAGCTTTTATCGCCTGCTTTGCCTCGCGGGAATTTTATTTCTCGCGGGGCCTTTTAAATTTTACTAGGCTTTGCAAGAGCCTTTTATGCGTGAGCTTTTTGCCGCAAAGGGTAGCCGCGCGAGCTTTAAGCTTAGCCGCAAATCGCGATCAATCTTTAAAATTTTAAAATTTCATCCCCTTAAATTTACCCAAGCCAAATTTTAAATTTGCTAAAATTACCGCCGAAATTTTAATCTCAAGGAGTAGAAAATGGGTGTGCGAGAGCAAATTTTAGAAGACATTAAAACGGCGATGAAAAGCGGCGATCACTTCCGCAGAGACAGCCTGCGGATGCTTAACGCCGCGCTTAAGCAGGTCGAGGTGGACGAGCGCATCAGCCTTAGCGATGAGCGCGTCTTTAGCATACTTCAAAGCGAGATCAAGCGCCGAAATGACTCTGTGGAGCAGTACCGCGCGGGCGGTCGCGACGATCTGGTGCAAAAAGAGCAGGGCGAGATCGAGATCATCGCGTCCTATCTGCCCGCGCAGCTAGGCGATGCCGAGCTTGCTGCTGCGGTTAGCTCGCTAATCTCGCAGCTTGGCGCTAGCGGCGCAAAGGATATGGGGCGCGTGATGAAAGCTGCCAAAGAAGCGCTCGGCTCAAGCGTAGACGGCAAGCGGCTAAGCGAGGCGGTCAAAGCGGCACTGAAGTAGAGCCGGGAATTTAAAAGCCGTGGCTTTGCTTCTCGGCGGAGTTTTGCGGAACGCAGAATTCCGTATCGAAATTCCGCACCCAAAATTCTGCGTCGGGATTTTATAGCGCGGAATTTTGCACTGAAATTCCGAGCGTGAAATTTAAGGCGCAAAATTTCGCTGCTGAAATTTTTTAAGATAGAGCTTTGGCTGCGGAATTTATACGCTAATTTAAAATTTTAAAGGATCATCATGAAAAAATTTATCGCGGTTTTACTAGCCGTCCTGCTTGTGGGGTGCCAGTGCAAACAAAACGTAGCGCCTGGAGCGAACGAAACGCCCGAAAAGATAACGGCATTTTTCATAAACGATGGCAAGGAATACATCGTAGGCGAGAAACTCAGCTATGTCCTAACGAACGGCTCGTCGCTTAAGAAAATCTCGGAATTTTACGACGGCGGATACGCCAAGGGGCTTAAGCGCGAGTTTGTGCAGATCGAAGTAACCGATGCTAAAAACGGCGAGGCGCGCGGTAGCTTCAGTGCTTTTTTAAACTCTGCCGCAGGAGCAGACGTCGCCAAAATCAAAGCTCTAGCAAATCGCATCGAAATCGATGAGAAAAAAGGTGAGATCGAGGTTATTTTTAACTTTGATGCGCGAGTAGTGCAGATCAAAAATCTTGGCAAAATAATGAAGCCAAGCGATAGGCTGCGCTCTCCGATTCCGGCAAACATCGAGGTTAGACATGAACGCTGTGAGAGCAACGTCCTATTGGATACGTTAGGCGTAATCGTGGCTATACCGGTGGTAATCGTGGGCGTAGTGCTATTTCTGCCCGTCGGGGCGATGGAGGCGCTTGCGATGCAGCATAGCCCGCGATAATAAAAGCCGTAAAATTCCGTATCTTGCAGCGAAACTTACAATGTAATGATCGATGAAGCTCGGCGAAATTTGGTATAACTTAGATCGCAAGTTCGATCTATTTATGATCGCATTTTATTTGGCGGCGATGTGGTACGGATTTCTTTTTAGCTTGAATCCTAAAAGCTTAGATGATCTGAAAATTGCGAATGGAATAATCATGGATGTCGGAAGCGATGATGGGCGCGAATATATGCAGATTTTTACGGATGAGCGCAAATTTATCAAAGTCTTTTTAAATGGCGATACGGATAACTTAACCTCTTTTTATAAAAATAAAATTTTGCTCAATGCAGCAATTGCTGAAGCTAATTTTAAGCGCTCAGGAGCGGACGAGTGGCAAGGCGTGAATATCAAGCCTTCTATCTCGCTAATCGCATACGAATGGCTGGAAGGCAAGCGAGTTAAAGCTTGGTATCAAAGCCATCCGTTTCAGGGTCGCGGTACGGCATATCAGGTCTTATTTTTGGATTATAATGCGAGCGTCGATCCGCCGCAGCGCGAGTATCTGATGAAATTCAGATATGACAAATACGCTACGACGGATGATAAATTTACAGCTACGATATTTGGAGCTTTGACGCTCATTTTTCTTGCGATAATGGCGGGCAAATTTTATCAAGCATGGCGCCAACTGCAATAAACATTGCGCCGCGAAATTTTAATTAGCATCGGATAGCCTGAAAACACGGCGCGCAGTATCGATACGAAACACTTTAAAAGATGCTAGGTTGCGACGTACATTTCATTGCAGATAGCGGCGCAAGCTGGATAAGCTTACGGCGATAAATTTAAAGCGTCATTAAAATACAGACCGAAACGAGATTTAAAATTTTGATAAATAGCGTGCGCCGAGTTTTGAAATTTTGCGGCTCTAGCTGCGCCGGCTAGCGCTAAATTTTAAAATTTAAACTGCGCGAGATTTCAAAATTTCAAAATTTTAAATCTCGCGCTCGTTTAGCAGTATCCATAAAATTCTAAACGCCAAATGGGAGCGAATGGGCTAAAATAGACCATTTATCAGCCCTTTAATCGCGTCTGATTTCTCCTTTTTCGCGTCGTTTTTGCTGCTGTTATCGTCCTTTTTTACGCCGAAAAGCTTGTCGATACCCTTGCCGATCTGCTTGTCTAGCTTGCCCTTTAGATAGTCGGATTGGATATTGTATTTCGGTTCTTTGATCGTGCCGGTGATGTTTATTTCAAGATCGGTCTTTTCGATATTTGCCTTAACTGGCACCGAAATCGCGCCCGTTTTGCTATCCAGCGTGCCGCCCGTGACGTTTAGCTTGCTTTTTTGCGCATTCATATCGGCGTTGAAATTGATTAAATTCTGCTTGATCGTGCCGTTTACTTTGGCGTCGTTATAGACCTCGCCGCCTAGATCGCGCCCTAAAATTTTGCCGATTTTATCGATCAGTCCGCCGCTAGGAAGGCGGCCGTTGTTGATGATCGCGTCAAATTTGCCGCTGTGCGAGTTTGTATTATACGTAAGATTTGCATTGCCCGTGCCGTCGTAGACGTGATCGATATTTAGAAGCGTCGTAAGCTCTTTGACGATAAAATTTTGAAGTTTGAAGTTCGCCTCATCGCCCGCGATCTGTCCGTTCAGCTCGCCGCCCGCAACCTTAGAATTTACGGTAGCAAACAGGCTCTTGCCGTCGTGCGAAAGCTCGCCGGTAGCGGCAATTTTACCGTTTAGTCTGCGATTTAAGAAAAATTCTAGTCGCTGCAAGCTTGGGATCAGCAGCGCGTAGTTTGCTTTAAGCGCTTTATTTTTGAGCTCGTAGGTGCCGTTTAGGCTCTGAAGCTGCGCCAGATCGGAGTTTGCGCTTACGCTAAAGGTCGCAACGGAGTTTTTGATATTTGTCTGCGCCTGTGCATCAGTTTTTAGATCGCTCGGGAAGCTCTTGCCCGTCGCGCCGTCTAAAAATTTCTTAAAAATTACACCGTTAGCGAGCGAAATTTGCGCCGTGCCGTTGATACTGTCTTTTAAGCTTAACTTCGCATCGCCGTTTATCGTGCCCTCTCCGATCGCGTTGCCGTAAAATAGAGCCGAAAGCACAGCCAGATTTAGATTGCTCGCCTTAAGTTTTAGATCGTTTAAATTTCCGCTCGCATTCAGGTTACCGCCCATCGCGTTTAGATTTAAGTTTAGATTTTTAAGCTCATTTTGCGCTAAAGCCGCGCTAAGCTCGCCGTTTGCTTTGCCTTGCAGCTTCACTCCCAGGACGTTTTGCAGCGCGGCTAGATCGTTTGCGTTTAGCTTTGCGGACAGCTCGCCGTTTTTGTTTTTTAGATCGTATTTTGCCTCCGCATCCGCTTTAAGCGCATCTTTAAACGCTGAAATTTGCGAGTTTGAAAGCTCAAGCGTAGAAAAATCGGTCTTTAAATTTCCGTTTGCTTTAACATCGCCAGAAATTTTACGCCCGAGCAGGCTTTCGAGCTTCGCTAGATCGGGCAAGCTCAGATTAAAATCGGAATTTAAAGTTTTGTTTTTCAGATCAAATTCCGATTTTTCGGCGCTGATCTTACCTAGCGTCGAATCGATCTTGCTTGCTGCTCGCAAGACGTCATTTTGCGCCGTGATGTCCGAGTTTAGCGTGATCTGCACGCCCTTTGGGATGGAGATATTCATATCTTTAAACGCAGATTCGTTTAGGATCAAATTTGAGCTTTTGATGCTCGCGTTGCCATCTGCGCCGCCGTTTCCGGCCTTGATATCTGAGAGAATGTCGATATTTCCTTTGGCGTAGATCGGCAGAGAGGCCACGGCAAGGGCTTTTTCGACGTTTAGAGCTTTAGCGTCGATTTGTAGATCAAGCGGACTAAGGTCTTTTAAATTTGCTAAAAATTTTACGTTGCTATCAAAAATCCGCCCGCTGCCGTTGATGCCGAATTTGCCAAGGTTGCCCAAAATTTGCCCTTTGAGGCTTAGTCCTTCGCTCGTTTTTATACCAAGCTTGGCTAGATCGTGCGCGTTTGCGTCATAGTTAAGATCGAAAGAGCGCGCAAAAAGCGAGTATTTGCCCTTTACGTTTACGTTCGCAGCATCATTTACGTTGGCGCTGATGTCCAGATCGCCGAAATTTAGATCGAATTTCTCAAGCTTCACGTCAAGGCCGCTTTTTTCTTTGATCAAATTTTCTACGTAAGGCTTGGTGAGATTGTTGCCAAAATCGCTGAAAAATAGGCAGCCTGCGCCTACTATAAGCAGGATTAAAATTCCTGCGATTATGCCGAAAATTTTCATTTCGTCCCCTTAAAAATTTAAAATTTGAGGGTATTATAGCCCTTAAAATTTAACGTTTGAAATCTCAATACTTGAGTTTAAATCACTAAAGTTTTATAAAAATTTTTCATAAACTATTGACAAGATTTTAAATTTTGCATATAATCTTAGCACTCAAACACATTGAGTGCCAATTTTAGAAATCACAAATCAAAGAAAGGACTGAAATGAAATTTCAACCACTTGGCAAGCGCGTTCTAATAGAGCGCGAGGAGGAAACAAAAAAGACCGCTTCGGGCATCATCATCCCCGACAATGCTTCAAAAGAGAAGCCTTCGACCGGCAAAATCGTAGCCGTCGGCAGCGAATGTGAAGGCGTCAAAAATGGCGATACCGTAGCGTTTGCAAAATACGCAGGTAGCGAGATCAGCTTAGACGATAAGAAATACCTTATCTTAAATTTAGAAGATGTTTTAGGCATAATTAAATAAAAAGGATTGAAAATGGCAAAAGAGATTATTTTTTCAGACGATGCAAGAAACAAGCTTTACGCGGGCGTTAGGAAGCTAAACGACGCTGTAAAAGTTACGATGGGACCTCGCGGTCGCAATGTCTTAATCCAAAAGAGCTTCGGCGCTCCGGCGATCACAAAAGACGGCGTAACCGTCGCTAAAGAGATTGAGCTAAAAGATACGCTAGAGAATATGGGTGCTTCTTTGGTGCGCGAAGTAGCGAGTAAAACCAACGATCAAGCAGGCGACGGCACTACGACTGCGACCGTGCTAGCTCACGCGATCTTTAAAGAGGGCCTACGCAACGTAACTGCGGGCGCAAATCCGATCGAAGTTAAGCGCGGTATGGATAAATTTAGCGCTGCGGTTATTGAGGAGCTAAAAAAATCCTCTAAAAAAGTAAGTGGCAAAAAAGAGATCGCTCAGGTCGCTACGATCTCTGCTAATAACGACAGCGCGGTGGGCGATCTGATCGCAGACGCTATGGAAAGAGTCGGCAAGGACGGCGTTATCACGGTAGAAGAGGCAAAATCTATCAACGATGAGTTAAACGTAGTCGAGGGAATGCAGTTTGACCGCGGCTATCTAAGCCCATATTTCATTACAAATGCCGAGAAAATGCTAGTCGAGCTAAGCTCGCCGCTAGTGCTTCTATTTGACAAAAAAATTACAAATTTAAAAGATCTACTTCCGGTTTTGGAGCAGGTTCAAAAAAGCGGCAAACCGCTTCTAATCATCGCCGAGGATATCGAGGGCGAGGCGCTTGCGACTTTAGTCGTAAATAAACTTCGCGGCGTGTTAAACATCTCTGCGGTCAAAGCCCCTGGATTTGGCGATCGCAGAAAGGCGATGCTTGAAGATATCGCGATTTTAACGGGCGGTGCCGTCATTAGCGAGGAGCTTGGCAGAACGCTAGAAAGCGCTTCTATGGCCGATCTTGGACAAGCCGAGCGTATCGTGATCGACAAAGATAACACCACTATCGTAGGCGGCGCGGGCAAGAAAAAAGATATCGACGCGCGCGTTTTGCAGATCAAAGCTCAGATCGCCGAGACTACGAGCGATTACGACAAAGAGAAACTTCAAGAGCGCATGGCTAAGCTTAGCGGCGGCGTTGCGGTTATCAAGGTGGGCGCTGCGACCGAAACTGAGATGAAAGAGAAAAAAGATCGCGTAGACGACGCTCTAAACGCAACCAAAGCAGCCGTAGACGAGGGTATCGTAATCGGCGGCGGCGCTGCGCTAATCAGAGCTGGACTTAGCGTAAAACTAGCTCTAAGCGGCGACGAGCTTATTGGCGCGGACATCGTTAAGCGCGCGCTTTTCGCTCCGCTTCGCCAGATCGCCGAGAATGCGGGATTTGACGCGGGCGTCGTAGCTAATAAGGTCGAGCAAGGCTCAGATAAAAAATTCGGCTTCAACGCCGCAAACGGCGAGTATGTCAATATGTTTGAAGCAGGTATCATCGATCCGGTCAAAGTCGAGCGCATAGCGCTTCAAAATGCGGTCTCCGTCGCAAGCCTGCTTCTAACGACCGAAGCAACCGTAAGCGAGATCAAAGAGGAGAAGCCTGCAATGCCTCCAATGCCTGATATGGGTGGCATGGGTGGAATGGGCGGCATGATGTAGCCCCATAGGAGCGTCATTCGGCGCTCCTATGCCATTGAAACGGCGTTGCGAGATTTTTACAGCGCCGCGAAATGCTTTATGCGCGGCGATGCTTTTGCTATGCGCCGTAAAATGAGATGTGCCGCGTTTTGGGTATGTCTAAGGCGCGGCGATTTATTATGAATTAGCGATTAAGCGGTGTGATTTTTAGTCACTGCATGATCTCGCAAATTTCGTATCTCACCTCAAATTTGCAGTTTTGCCGCATTATCCTTTAAAATTAAAATTTTATCTGAGCTTCCTTTTTACCTTAAATTCTGACTTGCCACTCAAAATTTAAGCGCAGAATTCTAAAACTTTAAAATTTTTCAGCCATCCCACCTAAACGCTTACAAAATAAAATTTTGCTGTGATATTATATTTTTAGTGTGATAAAATTCTATTGCCAAACAGAATCCTAGCTGTGGAATTTTTACAGCTTAGCCTTTATCCAGGTTTTTGTTTGGCGATACGGCTTGGAATTAGAGCTGAAATTTCATAGCCTCACTCATTAAATTTAACGCGGCTTAATCTAAGCTTTGCTAAATTTCGCCTAAAATCCATGGAAAGGAAAACGATGAAAAATTTAGCTCGTATTTTTTTAATTGCGTTCATTTTGGCGAGTTCTTCTGGCGCTTTTGCCGCGCAGCAAAGCCACAAATCTACCGCCGCGCAGCAAAACCATAAATATAAAATTTCATCTCAAAATCTGCGAGCCAAAGATCATCCGAGTAAAAATACCTCGGCAAAATTCTCTGCCGAGCCGCATGCTAAAAAACCTGCAAATGCTAAAAGCCTTTCAAATTCCAAGTTCACAAAAAATATGCGTGCATCTGGGAATTCAGCTAAAAATTCCACGCGAAAAAGTACGAAAAATTTTACTAAAAATCCCGGGCAAAATTCCGCATCGCATTCTGCGAGAAATAAAGCACCTAGGCGCCCGGCTAATCAATCAAGCAGTCAGAATGGAGCTAGCAAGAGTCTAGTCGCGACACTGATGCGTTTGCCAAAAACCCGTATCTATGAGGATGAGGCGCCAAGCGCCCGTGATACTGCGCAAACTTACAGAGGCGCAGATATGCGGAGAAATGCAAGCGCGCAAACTTACGGAGGCGCGGATGAGCAGACCGGCAAAATCGTAGACGCACAAGCTCGCAAATTAACGACGACTCAAATTGCACGGCCGCAAGCTCGCTACGGCTATAGTGCAACTCGTTCTGGCACTATGGAGCATACAGCTGCATCTCATTCGAGTGCCACGAAGTATACGGCTCGTCAAAATGCCCGCGCGCCCTATCTTCCCACATCTGCTCGCTCTAGCCGTGCGATAGGGCGCTCTGGCGGTAGCGCGCTTGGTAAAATACCGTCGCCAGAGCGGGGTAATGCGCTAGGGCAAGGTGCTGCGATGCGTTATGATGAGCGTTGGGCGAAGCCCGCTCCACAGCCTTATGAGTCTGCGCCTGAGACCGAGAAAAAGCGCGGGCTGATATTTTCGTCGCAGTGGGGCCCCGCCGCGCCGAAAAGTAAGTGGCAGCAGCACGAAGCCCCGACGGATGACGCTTCGTCGCGCAATGAGTCGGTGATGGATATGCTGCAGGACAAGATGAGCAGGGTCAAGGTGAATATGGAGCTAGTGCGCTAGCCTAGGCGGCACGCCGGCGCAATTTATATGCGTAGGCGGGTTAATTTTGCTTCCTCTGTAAGAACGGCGCTTGCATTGCAAAAACACGAACGCCGATGTTTTTTCGGCTTTGTCGCCGTGCGAAACAATACTCCCTACTGCTGCAATTAAAGATAAAATTTTTATATTTCATCCACTTGCTTTGAAATTTCACGGCTGCATGTCGCGCTGCTAGGATAAACCAGACTGCACTCGTTTTGCGCGAGCGAGCGCTGCGACGATACTGTGGGTAAAATTTCGCGGAAATTTCAAAAGCTTAATTTTGTAATTTTACGTCGCAGGACTTCGCTTGCCTGCCAAGTTTGCGAAATTTTGCTTGGCTGCGTGGTTTATTAATTTCGCTTGCCATAAAATTTTGTATAGTTTTATTTGCTACCGGAATTTTTAGAATTTTATTAGATGGCGGAATTTTATAGAGCTCTATTCGCTAAAATTTCGCGGCGAAATGAAATTTTTTGCAAGTGCGAAAGTAAAATTTAGTGGGTAAAATCCTGCAGGCAAAATTCTGCGGCGGCTAGCGAGCGCGAATTATTAAATTTTAACCCCATTTTGAATAAAATAGCGCAAAAAATTCTAAAGGCTTAAATTTGAAAAATCGCTATCCGACCCGCCAAATATCCGTCGGCTCCGTCAAAATCGGCGGCGGCGCGCCCATCTCCGTGCAGTCGATGAGCTTTTCTAAGACCAAGGACGTGGAGGGCACGCTAGAGCAGATTAACCGTCTGTATTTCGCTGGCTGTGACATCGTGCGCTGCGCCGTGCTCGATAAAGCGGACGCAGACGCGCTCGCACGCATCAAAAAAAGCTCGCCGCTTCCCATCGTAGCGGACATCCATTTTAATTTTCGCTTGGCGCTGCAGGTTGCGGAGTTTGTCGATGCTATCCGCATCAATCCCGGCAATATCGGCGGCAGGGAGCGTATCAAAGAGGTCGTGCGCGCGTGCAAAGCTCGCAGCCTGCCTATCCGTATCGGCGTAAATTTGGGCTCACTCGAGGAGCAGTTTGAGCAAAAGTACGGCCGCAGCGTGGAGGCGATGGTGCAAAGCGCGCTGTATAACGCCGCGCTGCTTGAGGATGAGGACTTTAGCGACATCGCGATTTCGCTTAAGACTTCGGACGCGCCGAGCACGGTGGCTGCGTATCGCGCGCTGCGCCCGCTGTGCGAGTATCCTTTTCATCTGGGCGTGACCGAGGCGGGGACGAAATTTCACGCAAGCATCAAGAGTGCGATCGCGCTGGGCGCGCTTCTGATGGAGGGGATCGGCGATACGATGCGCGTGAGCATCACGGGCGAGCTTGAGGAGGAGATCCGCGTCGCGCGCGCGATCCTGCAGGACGCGGGCGTGCAAAAAAGCGGCGTTAATATCATCTCGTGCCCTACCTGCGGGCGTTTGCAAAGCGATCTGCTAAGCGCGATCAAAATCGTCGAAGAAAAAACCGCGCACATCAAAACGCCGCTAAATATCAGCGTCATGGGCTGCGTCGTAAATGCGATCGGCGAGGCGAAGGGCGCGGACGTGGCGATCGCGTTCGGCAACGGGCGCGGCATCGTGATGCGCCACGGCGAAGTGGTCGCCAAACTCGAGGAGAGCAAGCTCGTGGAGCGGTTTTTGCAAGAGGTCGAGGACGAGGTGCGGGCTCGCGAAGGAGCGTGAGAGCTGCGGCGCCTAGCGGCTTAAATGTCGCTATGACGCGCGGCTTGGGCGGCTCGGCTCTGAATTTTAGCGCGCTTGGCTAGTTATAGTTTGCTCGGCGTTTTAAGGCGCTCTCGGGCTCATCGCGGTTCGTTTAGGTTTATAGGTACAGCGCGTCTTGGCGTGAAATTTTAAAATTTCATCCTTAAGGCGGCGCTTTTAAATTTGAGCCTTTGGGGAGTGCGGCTTAAAATTTTGGTTTGCAATTTTAGGCTTGAAATTTTAGTACTGAAATTTCGTGTGAAATTTTTGAGTTTAAAATTTTGGCTTTGAAATTTCGTCTTGAAATTTCATTTTAAAATTTAAAACTCGCGATTTGAAGCGAAATTTTATAGAGTAGAATTTACCGCGCAAAATTTTAAGCGGTAGAACTCCGTGCCGCAAAGCGGAATCTTGACGGATGAGCTTCCGATACGCCGCGAAATTTCATCCGGCTGGATTTCGTCTTGCACCTAAAATTTAAGGCGAGCGAAATTTTAAGAGTCAAAATTTCAAAGGGCGACATTTCATCCGGCTGGATTTTAAAGTCAAAAATTCCGAGGATGAAATTTTAGATAGCAAAATTTAAAGCGGTCGAAATTATACAAATTCCTCCCGATAAAATTTGCTAAGAGGCGAGATTTCAATTCTATAAAATTTAAAATTATCGCGCCGCAGAGATTTGTGGAAGCGAGCTTGAAATTTTATAGAATTTAAATGCGAAACGAGGGGAAGCGATGGTAACGAAGCAGAATGTGCCTGCAAATTTATACGATCTGGATATGGAGCGCGCGATCTTAAGCTCGCTTTTGCAAAACGAGGACGCATACGGCGAGCTGAGCGAGATAATCTCGGTCGGCGATTTTTTCTACAAGCCGCACGCCGACATCTACGAGGCGATCGTCAAGTGCTCCTCGCACAACGAGCCGATCGCGCCGAGCTTCGTTAAAAAATGGCTAGCTGAGCGCTACGACGATGGCGCATTTACCGAGGTCGTAGCCACCAGCGGCGTGGTCGATGCCCCAAAATACGCGCTTGAGCTGCGCGAAAAATCGATCAAGCGCTCGCTAATCAAGGTCGCGCACGAGATCCCTTCGATGGTAAACGAAGCCGTGCGCAGCAAAGACACCGCCGATAAAATCAGCTCTAAAATTTACGAGCTCATCGACGAGGAGCGCCACGGCGGCATCAAAAAATCACACGAGATTATCGCTGACGTAGTAGAGGAGCTCAAGCGCCAAAAGGCGCTCGCAGGCTCGGAGCTCGTGGGGTTGGATACGGGCTTTCGCTTCCTAAACGACTGCACGAAGGGGCTAAAGCCGGGCGAGCTTATCATCATTGCCGCACGCCCCGGCATGGGCAAGACTGCTTTTGCGCTAAATTTGATGATGAAAACGCTGCAAAGCGGCAAAGGCGTCGTATTTTTCTCGCTCGAGATGCCCTCCGTGCAGCTAATGTATCGCATACTAAGCGCTCTTAGCTCGATCCCGCTAAGCGACATAATGAGCGCCAAGCTTAGCGACGACGACTGGACGCGCTTCAACGACGCTTGCGACGCGGTGCTGAATATGCCGCTTTTCGTCTATGACAGCGGCTACGTGAACATCCACCAAGTCCGCACCCAGCTGCGCAAACTCAAATCCGCGGACGCCAATATCGAGCTTTGCGTGATCGATTACATCGGACTTATGACGAGCACGAGTAACTACTCCGAGCGCCACCTGCAAATCGCCGAAATTTCGCGCGGGCTCAAGCTTTTGGCGCGCGAGCTAAACATCCCGATCATCGCGCTATCGCAACTAAACCGCTCACTTGAGGCGCGCTCGAACAAACGCCCGATGCTAAGCGATCTGCGCGAAAGCGGCGCGATCGAGCAGGATGCGGACATCATACTTTTCGTCTATCGCGACGAGGTTTATAAAGAGCAGATGGAGCGCGAGCGCATTTCGAGGCTGGAGGCCGAGGGCAAGGACGCGGGCGAGCCCGTGTTTAGGCGCAACGACTATCAGGAAAAAGCTGAAATCATCGTCGGTAAAAACCGCTCGGGCGAGGCGGGCAGGACGATCGAGGTGGGCTTTCAGGGCAGATTTACCCGCTTCGTCGATACGAGCTTCGGCGGCGAGCCCAGCGAGAGCGCGATCTTTAACGAAAACGACAATCTCGACTACGTCTCGCAGCTGCAAGATCAGGGCTTTGAGGAGCCTACTGCGGCGCGCCTCGATACCCCGCATCAGGATGCAGCGCAGAATTTACAGCAAAATTTAACGCAGAATTTTAATGAAGCTCAAAATTTTAACGAAGCGCAAAATAGCGGCGTAAATTTAAATACAAGCTACGCTAGCGCTCGAACCCCCGGAGTAAATATCGATTTTGATGAGATGCCTAGCTTTGGCGAAAGCAGTGAGCAGGACGGCGAGGAGATAGACGGCGAGTCTAAGCTTAGCGCGGAACAGGACTTGTCAGAAGTGCGTCGCGCGGCACAGGACGCACCGCAGAAGCAAGAATTTAAGGGGCAAAATTTAGATGATATAATAGCTGGCAGCATCTCGCCCAAAACAGAGGGCGTACATAAAAATTTAGCAGGCACTCCGCAGGGCGTAAAAGGCACATCTCGGGGCGCAAAAGGCGCGCAGCAAGGTGCAGAGGGCGCATCGCAAGAGGCAAATAACGCACGACAAGAGAACTCTGTGTATTTTGGAAGCGGCGAGGGCGATGAGCCGCCTTTTGAGCCGCAGGAGCCGCAAGAGGACGAGGCTAAATTTAAACCCGCGCCGCCTTTAAATATCGAAGATATGGGCATTCCAAAGATCAATGAGGCAAACAGGCTCGATGACGACGACGCGCCGCTGGATCTGTGAAATAGCGCTTAGGCTAGCGCTGATCGTTAGCGTTTTTTGCTTCGCACTTTACGCGCAGGATTTCAGTGACGCGGGCTTTTGCGCGCTGGCGGCGTTTTGGGCTTATGCGCTATTTCGGGTACTATTTAGCTTTTTTTACGAGGCGAAGCAGCGCGCCAATGCAGCGCTATTTCGCAGCAGCGGGACTTTGATTAAAATTTTTAGAGGCAGGCTCATAAGCGGGGTTTTAGCCTTCGCGGGCGCGATCCTCTTAAGCGCCACTTTGGCGCTAGGCATAGCGGATCTGCGCGGCGCGGAGCTATTCGTGACGCTCGCGGCGCTGCCTGCAGCTCTTGCTCTGATGCGCCTAGCGGTGCTGAAGCTCAGCCTAAAAGAGATTAAAAATCCTAGAATTTTATCGCTCAAACTTAGCATTTTGCTACTCGCCGCGCTTGCCGTCGCGGTAAATTTCGCTCTAAATTTAGCCTATTTGCGGCTCGCGGACGGCGTAGATACTACCGCGCACTTTCAAAATTCCGCGATAAATTTTACTCCGCCCGCCCGCACCGCCGCATCCGCCGAAGACTTCGCGAGGAATAAGGTTTCCGTGCCCGTAGGAAATTTTGCAACAGATAATTCTGCTAAATCAGCTAAAAATTCCGCTGCGAACAACGCCGCCATAGTTGTGCGAAATTCCGAGACGAGCAATGCCGTCAAGCCCGCAGCGGGTGCTGCCAAAAATCCTACCGCTTCGCCCGCAAATTTTAAAGCGGGCTCCGTCAGAGGGGTGCAGGTCTCGGCTGAAAATTCTAAGGCAGATCCCGTCGCTACGCCGCAGACCTTCGCTAAAAATTCTACGAAAAGCTACGCCGCAGCGCAAAATTTAAATTTAGCTCCAACTCCCGCCACGCCGAACGCATCCGCCGATAATTCGGCTGAAAAGTCCGCGACAAGCTCCGCATCAATCCCTGAAATTTTTGAAATTTTAAAATCTACCGCGCCGCAAGCGCACTTCAAATCCGCTCTGCTAAATGAAATTTACGCTTTGAAATTTTACAAAAACGCGCTGTTTGATCTGGCGCTGTCGCAGAGCCCTAGCGCGCTAAAAATCGCTCTTTTGTTTCTGATCTGCGCGGGAGATTTCCTCTTTTACTGCGCGATCTTGCATCTTTGTGCCTTCGTGCTTTTTATGCCGCGAGCCACGTCCGTGCCCAAAATAGGGCGCTTTAGCGGCACGATCTTTGCGCTTGCCTACGTCACGCTGTGTTTGATCTGTGCCGCGCAGACGCGCACGGCAGGCAGCGGAGCCGAAGGTGCACATCCTAAAAGCGCGGTCGAGACGGGCGTGCAGATCGTGCTGCAAAGCGGCGAGCGGCTGATCTTAAGCGCGCGCGAGGCGGACGTTCTAAGAGGCGAACTAAATGCCACGCGCTTTGCCGCAGAGGCAAACGCTGCGTCCGCGCTGAATAGCTACATCGACGCCGTTTACGACGAGGGCGCGAGGCTTAGCGCGCAGAAAATGGCGGATTTCAATTATTCGTTTCTGAGCGATTATCTGGTGCTGTGGCACGGCGTGTGGGACGATGACGCGGGGGCGTATCTGAATGAGAAATTTGCGGGCTTTGTGAGCGAAAGCTTTCCGAAGGATTTCGGCGAAAATATCGCTAAAATCGCTGCGGCAAACGTCAAAGATTATGAGAGCTCGCTAAATTTTACGCTCAAAAAATACGGCGCGAAAATCGATCTTAACGTCACGCAAAGCTTCAGCCTAAAAAGCAAGGCGTATCGCGCGAGCGGGACGGGGCTAGGGGCGCTGGGCGGCGTGCTGGGCGCAAAGCTGATAAGCAAGAGTCTCGCTAAAACTGCGGCTAAAACGGGCGCGAAGACCCTTACCAAAGCGGGCGCCAGCGCAACAAGCGGTAGTGCGGGGCTCGTATGCGGCCCGGGCGCGGTGGTGTGCGTGCCTGCGTTTGCCGTGGCTACGTGGTTCGGGCTGGATTTTGCGTTTGCCAAGGGCGACGAGGCGCTCAATCGAGAGGAGTTTGAAGCTGCGATCGTGCGCGATATGATGGCGGCGAAAGAGGAGTTAAAGCGCGCGTTGGCGCAGGATTTCAACGCGACGATAGACGAAATTTCGAGTGAAATTTTAAATTTAGACGGGAAGTAGGACGGTGGATTATGCCCGCGCAACTTAGATCCGTTGCGAGCGAAATTTAGCGGTGGATTATGGAGTTTTCGTGCGTAGCGGGCGGCATGCATCAAAATGGGCGGCTCGGTAGTAGTTCAGTAGGTACGAAGCGGTAGTGAAACTGGTGGCAAAAAATAGGCGGCACAAAACGACAGTGTGGCGGGTGCGCAATAAGCAGCGCTGCGGGTTTTTAAATTTATAAAATTTTATCCTACACGAAATGCGGCGCGATTTAGACCCGTTGCGAGTAAAATTTAGCGGCGGATTGAGGAATTTGCGTGCGCGAGGCTTGCGCGACAGCGGCTAAATTTTAAAATTTCATCTAAGCGCAGGCGGGTGGGATTACGGCGCACTTATCGCGCCGCCGCACCCTTTAAATTTAAGAGCCAGCTAAAAATTTTTAAATATAATCGCCGCTTAAAATAAGGAGTGCTAATGAAAAAATTCTATCTTAAAATTTCGTTATTTGCGTTTATAATGGCATTTGTATCGATCCCTGCTGCGGCACAATCGTCTTTAACAGGTTTAATAAAGTTAGAAGATTTGAGGAGCGAAGAGCAAAGAGCGCTTTTGAAATCCTGCGATTACGGTGACGGAAAATATAGTTCGTGCAATAAACTCGTTGAAATTTTATCTAAAGAGTGCGATGGCGGTGATAATTGTGGTTATAAATCCAAAGAGTTTTTGAACTTCTTCAAAGGTTGCTGTTTCATCCGCAACTTGATATTCTCCTTGATGTACTCCTGATATTTCTGTCATTCTGCGTGCGAGTTCTGGTCCTAAAGTCGGAGTAAGACTTGTATCATTTACACGAAAGACAACATTAGAGATTTCATCCATATTAAAATTAACAGCAACAGATGTATTGGTTGTAATTGGCAAACCTCCGATACCAAACATCTTTGCAGTTTTAGCCTCAGAACTTGTGTATACTCCGATAACTCGATAATGAAAGTTATTAACTGAGATTATCTGATTAAGAGCTGCCTGTGGTGAGTCAAAAAGACTGTTAGCCAGTTCTTCATCAAGTAAGATCACACTTGCAAAATCTCTGTAATCTTGTTCTCTTAGACTCCTACCAGCGATTATTTCATTTTCAGTGGCAGTCATATAAGTCATATTACCACCTGTTAAACTAGCCTGCTCAACTTTTTTATCTTTATAAGTCAGAGTAACATTTATACTATTCGTCACAAAGTAACTATCTACACCCTTTAGTTTAGCGGCTTCCTTAACCCATGCTTCCTGTGTCTTGGGTGGGACAACATAAGCTGTATCCTCTCTACCAGATAGTGTTAGAGAAGACTGTTTTTGGGTAAAAGAGCCGTCCTTACTTTTAATAGGCGAGAAAAAGACCTGAATATTTTTCTGAGATTTAGTCATATTTTTATTGACCTGACGAGACATAGAGTCTCCCAGAGCCATGATGACAACTACTGAAGATACTCCTATAATAATCCCAATCATCGTCAAAAATGAACGCATCTTGTGTGCCATAATCGATGAAAAGGCAAATTTCAGATTTTCCATCTTAATGCCCCTCCCCTTCTAAATGCCCACTATCAGATGCAATAGCCCCATCACGAATTACAATCTGACGTTTTGCATAAGCTGCAATCTCAGGCTCATGCGTGACCATAATAATGGTCCTTCCTTCTTCATTTAACTCCACCAAAAGTTCCATGATTTGGCTTCCTGTCCTTGTATCCAAAGCTCCAGTTGGTTCATCTGCCAGGATAATCGAAGGATTGTTGACAAGGGCACGTGCAATAGCTACCCGTTGTTTTTGTCCACCAGATAATTCCGAAGGCAAGTGGTGACTTCTATCAGTCAAATCTACCTTTTTCAAATAGGTCTCTGCCAATTTACGGCGTTTGGAAGCTGAAACTCCAGCATATATTAAAGGCAATTCAACATTCTGAAGGGCATCTAGTTTGGACAAAAGAAAGAATTGTTGAAAGACAAAACCAATCTCTTGATTACGGACTTTGGCCAACTGTTTTTCATCTAATCGAGCCACTTCCTGCCCCTCTAAGTAATACTCACCACTAGTTGGAGTGTCCAACATTCCAATAGTATTCATTAGAGTAGATTTTCCCGAACCTGATGGTCCCATAATGGCAACAAACTCTCCCTCATTCACTTCCAAGTTGATATTTTTCAAAACCTGCAGTTCCTGATCTCCATTTCGATAACTCCTACAGATATTTTTTAGACTAATTAGTTTCTTCATCAGCCTTCACCTCTTTTCCTTCTTCCAAGGAAGTTGTTGGATTACTGATGACTTTAGCCCCATTTGTCAAACCAGAAGTGATTTCTTGGTTTTCTGCGTCAGCATTTCCTAAGCTAACTTCGATTTTCTTAGCCTTATTCTCTTCGTCAACAACCCAGACATAGTTTTTACCTTCTTCTTCTACGATGCTGGTTAATGGTACGAGAAGAGATGTACTGTCGCTTTTAACTTCTACACTAACAGAAAATCCTTGTTTTAACTCACCAATATCACTCGTAATTTCAATAGTGTATGGATATTTAGAGCCGACATTAGATGCACCTGTACCATTACTTCCATCAGCACCATTCTTTGAATAAGTTGCGATATAGTTGATCTTCCCTGTCCACGTTTTATCTGGGTATACTTTGGATGTGAAGGTCACTTCTTGTCCAACTGAAAGCTTGGCAAGGTTGTACTCTGACAGTTCACCTTTTACTTGCAAATTATCATTGCTCACTACATGGATCATGACCTTGCCATTACCTGCAGAAGATTTGGAGAGATCGCGATTTACCTCTACAACTGTTCCTTCTATTGTACTTAGGATAGTTGTAGCATCTAATTGAGCCTTTGCTTTTTTAACTTGTGCTTCTGCATCTGCGCGGTTATCACAAGCATCCTTAATCTGAGAATCAAGGGAAGATACTGTGCTAGCATCTGAACCACCATATTCTTCATAATAAGTCAAGGCCTTACTTCGTGATTCCCTCAATTCATTGATTTGACGATCAATCTTTGCTACTGCACGATTGGCAGCATCGTATGCTGCCTGAGCATCAGAACTATTGTATTTTACTAACGCTTGTCCTCCACGCACCTTGTCTCCAACAGAGACTAAAATTTCTTCAATCTCACCCATACTTGCATCAAAGTATACATACTGTTCATTTTTTACAGTAACAGTACCAGATAAGAGAATAGATGAGGCAACCGTTCCTTCTTTGGCAACAACCAAATGAGAGGGGGCATCTTTAACAGCAGCCTGAGAAGGTTGTCTAAAAAGTAAAATCCCCATAGCCCCGACAATAACAACACTTGCAGTTCCAATAGATGTGTAAAATTGCCATTTTTTTCTTTTCGTATTTTTCTTCATCCCAAAACACCTTTCATATTTTCCATTAAAGACCATTATATCAAATTTATCCACTCTGAACAATGATTGTACCGTGAGAAAAGAGAAGCATTCCAAAACTCACTTTCAGCTTCTTTCTGGTACATCAATTGTACTAGTTACACAATACATCTTATTTCCATATTTAGCAAGTAATTTCAACTTTTTACTTATGCCGTAGCAGATTTTTGCATTCAAAAAGTAAAAACGATAGAATATGACTATCAAAGCTATAAGGAGTTTTCTATGAGAGAATA
>NZ_CALIIU010000015.1 GCF_938017775.1 uncultured Campylobacter sp.
AATACGTAAACGTCATAAAAAACAAGCAAGCCGCTAAATTTGCGGTGCGTTTCTTTTCGTCTTTAAACGACGATACGCACAAAATGGCGGCTATTATGAGAACTACGGTCGCGATAATTTGCATGGCACGCCACCTTTCGTGCAGATCTGGAAATGGTCGTCATTAGGCATTAATAGATAAAATTTAACCACTGAAGTCAAAATAAATTCGCACGATTTTATAACGCCTTGCCTACTTTTGCGGTAAAATTTCGCCGTTTTGATCTGCCAGTCTAAGCTCTTGGCGGGCAAATTTTGCGCTTTTGTTGAAGCGACGGCTTTTAAAATTCCTTGCTCATCGCTTTTTAAAATCATCCTCCGAACTCGCCGTTAGCTTTAGCGAAAGTTATCGCTGCGAGAGGGGATCAGCAGATCTTGCAGCTCCTGCTGCACCGAGACTTTCGCGCGCGGATCGAGGATCTGCGAGTAGATGATAAAATTTGCGAGTACCTTTTTGCCGTAGTCCCTGCTCTCGGCATATGGCACGAGCTCCATACTAAGCCACGGCTCGAATTTGCCCTTATTAAACATATCGCCGCGCTGAAGCATCTTTTTGACGAGCCCAAGCCCGCCGTTGTAAGCGTATGCGATGAAAACCGGGCTATAAATTTTGCGCTCCAGCCAGTCGATATGGATGTTAGCAAAGCGGTAAGCGACTTCCGGGCGGAACATATCGTCTTGATCGAAGCCGTCGATTTTGAGTTGCTTTTTGCCGATCTCGTTAGCCAAAAACGGCATAAATTGCATCATCCCAAGCGCATACGACGTAGATACCGATGCGGGCACGAAGCGGCTTTCTTGGCGGGCGAGCGCTAAAATTAGCGCTTTGCGGCGGTTATCGCCGTCGCCGATATACTCCATAAACGGCGTCGGATAGAAGTTATCCTTGCCGCCGCTTGCTTTATTCATGATGTATGAGTACTCGCCGATGCTTTGCTTGGTGTCGAATTTTTTAGCAAATTCCAAAAGTTGTGGGCGCGACATCTGATCAGCGCTATTTTTCGTGCGAACCCAAGCGAAAGGATCGGTGATATCGTAGCCTTCGATGGAATTTTTAGCCGGGTTTGGGATGATGATGTTTAAATTTTTATTTCCCGAAATCTCTTTGGCATAGAGCGCGTAGAGGCTGTAGTATTCGCTTGCGGCAAGCTCTTTTACGATATTTTGATCCCCGCTTAGCAGATATACCCAAAATTTCGCATTGTGCACATCGTGAGGCTTCTCAAAGCTCGCAGCCGCGCGGCTAAAAAACGCAAGCGCAGCCCCTTCATTGCCCTGCATGACGGCATTTACGCCTAGCATAAACGCTATGTCCTTCTCCACGGCTAGCGGATCAACGCCCGTAAGCGAGCGGCGCAGGCGCGGGTATTTGCGGTTGATTAGCGCATCGTTAAGA
>NZ_CALIIU010000016.1 GCF_938017775.1 uncultured Campylobacter sp.
CTCATAAACATCCTTGCGAGCATTGTAACCATAGTCACCCTTACCGCCGCGAACTAGCACGATGGAGTGCTCTTGTAGATTGTGACCTTCACCACCGATATAGCTGATGACTTCAAATCCGCTAGTAAGCCTTACTTTGGCAACTTTACGAAGCGCTGAGTTTGGCTTTTTAGGGGTCGTGGTGTAGACCTTAGTGCAAACTCCTCTTCGTTGAGGGCAATTCTTTAGCGCGGGGGATTTCGATTTCTCGGTAATCTTCTTGCGCTCTTTTCTGACCAATTGATTTATGGTTGGCACATCTTTCCTTTCACAAAAATTTATTCAAAAAGATTTGGATTATACTTTGTTTAAACTTACAGAAACGTAAATTTAACTAAATTTTAATCTCTAATCAGCACAAACTCCCCGCCGCCGCAGATTACTAGGCAGATCGCGGCAGAGAGATACAGATATACGATTTCCAGCTCAAATCCGCCCACTCCAGTAAGCGCACCCAACGGAGTATGCAGGACGTATATTATCATGAGCACGTTTGCGATCACAAGCAGAGCGCCTATGCGGCAAAATACGCCTATGATTATCATCGCGGGCGCCAGCACTTCGCCTACGTATGCGCCGTAAGCCACTAAATCCGGAATTCCTCTGGCTACCAGCATCGATTTTACGCCGTCTATACCGTGAGTAAGCTTAAAAATTCCGTGCATTAAAAGACAAACTCCAAGCCCCAACCTGATAAACAATAGACCGAAATTTATGTTGATCATATTCATGTTTCATCCTTTAAATTTAGGGCTTTTTACCCTAAATTATTTTTTAAGTTTAACTTCCTTGTCTTTATACAGACCGGTTCCGACCGGAATTATGCGACCTAAAATTACGTTTTCTTTCAAGTCCTCTAATCGGTCAAATTTACCCGCGATACTAGCTTCGGTTAGAACCTTCGTAGTCTCTTGGAAAGACGCTGCCGAAATGACGCTATCGCTTCCGACGGCCGCACGAGTTACGCCCAGTAGCACGGACTCTGCAATCGCAGGCTCGCCACCAATTTTCATAATGCGCTCGTTTTCTTCTCTAAATCTGCGGCGGCTAATCAGATCGCCGACGATTAGCTGAGTATCGCCGCTATCGACGATTCGGACCTGGCGGAGCATCTGAGATACGATAATCTCGATATGCTTATCGCTGATGACGACGCCTTGAGAGCGGTAAACCTGTTGAATTTCGCTTATTAGATAATAATGCAGCGCCTTTTCGCCTAAAATTCTAAGCACGTCGTGCGAGCTGATAACTCCGTCGGTAAGCTTCTCGCCTGCGTGGACGAACTCACCGTTTCGCACTTGGATCTGGCGGCTCTTATCGATTAGATACTCGGCGCTTGTTCCGTCCTCGCCCTCGATTACAATGCGCTCTTTTGCACGCAACGCCTTATCGAAGCGAACGGTGCCGTCGATGTCCGCGATAATCGCGGTATTTTTCGGACGGCGCGCCTCAAATAGCTCCGATACGCGCGGCAAACCGCCGGTGATATCTTTTGATTTTGCAGCAGCTTTCGGCGTTCTAGCCAAAATATCCGCAATCGCTACCTGATCGCCTTTATTCGTAAAAATCGCGGTCTTCGGCCCTAGGTTGTATTTGATAGGCTCGCCCTTGCTAGGGGTTACGATGATAGCCGGTTTGACGCCCTGCGGTAGGTATTCGTTGATAACCAAACGGCTTTGGCCGGTAGTCTCGTCATATTGCTCCGTAGCGGTGTATCCCGGCTCGATATCCTCGAAGCTGATCTTGCCCTCGCACTCTGCAGCCACCGGGATAGAATACGGATCCCACTCGGCGATGATCAATCGATCATCTTTTTTAGGCTTGGCGATAAGATCTTCGCTTTTTACGACGCTATTATCATCATAGGTAATGACAGATTCGCGTGGTATATAGTGACGGATCGCCTCTCTGCCGTTTTCATCGGAGATGACTACGTACATACCCTTCTCGCTTACGACATGACCTTTTTTGATATCTCTTAGTCTCTCTAAATAATCGCCCTTTAGGATGAAATACTTAAGCGTACCATTTGCTCCCGCTTTGATCTTTTGAGTTACCGGCTCGCCGTCTTTGACGCGAAGTTCGCTGGCAAACGGAATTCGAGTAGGGATATTCCAGTCTTCTTTTATAACCTCTACTAAACTATCATTTTCTCCAACGGTTTCGCCGTCTTTAAATACGATGTAGAATTTCCCCTCAACTTTACCGCTTACGCCCGCAAGCTCGGTAGGCTTGGCTAGATCGTGGCGTCGGATCGAATATTTAAATTCTTCTTTCTTGCCCTTTAGCGTGATATTTACGTCGTCGTGGGTTATATCAATGCTTACCTTGCCGGTAATCGGAGCTTTGATCTTAGGCTCGACCAAAAGCACCGCGGCGTTTCTGCGGTTCATCACGATATTTTTGCCGCCGTTTTCGTAGGTTTTGACGTTGTAATATCTAATAAAGCCCTCTTTATCGGCGATTACTTGGCGATCTTGCTGCTCGGTAGATGCGGTACCGCCAGCGTGGAAGGTTCGTAGCGTAAGCTGCGTGCCTGGCTCGCCGATTGATTGCGCCGATATGATACCGACCGCTTCACCCGGTTTTACCAGCTTACCCTCGCCTAAATTTACGCCATAGCACTTCGCGCAAACCCCTTTTTCAGCCTTGCAAGTAATAGGCGTACGGATGCTTACGGATTTGATGCCGGCATCAACTATGGTGCGTACCTCATTAACGCCTAGAAGCGTGCCTTCAGTAAATAAAATTTCATTCGATACCGGATCAATCACATCCGAGCTTAGCACCCTACCCATAATCCTATCGGCTAGGCTTTCTATTTGCGTTCCGTTCTCTACAATCTCGGTAACCTCGATGCCCTCGTGCGTGCCGCAGTCGTGCATCGTAACTCTGACGTTTTGTGCGACGTCGATCAGCTTTCGCGTTAGATATCCCGCATTTGCGGTCTTTAGCGCTGTATCGGCAAGACCTTTACGCGCGCCGTGGGTCGAGATGAAATACTCATTTACGTTTAGACCCTCTCTAAAATTTGAAGTGATCGGCGTCTCGATGATCGAGCCGTCCGGCTTACTCATCAGGCCTCTCATGCCCGCTAGCTGCTTGATCTGCTCCGCGCTACCTCGCGCGCCGCTATCGGCCATCATATAGATCGAGTTAAAGCCGTCCTTATCTTTCTCCATCATCTTCATCATCTCATCGGCTAGCTTCTTACTAGTGCTGGTCCAGATGTCGATCGTTTTATTATAGCGCTCGCCGTCAGTTAGCAAGCCCGCGCCGTATTGGTTCTGAACCTCTCTGACCTGCTTTTTAGCCTCTTCTACAAGACCTGCTTTGGACTTTGGCACGATGATATCCGAAACGGAGATCGATACACCCGCTTTAGTAGCGGATTCAAAGCCTAAATTTTTAAGATTATCCAAAAATTCTGCGCTTATCTCAAGGCCGCCGTT
Source organism: uncultured Campylobacter sp. (assembly GCF_938017775.1). Lineage (GTDB taxonomy): Bacteria > Campylobacterota > Campylobacteria > Campylobacterales > Campylobacteraceae > Campylobacter_B. The sequence goes on from NZ_CALIIU010000016.1 coordinate 3,492, forward strand.
TTTATAGACGTAATCGACAAGCTCGGCGATATCCTTTTTCTTCATGATCTTATTCCAAAGATGATCCGGAATAAAGCTAGGCAGGATCGATTTAATGATCAAGCGACCCGCGGTCGTAAAGATAATGCGGCGATCGATCATCGTTTTGATTTTGGCGTGGATGTCTAGTGCGTTTGCCTCCACGGCAAGCATTACTTCATCGACGTTTGCAAAAATTTTATTCGTTCCTTTTGCACCCGGATTTTCGAGGCTTAGATAATAAATTCCTAAAACCATATCCTGGCTAGGCACCGCGACGGGTTTTCCGCTAGCAGGAAGCAAGATATTCATCGAGCTAAGCATTAAAATTTTACATTCCGCGATCGCCTCTTGGCTAAGCGGCACATGCACAGCCATCTGATCGCCGTCGAAGTCTGCGTTGAATGCGGCGCAGACTAGCGGATGCAGCCTGATAGCCTTTCCCTCGACGAGCACGGGATGAAACGCCTGAATAGACATCTTATGAAGCGTCGGCGCACGGTTTAGCATAACCGGGTGATCCTTTACGACCTCCTCCAAGCACTCCCAAACTTCATTGATCCTATTTTCGATCATCTTTTTAGCCTGCTTAACGGTCGTTGCATAGCCCTTCTCTTGAAGGCGAGCGATTAGATGCGGCTTGAATAACTCAAGCGCCATCGTCTTAGGCAGACCGCACTGATCCATGCGTAAATTTGGACCTACGACGATGACGGAGCGACCCGAAAAATCCACGCGCTTGCCGAGCAAATTTTGACGGAAGCGGCCTTGCTTACCTTTAATGATCTCGCTTAGAGATTTAAGCGGTCGCTTATTAGCGCCTTTTACGGCGTTAGCGCGACGTCCGTTGTCAAAAAGCGCATCCACCGCCTCTTGAAGCATTCGTTTTTCGTTGCGGATGATGATCTCGGGTGCATCGAGCTCCATCAGCCTTTTGAGCCTAGAATTTCGATTTATGACGCGGCGATACAGATCGTTTACGTCCGAAACCGCAAATTTACCGCCCTCAAGACTAACAAGCGGGCGCAGATCGGCAGGCAGCACGGGAAGATTCGTAATCATCATCCACTCCGGCTTATTGCCGGAATTTAAAAAGCTCTCGACGACCTTTAGACGCTTGACGATAGTTTTTTTCTTCGCTTCGGAGTTTGTGTTATCCATCTCCTCCTTCAAAGAATTTAAAATTTCAACTAAATCAAGCTCAGCTAGCATATCGCGGATTACCTGACCACCCATTTTGGCGACGAAGCCTGTCTGCGAAAAGCGCTCTTTTAGGCTCTGATACTGCTCTTCGTTTAAAACGTCGTATTTCTCGACCTTTTTAGAATTTTCGTTGTCGTAAAATGCCTCGCCCGCGCTTTCTACGATGTAAGCCTCATAGTAAAGCACGCGCTCAAGATCTTTCATCTTGATGTTTAGCAGCGTACCGATGCGGCTAGGCAAGGAATTTACGTACCAAATATGCGCCACCGGCGTTACCAGCTCGATATGCCCCATTCTAGTGCGGCGAACCTTCGAGCTCGTGATCTCGACGCCACATTTTTCGCATTTCCAGCCTTTGTAGCGCATCTTCTTATATTTGCCGCAGATGCACTCATAATCCCTTACGGGACCGAAAATTTTAGCGCAAAAAAGCCCGTCGCGCTCCGGCTTAAGCGTGCGGTAGTTGATAGTCTCCGGCTTTTTTACCTCGCCGTGGCTCCATGCTTTAATCTGCTCGGGGCTAGCAAGCCTAATAGCAAACGCGTCGAAGTCGTGAACTCTGGCGTCCTCTTTTATTTCTATTCTTTCTAAATTTGAATTATCGCTCATTTATTCTCTCCATTCTCGTAAATTTCAACGTCTAGAGCAAGCGATTTAAGCTCGTTTGTTAAAACAAAAAATGTCTCAGGAATTCCGGTAGACGGAACGTTCTCGCCTTTTGTCAGCGCTTTATATGCAGCCAAGCGTCCGTCGACGTCGTCGGATTTGATCGTTAGCATTTCGCGGAGCGTGTATGCCGCGCCGTATGCCTCCAGAGCCCAAACTTCCATCTCTCCAAATCTTTGACCGCCGAATAGCGCCTTGCCGCCGACGGGCTGCTGCGTGACTAGGCTGTAAGGACCGGTGCTTCTTGCGTGAACCTTTTCGTCGACTAGGTGGTGCAGCTTGAGATAATACATGCAGCCTACGTTTACGCGCTCTTTGATCTTTTCGCCGGTGCGACCGTCGTAAAGCTCGGTCTTACCGTCCTGATCGATGCCCGCCATCTCAAATAGCTTTTTGAAATCCTCCGGCACGATACCTTCGAATATCGGAGCGGAAAATCTAACGCCCTTAGCCCAGTCTCTAGCGTATTTTAAAAGATCTTCGTCGCTGATTTTCTCAAGCGTTTTTTTAGCCTGCATTAGCTTGGAAACGCCCGCAATCTCAATCATTTTAGCGCGAAGGGTTTTTAACCATTCGTCCGTTTTCTCCTCTAAAATTTTAGCGATCTGCTCGCCTAAGCGCCAACCCACAAGACCTAAGTGGCTCTCCATTATCTGACCGATATTCATACGGCTTGGAACGCCGAGAGGATTTAGCACGATATCCACGCGCTGTCCGCTAGGAAGATACGGCATATCAACCTCAGGGACGATATTTGAAACGATACCCTTATTTCCGTGGCGGCCAGCCATCTTATCGCCCACTTTTAGCTTGCGCTTAGTCGCGATATAGACCTTTACGAGCTTAACGACACCGCTTGGCAAGATATCGTCTTTTTCTAAAATTTCGATCTTTTCGTCGTGTTCCTCTTTGAGCTTGCGCTTTTCGTTTTGGAAGTGATTTTTTAACTCCTCGTATTCCTTCTGAACAGCTTTAGAATAAGCCTTGACGAAGGAATTTAATGTAAAGCGATTGGAGCTTTCAAGCTCCTCTTTTTTAACCTTATCACCCTTTTTATAATCTTTTTTATTGAGGCTTTGATCGCTTTGCAAAGCGCTTTTAGAAAGAAGTGCCACTACCTTTAGCATCTCCTCGCGATCAAGCATCAAAAGCCTATCGTGATGCTCCCTTTCGAGCTCGGTTTTTTCATCCTCATAGGCTTTGTTCGTGCGCGGATCCTTCTCGTAGCCCTTTTTGGTAAAAATTTTAACGTCGATTACCACGCCTTCCATCGAAGCGGTAGCGTAGAGCGATTTATTTACTACATGCCCCGCCTTCTCGCCGAAGATCGCGCGCAAAAGCCTCTCTTCAGGCGTAGGTTTAACCTCGCCCTTCGGAGTTACCTTGCCTACTAGGATCATGCCAGGTTTGATGTGAGTACCGATCTTTACGATACCGCTATCATCGAGGTGAGTAAGCTCCTCCTCTTTGATATTAGGGATGTCGCGCGTGATCTCTTCCACGCCGTCTTTAAGCTCTCTAGCCTCGATCTCCTTTTCATAAACATGCACGCTGGTGTATTCGTCGGCGCGGATCATCTTTTCGCTCATGACGACGGCGTCCTCGTAATTGTAACCGTGCCACGGCATGAAAGCTATAAGGGCGTTTTTGCCGATCGCAAGCTCGCCGCCGTCCATGCTAGGACCGTCGGCTATGATTTGGCCGGCCTTTATCACGTCGCCTTTGCGTACGATCGGGCGCTGTGAAAAGGTAGTGTTTTGGTTAGTGCGTAAATTTTTCTCCATCGAGTAGTGATCGATAAACGGCCCCTTCTCGTCCTCGCCCAAAATAAATATATTTTTATTATCGACCTTTTCTACGACGCCTTCGCGACCGGCTTTGATCGCTTCCCACGAATCGCGCGCGATGATCGCCTCCATGCCCGTTCCAACGATAGGAGCAGTAGAGTGTAGAAGCGGCACGGCTTGGCGCTGCATGTTCGAGCCCATCAAGGCGCGGTTAGCATCGTCGTGTTCCAAAAACGGAATCAGCGACGCCGCTACGCCCGCGACCATACCGGAGCAAAGGTCTATCAGCGAAATATCCTCGCGTTTAGCCATAATATTTTCACCGTCTTTTCTGACCTCTAAAAGCTCTTCTACAATATTGCCCTCTTCGTCCAATTTAGCGGACGCAGGAGCGATTACGAGCCCCTCTTCTTGCGTAGCGGTAAGATATATGATCTCGTCGGTGACCTTGCCGTTTACGACTCTTTTATACGGAGCCTCGACGAAGCCTAGATCATTTACCTTCGCATAGGTCGCTAGGGTATTGATCAGACCGATGTTTTGACCCTCCGGCGTCTCGATAGGGCAAATTCTACCGTAGTGCGTAGGATGGACATCGCGCACCTCAAAGCCGGCGCGCTCTTTAACCAAACCGCCCTCGCCCAGCGCAGATAGACGGCGCTTATGCGTGACCTCGCTAAGCGGATTGGTCTGATCCATAAACTGGCTTAGCTGGCCGCCAGTGAAAAATTCCATAAGCGTAGTGGTGATGATTTTAGGATTTACGAAATCATACGGCATAAGTTCGTCTAAATTTCCGCTGATGCCGGTAAATTTATCCTTGATCGCCTTTTGAACTTTGATAAAGCCAAGATGCATCTCGTTTGCCAAAAGCTCGCCGATCGAGCGGATGCGGCGATTGCCGAGATTATCGCGATCGTCGATGAAGCCGTCGCCGTTTTTAACCCTGATTAGATATTTCGCCGTCTTGATAATATCCTCGCTGGTTAGTACGGTTACGTACTCCGGCGCCTCGATACCCAGCTTGTGATTCATCTTCATACGACCGACTTTGGTCAGATCGTAGCGCTCAGGGTTGAAAAACAGATCGTTTACGAAGCTCTTTGCCGCCTCTTTTACCACCGGCTCGCCCGGGCGCATAACCTTGTAAATTCTAATCGCTGCCAGATCGTTCTCATCGTCTATGCCCTCGCTTTGCTGTAAGAGTTTAAGCGCGTCGGCATCTTGGATGAAGGAATTTATGATCGAAGTATCTACGCCGCTAGCTAGGTCGTTGGCGATCGTAAATTTTTTCTCAGTGTTAGCGATCTTGGCTAGCTTGCCCTCATCAAGCGCGGTTAGCGAATCAAAAAGCACTTCGCCGCTGTTTTTATCGACGATGGCGTCGGCTAGGTAGCGCTCGGCTAAAATTTCAGCCGGATATTCGATTAGCTTTAGTCCGTCCTCCGCTAACTTCTCCGCTTTTTTGGATGTTAGGCGCTTGCTTGCTTGATGAAGCACCTCGCCCTTTTCGTTTATAATGTCGTAATCGAGCCTGCCCGCGTATTCTTTCGGATCGAAATCGGTCAGGAATTTTCCTTTTTTAATATAGATCGTCTTAATAGGATAAAATAATTTTATAATGTCTTGTTTTTTGTAGCCGAGTGCGCGAAATAGGATCGTGATCGGAACCTTGCGCCTTTTATTTATGCGCACGTATAGTACGTCTTTTACGTCGTATTCAAAGTATAGCCAGCTGCCGCGATCCGGTATTATTTGAGCGGTGTAGATTAGTTTATTTAAAACGGTTGGACTCTCTTCCTCTTTGAAGATTACGCCCGGGCTTCTGTGCAGCTGATTTACGACGACACGCTCTACGCCGTTAATGATAAATGAAATTCTATCGGTCATTAGAGGAATGTCGCGAATAAATATATCTTGCTCTTTGATCTCTTTTACGCCGATTTTTTTGCCCGTCTTTTCATCGCGCTCATGTACTAGCAAACGGAGCTTCATCTTTAAATTTACCGAATAAGTAAGCCCTCTTTCCATGCATTCTCTAATCGAATACTTTGGCTTTGAAATTTCGCTGCTTACATACTCGATACTTAGTCTATTCTGTGCATCGTGGATAGGAAAAATGGCTTTGAAAACCTTCTCTATGCCGCTTTCTCCACCCGAGTTATCAAGATTTAAAAAATGATCAAAACTTTTCTTTTGTAGTTGTAATAAATTCGGAATTTCGATGTCTTTGGGAACCTTTGAAAAATCCACCCTAAGACGATTTCCTGAATATAGGCTGTTTAACATTCCACTACCTCGTAGTTGTATTTTAAAGAAAGAAGTGCCGATGCGACGCACCGGCACACATTTGTATGCGAAATTTTAAAATTTCGCGATTTATTTGAGTTCGACTTTAGCGCCTGCTTCTTCAAGCTCTTTTTTAGCCTTCTCGGCGTCTTCTTTGTTAAGTCCCTCTTTAAGAACGGACGGAGTAGCCTCGGTAGCGTCTTTGGCCTCTTTTAAACCAAGACCTGTTAAGGCACGAACAACCTTAATTACGTTGATTTTCTTATCACCTGCATCAAGCAATACGACATCGAATTCCGTTTTTTCTTCAGCCGCTGCCGCACCTGCGCCACCAGCACCTGCGCCGCCTGCTACCATAACCGGGGCTGCGCTTACGCCAAATTTTTCTTCGAATTCTTTAACTAACTCGCTAAGCTCTAGCACCGAAAGATTAGAGATATACTCTAAAACATCTTCTTTTGAAATTGCCATTTTATTCTCCTAAATTTTAATTAAGCGCTAGCTTCTTTTTTCTGCTTAAGCGCATTGAGGCCGATCGTAAAATTTTGAATCGGCGCATTCCATACTTGAAGCAGCATCGCGATAAGCTCGTCTCTCGAAGGCATCTTCGAAAGCGCTCTAACCTTATCTATGCCGGCTACTTCCCCATCGATATGAGCGGTCTTAAGCTTAAAAATTTCATTTTTCTCTTCAAATTTAGCCGCTACTTTACATACAGAAAGCTGCTCGCCCCATAAGAAGATATTGGTATCTTTAAAGCTAAGTCCGTTTTTTTCGGCATTTTTTAATGCGATATTAGCTAGGGTGTTTTTAATAACCCGAACTTTTACGCCCGCTTCGCGCGCGCTATTTCTAAGATCTTCAAGCTGCTTAACGCTAAGGCCTTTAAAATCGGAAATTACTATAGCTTCGCTAGCCTTGAAAGCCTCACCAAGCTCCGCTACTATCTTTGATTTTTCGTCTCTCGTCATTAGGTCTCCTTTCCGATCGGTGATTTCAAGCCAAGCGATCGAAATTTTGAAATTTCGATCAATTAAGTTAAAAACCTTGAGCTATCTCCAATCTAAGATAAAAATTTAAAATTTTATTTTAAATCGATTATTTCTTGATTATCCAGTGTAACTGCAGGGCTCATAGTAAGTGAAAGCGATGCATGAGTTACGTATCTACCCTTCGCAGTCGCTGGCTTATGCTTATTTATGGTTTTAATAAACGTCGTAAGATTGTCTAAAATCTGCTCTTTGCTAAAGCTAGCCTTGCCAAGGCCTGCGTGGATATTTCCCTGCTTATCGACGCGGAAATTTACCTGTCCACCCTTAGCATTTTTAACGGCCTGAGCGACATCCATAGTAACGGTACCGGTTTTAGGGTTCGGCATAACGCCTTTTGGACCAAGAATACGACCTACCTTACCGACTAGTCCCATTAAATTTGGAGTGGCGATAAGAACGTCAAAATTTATATTTCCCTTTTGAATCTCTTCGATTAGATCATCGGCGCCCACGATATCGGCACCCGCTTCGCTAGCCTCGCTAGCTTTTGCGTCCTTTGCAATCACGGCTACTCGAACACTCTTACCCGTACCGGCAGGTAAAACGACCGAGCCGCGCACCATCTGATCGGCATGTCTTGGATCTACGTTTAGTTTAAGAGCGATCTCCACCGTCTCATCAAATTTAGCAGAAGCTAGAGTTTTTACCGTACTTACCGCTTCGTCTACACTATAAATTTTATTTACGTCAACTTTTTTTAAAAGTTCGTTGAATCTTTTTGAATTTTTTGGCATATATTTCTCCGCAATTAAAGTGCTACCGCTTTTTTAAACCTTAGCGGTCAAAAGGTCTAGTCAGTGACCGTAATACCCATAGAACGAGCCGAACCCGTTATAATCCTAGCGGCCTGCTCTCTATCTTTGGTATTCAGATCGGCGATCTTTTTCTCGACGATCTCTAAAACTTGAGCCTTAGTTAAGGATGCTACCTTCTTTTTAAGAGGATTGTCCGAACCCTTATCTATCTTCGCCGCTTTTTTGATCAAATCCGTCGCAGGCGGTTGTTTAGTGATGAAAGTAAAGCTTTTATCGGCATAAACCGTGATAATGACCGGAATATTAAAGCCCGCCATATCTTTGGTTCGCTCGTTAAACGCTTTGCAAAATTCCATAATATTAACGCCCTTTTGTCCTAATGCAGGACCTACTGGCGGGCTTGGATTTGCTTTTGCGGCCGCTATTTGCAGCTTGATTTCGCCAACAACTTTCTTAGCCATAAATTTACTCCTTATAAAATTTAAATAATCTTTTCAACTTGCGAGTATGAAATTTCAATCGGCGTGCTTCGTCCGAAGATCGAAACATTGAGGCGAAGCTTGCCATGTATCATATCATACTCTTCTACGATGCCGTTGAAATTAGCAAAAGGTCCATCGACGATCCTAACCGTCTCGCCTTCATCAAAATTAATCTTGGGCTTAGGAGCCTCGCGATTATTAATCTTTTCTAGAATTATTTCGATATCCTTTTCCGGTAGCGGAGATGGCTTTTTCGCCTCGCCGATAAAGCGACTGACCTTAGGCAGCATCTGAATTCTATGCCATAAAGTGGTATCCAGATCTAAATTTGCAAAACAATACCCTGGATATAAACTACGCTCTTTAATGGTTTGCTTTGTATTTTTGACCTCTATAACATCTTCGGTAGGCACTAGCACTTCGCCAATCTTAGCCTCAAGCGCTTCATCTTGCTTTAGCGCTTCTATCGCGCGCTTTACCGCCATCTCGCTGCCGGCGTAAGTTTGTATCGCATACCATTTATTTGCCATATTGCGATCCTTACTTAGGCCGTTATCAAAGCGGACATAATAAGATCCACTAACGCTAAAAACAGTGCGATAACTACGACTACGACGACTACAGAGATATATGCTGTTTTAGTTTGATCTTTAGTCGGGAAAATTACCTTATCTAACTCTACTTTTGCTTGTTTATAATACTCTTTTACTTTTTCCATACCCAATCCTCGTGGCAGGGCAAGAGGGATTCGAACCCCCAACCATCGGATTTGGAATCCGGCGCTCTACCGTTGGAGCTATTGCCCTATAAACAATTAGCCTTTTAACTTTACTTCTTTATGAAGCGTGTGCTTTTTTAATCTAGGGCAATATTTTTTAAGTTCTAGTTTTTCGGTCGTAGTTTTGCTATTTTTATAAGTAGTATAGTTGATATCGCCACTTTCGGAGCATTTCAATCCGACCTTTACTCTACTTGAATTCTTTGCCATTTGGTTTCCTTGAATAAAAAAGCAAGTGGAATTTTAAAATTCCACTTGCAAAAAATTAAGCGATGATTTTCGAAACTACGCCTGAGCCTACGGTGTGACCGCCTTCGCGAATAGCGAAGCGAGTACCTTGCTCAAGAGCAATCGGAGCGATTAGCTCAACGGTAATCTTAACATTATCGCCAGGCATTACCATCTCGGTTCCCTCAGGAAGGGTAATCGAACCGGTAACATCTGTCGTACGAACGTAAAACTGCGGCCTATAATTATTAAAGAATGGAGTATGGCGTCCGCCCTCTTCTTTAGTTAGGATATAAACCTCGCCCTCAAATTTAGTATGAGGAGTGATCGATTTTGGTTTACATAGAACCATACCGCGCTCTACTTCCTCTTTCTTAGTACCGCGTAATAAAACACCTACGTTATCGCCGGCTTCACCTTGATCCATCTCTTTTCTAAACATCTCAACACCGGTAACGGTAGTAGTCTGAGTAGGTTTAATACCTACGATCTCGATAGTATCACCAACTTTAACGATACCTTTTTCGATTCTACCGGTTACAACGGTACCGCGACCGGAAATCGAGAAAATATCTTCGATCGGAAGAAGGAAATCTTTATCAGTATCGCGAACAGGGGTTGGAATATAGCTATCAACCGCGTCCATAAGCTCCATAATCTTTGCAGACCACTCACCATCTTGTCCTGCTTTAGCCTCTTCAAGAGCCTTAAGCGCAGAACCTTTAATGATCGGAGTCTCGTCGCCAGGGAATTTATACTCTTTTAAAAGATCTCTAACTTCCTCTTCGACTAGCTCTAAAAGATCCGGATCGTCAACCATGTCGGTTTTATTTAAGAAAACTACAATGTATGGAACTCCTACCTGGCGAGAAAGTAAGATGTGCTCGCGAGTTTGAGGCATAGGACCGTCTGCAGCGGAAACAACTAAAATAGCTCCGTCCATCTGAGCCGCGCCGGTAATCATATTTTTTACGTAGTCGGCGTGACCAGGGCAGTCAACGTGAGCATAGTGACGTTTCTCGGTCTCATATTCGATGTGAGACGTAGCGATAGTAATACCGCGCTCTTTTTCCTCTGGAGCGTTATCGATATTGTCGTAGTCCTTTAGCTCGGCTAGACCCTTCCTGGAAAGAACAGCAGAAATAGCAGCTGTCAAAGTAGTCTTACCATGGTCAACGTGACCGATGGTACCAATGTTTACGTGTGGCTTGTTACGATTAAATTTTTCTTTAGCCATCATATCCTCCGTTATTGATTTGTGGATTACACAACAAACTAAGCGACTCTATTTTATGGAGCTCATAGCGGGACTTGAACCCGCGACCTCTTCCTTACCAAGGAAGTGCTCTACCTCTGAGCCATATGAGCCTAAACTCAGGCAAAGAGAAATCGCTACCAATACCCAACAATGCAACCAAAATTTAGATTATGTAAGCATATAAAAGCAGTTAAGTTTTACAGCTCCCAGTAAACCTAAATGGTGGAGCGGGAAACGGGGCTCGAACCCGCGACCCTCAGCTTGGAAGGCTGATGCTCTAGCCAACTGAGCTAATCCCGCATCAAAAATTCATGGTGGTGAGACGTGGATTCGAACCACGGAAGGCAAAGCCAGCAGATTTACAGTCTGCCCTCGTTGGCCACTTGAGTATCTCACCCTTTGATGAAATCTGGTCAAACACTGTTACAAAAAATGGAGCTGGTGGACGGGATCGAACCGCCGACCCACTGCTTACAAGGCAGTAGCTCTACCAGCTGAGCTACACCAGCATTTTGAAATTGAAGTGGCAATTATAACCGAAAAATCCCCAATTGTCAAGGCTAAAACAGCCTATTTTAAAATTTCATAAAATTTCTGCTATAATGCGCGCAATTTTAAATTTTAAGGAATTTTATATGAAAATCGTACCTTGGATCATAATAGTTTTTATGATTTATTTGATTTATTATTTTATCTCCCGCTCCGAAAAGCGTCTAAATACCCTTGAAAAGCGCTTAAATAAGATAGAAGAAAACTTAAACGAGATAAAAAAGGCTACCGAAGCCAACAGGCTCTTGATCGAAGAAGCAAAGCTGGACTCTGAAGATGACGCAAAAGAGCAAGAATAAAATTAAATTTAAATCCATGATCTCGCTAGCTTAGCCTTTTTGCCAAATATCTCGTGCTAAAAATTGTGAGTATATTTTATGCATACTTTGGTATTTTTGAAAGAAATTTTGCCGCAACGTCGAAACCGCGAAGTGCAAGAAGCATAGGTAACTAACTTAAAATTTTATGAAATTCAAAATTCGCGCTTTAAGCCTGCTGCGCCAAGTAAATCCGCGCAAATCAATAAATCAAAATTCCAACCATTAGCCGCAAATTCCATAGAATTTCAAATAATGCCACATAAAATTAGAATTCCTGCCAAAATCCATCCCTCAATTCAACTTCTTAAAATTTTGCGCAAATCCCTCAGCTAAAATTATAAACTACAAAATTTTAGTATTTAAAATCACATTACTCAACCCCGCCGTAGAGCAAAACCTGTGGGCTTGCCCCCCCCGTGCACCGCTTCAGGCTGCTTTGTCCAAAAGCTCAAAGACGCAAACCGCAACCTTTACAAGTTAATGATAAAATTTAATCATAATTTTTAAAAACCAAAATTTCAAAAGCACGGAATTTTGTCCCAGGATGTGAATTGAGTAAAAAGCTAACGAAATGCAGGAATTTCACAAATGTTAAATTTTATCCATTGGAATTTTCCTCGCTCACAAGCGCTTCAGCGATGAGCTCCAGCGGATTTACGCACCTCATCTGCGAGCCATTTAAAGAAAGCGAGTTATTTAGCTGCATCCTGCACGCGCTGCACTCGGCAGAGACTACGCGCACGGGTAGATCCGCCATTGCACGCGCCTTAGCCAATCCCACTGCGCGCGCGAGCTCGTAGCGCTCGGTTTGCATCGTCACGCCGCCAAATCCGCAGCATTTATTAGGCTCATCCATCTCGGTTATTTCGTAGTTTTGAGCGAGCAAGCCGCGCGGTTCTTTCCAAATACCCTGCATTTTGCGGGCATGGCACGGATCGTGATAAGTAATCGCTAAAGCCCTTTTGCCGCGGCGCATCAAAAGATCACTTAAGTTTGTAAATTTATAAAAGTATTCGCTCGCCATAAAAATTTTACTCGCAAGCTTTTGCGCACGGGCTTTCCATTGCGGCTCATTTTCAAAAAAATTCGCGTAATCCACCCGCAGCATTGCAGAGCACGTAGCCTCGGGCACTATAATCGCATCAAGAGCAGGCAGGACTTTTTCGAAATATGCTATATTAAATTTTGCCACGCGTTCAACCGCCGCAAAATCTCCCGTAAAATACGCAGGAGCGCCGCAACAGGCTTGTTCCTTCATCAAATTTACGTTTAGCTTTAGTGCTCGCGCGATATGTAAAATCGCCTCGCCTACGCCCGTGTAAGCGTAGTTTGCCATGCAGCCTATAAAAATTCCAATAGTTTTTTCGCCGCCGTTGTCGATAAATTCTGCGTGAGAGTTCATAAAGCTTTTTTTCGCAGGAGCAGGCAGCAAGCGCTCTTTTTTAAGTAGTGGCAAGTCAAATCTAGGCGACATAGAGCTTTGCGTATCTTTTCGCATCTTAAAGCCACAGCTAAGAAACACGTATCCAAGCGCTGCTGCTAGATCCAGCGCTTTGCGGTGCCCGAGCAGCCAAAACGCAGCTTTTTTGTACCACGCGATGCCAAATTTTTCCGCAATGCGCGCGCGAACATTCTCGATTGCCGTATCTATGGGCAAAGACTCGCCGCAAATATCTACGCAGTTGGTGCATAAAAAGCAGCTTTCAAAAATTTTCTTAGCGTTTTTATCAAGCTTTAGCTCATTCCTGCCGTAAGCGCCCAAAAGATCCACAAATCCGCGCGGGCTCGTTACTTCATCGCCGTTAATGCCATGAACCGTGCAGACTTGGATACATTTACCACATTTTACGCAGCGCTCGCTAAGTGCCGCAAAATCGAACGCTCCAAGCTTTGCCCTACTCATAGCCGCGCCGCTTAAACGGTTTTAGAAAAGCGCTTCTCGCCCAAATTTTTAACCATATACTCATCAAAGCACATCGCGATATTACGGATCAAAAGCATGCCGGTAGGCGTTACCGAAATTCTATGCGGCGAGACTTGTACGAAATCCTTTAGCGCCTCAAGCTGCTTTAGGCTCGCGCTAAAATGCTCGAAAAATTTTATCTTAAATTTCTCCTCGATCGCCTCTATATCGACGCAAAAATTACTCATCAGCCCCATAATCACCTCTTTGCGCAGCAGATCCTCTTCATTTAGCAAAATGCCCCTGCAATACGGCAGCCTGCCCGTATCGATCGCGGCTTCATACGCGTCCATATCCTTGAAATTTTGCGCGTAGTGGCGCACACCTTCGCCAATGCTGGTTAGCCCGATGCCGATCAGATCGGCGCCGCCCTTGGTCGTATAGCCCTGGAAATTGCGGTGTAGTGAGCCGTTTTTAAGCGCGGCATGAAGCTCGTCCGCGGGCTTTGAGTAGTGATCCATACCGATCATCTCATATCCGTTCGCGCTCAAAAAATCGTGCGTAAATTTTAAAATTTCAAGCTTCACTTTAGGCTCCGGCAAGGTCGTTTCGTCAAATTTACGCATAGATTTTTTGATCCACGGCACGTGCGCGTAGTTAAAGATCGCAAAGCGGTCCGGATCAAGCGAAAGCGCAAGCTCCAGCGTGCGCTTAAAGCTAGCTAGGCTCTGATACGGAAGGCCGTAGATCAGATCCATATTTATCGATTTTATCCCCCTCTCGCGCGCCATGGCTATGACGTCCCTCGTAAGCTCGAAAGGCTGGATGCGGTGGATCTCCTTTTGCACGCGCTCATCAAAGTCCTGCACGCCGTAACTGATGCGGTTAAAGCCGTTTGAAACGAGCACGTCAAGCTGCTCGGCGTTTAAAAATCGCGGATCGATCTCACAGCTGATCTCGGCTTCAGAGCTAAAATTTGTAAAATATTTTTTGATATTTTTTATGTGGCGCGCGAGCTGTTCGGCGCTAAAATATGTAGGCGTACCGCCGCCGAAGTGCATCTGCACGACCTGGCGCGAACCGTCCACGACGCTGCTTAAAATTTGCATTTCGCGCTCGATATAGTCCAAATAGCGATCCATCTTGTCGCGCTTGCCCGTGTAAATTACGTTACAGCCGCAAAAATAACAGGCGGAGCGGCAAAACGGCATGTGAAAGTAAAGCGACAGCGGCGTGGAGCTTTTCTGATTTTTCAGCTCGTTCAGATATCTGTCGTAGCTAAAGTTCTCGCTAAATTCCAAAGCGGTCGGATAGCTCGTGTAGCGGGGTCCGGGACGCGAAAATTTCGCGTAAGCGTCGAAGTCTATGCTATTCACGGCCGCCCGCCTTGGTTTTGATAAGCTCTTCGATGTCGATAAAAAGGTTCGGATGCAGGCTTTTTACGCGCGAAACGACGGCATCGACGTCTAAGCTTAATCTTTTTGCATTCGGATTTGCGCCCGTTAGCCTTCTGATCTCGTCCATACACACGATCCACGCGTCGCCGAAATCTACCGGCGTATGCTGCAAAATCGAGCGCTCAAGCTTGAGATTAAAATTTTCCTGCATCGCGTTTTTGGTCGCGGCGATGAGATTTGCAAGCGATTTTATCGAGATCATCGTGTGCACTTCGTTATTTTCGTCGATGCCGAACCACGGCTCCTCGTCGCTCCACGAGCCGCTTTTTAGAGTGAGTTTTTTCTCGTTGTCTTCGCCCTGCAAAATTTCAAAAACCGTCCTTTTCGAGCTATCCAGCCCGAAAAATTCGCTCGCTTTGTCGATCTTTTTTAGCGCCTTATCTTTTTCTTCCATGCGTTCTCCTAAAATTTATCTTTTTTGATCCAGCCAGACCATAACGCCCTTTTGCGCGTGCAGGCGATTTTCCGCCTCTGCAAAAATTTCATCCGCGTGCGCTTCAAATACGGCCTCGCTCACCTCATATCCGCGGTACGCCGGCAGGCAGTGCAAAAAGATCGCGCCGCTACCTGCTAGAGCCATTAAGCTTTCATCCACGCAAAAGCCCGCGAAATCGCGAATTCTTTGCTCCTTTTCGCCTTCTTGCCCCATCGAGACCCAAGTATCGGTCGTCACGACGTTTGCGCCCGCTACGGCTTCTTTTATATCGTTCGTTATTAAAATTTTAGCGCCTGAAATTTCGGCATTTTGCCGCGCCTGCGCCAGTATCTGCGGATCAGCCTCGTAGCCCACGGGCGTCGCTACTCGCAGCTCAAAGCCAAGCTTGCTGGCAAGCATCAGCCACGAGTGCGTCATATTGTTGCCGTCGCCCACGTACGCGGTTTTTATCTTTGAAATTGAAGTGCCGCACTCCACGATCGTCATTAGATCAGCCATCAACTGCACGGGATGAAATTTATCGCTTAGCCCGTTTATTACCGGCACGCGGCTAAATTCCGCAAGCTCTATTAGCGTCTCGTGACGATTTACGCGCGCCATGATTAGATCGCACATTCGCGAAATCACGCGCGCGGTGTCTTTGATCGGCTCACCTCGCCCGAGTTGAATGTCGCGGCTGCTTAAAAACAGCGCGTGTCCGCCGAGCTCGTTCATCCCTACGTCAAAGCTAACGCGCGTCCTAGTCGAGCTTTTTTCAAATATCATCGCTAATTTTTGATCTTTCAAATACGGCTTAAAATTTCGCGCTTTAGCTTCTTTTTTAATCTCAAACGCTAAATTTAAAATCTCGATTATCTCGTCTTTGCTAAAATCGTTTAACGTAAGAAAGTGCCTCATATCGCTCCTTTTTGGTTAAATTTTACACTGTTTTCGCTTACGTAGCGTTTTATTCGGCTTTAAAATTTTAAATTTACGCTACGTGCCGCGAAGTAAATTTCAAAAACCAAGTCCCGTCGCTGCCGTAGAATTTTAAAATTCTTAAAATTTTACTTGCGCGAATTTAAAATTTCCGCGATCTCTTTGGCGTGATAGGTGATGATCATATCAGCACCCGCGCGCCTTATGCCTATCATTGTCTCCATCATCACGCGCTCATAGTCGATCACGCCCGCTTTTTTACCCGCCTGCAAAAGCGCGTATTCGCCGCTTACGTTATACGCGCAAATCGGTAGTAGCGTGCGCTCCCGCAGATCTCTGATTAGATCCAGATACGCAAGCGCGGGCTTTATCATCAAGATATCCGCTCCCTGCGCCTCGTCTTGCAGGCTTTCGTTGATCGCCTCAAATCTATTTGCGGGATCCATCTGGTAGCTGCTGCGGTCGCCAAAACTTGGCGCGCTCTCCGCCACGTCGCGAAACGGCCCGTAGTAGCCGCTGGCAAACTTGCTCGAATACGCCATAATCGGTAAATTTTCAAATCCGCCGTGATCGAGCGCCTCTCTCAAAGTAGCGATAATGCCGTCCATCATGCCGCTAGGCGCGATCATATCCGCGCCCGCTTTGGCGTGGATGAGCGCCTGCTGCGCCGAAATTTCAAGCGTCGCGTCGTTATCCACCGTCTGATGCACATGATCGATGATGCCGCAGTGCCCGTGGTCGGTGTATTCGCAAAAGCACAGATCGGTGACGACGAGCAAATTTGGAAATTTAGCCTTTATCGCGCGCAGCGAAGTCGCGATGATGCCGTCCTCGCTTAGCGCGTCCGAGCCGATGCTGTCCTTTAGCGAAGGAATTCCGAAAAGTAAAATTTTATCCAACCCGAGCGCCAAAAGAGCCTCGCACTCTTTTAAAATTTCATCCACGCTCATCTGAAATACGCCGGGCATCGAGGCGATCTCCTTTTTGATACCGCTTCCTTCCACCACAAAAAGCGGATAGATTAGAAAGCGGGTTTGCAGATCGGTTTGTCGCACCAGATCCCTAAGCGCGGGGTTTATTCGTAGGCGTCTAAATCGTTTAAACATTATTTTTCCTTTTTTAGCTAGAATTGTAAGATTTATAATATCACAATCGGAGTAAATTTAAGCATGGATATAAAAATTTCAGAGGTCGCAAATCTCCCCTCCCGCTTCGGAAGCTTTCGCGTTCAGTCGTTTAAGCAAGGGAACAAGGAGCATTTAGCGATATTTAAGCAGCCTTTCGCGGATGTCGTAAATGTGCGTATCCACTCGGAGTGCCTTACCGGCGATGCGATCGGTAGCCTAAAGTGCGACTGCCGCGACCAACTCGAAGCGAGCTTAAAATATATCGAAGCACGCGGCGGCATGGTGATCTATCTGCGTCAAGAGGGGCGCAATATCGGGCTTTTTAATAAAATCAACGCCTACGCGCTACAAGATCAAGGCCTCGATACGATCGAAGCAAACCATCAGCTAGGCTTTAAGGCCGATGAGCGCACCTATGAGATCGTAGATTTCATACTCGCTCATTTTGGAATTTCGCGCATAAATCTGCTTACGAACAATCCGCAAAAGCTGCACGATCTAAAAGTCGAAGTGGTCGCGCGCGTGCCGATAATCATCACGCCGAATAAATTTAACGAAAACTATCTACGCGTAAAAAAAGAGCAGATGGGGCATCTGCTGTGAAGCTTGCGCCGGGCGAGAGCTTTAACGAGCAGGTCGCTAAATTTAAAGCCTGTCTGCAAAAATTTAACCGCGTCCATAGCCTCACGAATTACGATGATTTGGACGCGGTGGTGCGCGACAGCCTAAGCGGAGCGAATTTCATACCGCGCTATCCGCGCATCGCGTGCGATATCGGCTCGGGAGCGGGCTTTCCCGGGCTATTTTTGGCGCTCGCGCTGCCGCTGTGCGAGTGGCATCTGTTTGAGCCAAATCAAAAAAAAGCGGCGTTTCTAACCTACGCGAAGGTTAGCCTTGCTCTAGCTAACGTAAAAATCCACGCCGAGCGCGTGCAAGACGGCGCAAAGCTGCGCGCCGATCTGATAAGCTCCCGAGCGCTGATGAGCGCGCGAAGTTTAGTCGAAATTTGCCGCGGCTTTTACGATCAAAACACGACGTTTTTGCTCTACAAAGGCTCGGGCGCAGAGGCGGAAGCGGAGGAATTCCGCAAGGAATTTACGAGCGCACGCTGCGAAATTTTTAGCGGCGAAAACGCTTTGAAAAATAGAAAATTTTTAGTGATCAAAGGGGTGAAATAATGGGAAAAATTCTAGCCGTCGCCGTTATCGCGGCGCTCATATATTTTTTGATAGTGCCTAGATTTCGCATAAAGAAAAAGGACGATGCGACCGAGCTTTTGGCGTGCGACGAGTGCGGGACGTACTTTAGCAACGACGAGCTTGCTCTGCGCGACAAAAAGCGCCTTTGCAAATCCTGCGAAGCCAAACTAAGGGGCGGCAAATGATCATCCTAGGCCACGCGCTCGTGCCCTACGAGCCGCTGTATCTCATCAAAAACGGCGACGAAGTTTTCAAATACGACAATCTGCTCTTTAAATTTAACGACAAGCTCATCGCCGCAGCGCAAAAGGCGCAGAAAAAATTTAGCGTTATTACGAACGATATAAATGAAATTTTACTCGCAAACGGCGCAGGCGCGCGCTTCATCGTCGTGGATAAAAAATCCGCCGCGCATGTGCAAAAGCTAGCCAATGATTATCTTTTCGACGCCAAGATCGCGATGTTTATCGGCTCTGCGCGGGCGTTAAAAGGCCTAGCCGAGCTCGGAATCGATGCGGCGATCTTTAAAGACGCGATCGCAAACGCGCCCAAATCGCTACTTGCAAGCATCGGTGACAGCGTAGGCTCGAAATTTCACTTCGGGCTTCCGAAAAAAGATGAAATTTTTGACGGCGCGCAAAAGCTCGCGGATAAAATTTCGGCTCTGGATAAAAAGCTAAGCGCGCCCGCGGCCGGCAAAAACGACGATATTTGGAAAAAATAGCAAAATCCTAAGCGAATTTATTCGCGGGTATAAAATTCCTATGACTCATGCAAATTAAAATTCCGCGCATAATTTTGCTTAGCCTCGCGGCTTAGAATTTAACGCGAGGTTTTATCCGCTTATGCGAATTGGATTCTACGCTGAATTTTGCCCTCTTTCGCAAATTAGAATTCTGCGCGAAATCCCATGCGTCCTCTGCAAAATTTTCTCGCTTACTCAATTTAAAATTTTACCCGCTCGGATAGATTTAAATTTTACGTAGAATTTCGCCTGCCTTCGCGGCAAGAAATTTCAAAAAGAATTTTATCCTCCCGCGCGATGCGAAATTTTGCTAAATTTTCTACGCGCGATATAAAATCTACGTAAATTTTACTCGCGCGATTAACGTAAATAAGATTCCGAACCTGCCTAAGCTTCATAGAATTTCGCGCAAAATTTTACTTACAGAGACGATATAAATTCCTAGCAATTATTTAAATTTTACTCGCGTTTTAGCTGCTTTTATATGCACGGTAAGGATTTTTTAAAGCTAAAATTTTATATAATTATGCGTTTCAAAAAGGCATATTTTGAGTACTAAATTCTTTCTAGCGATCCTTGCGATAGGCGTTATAATGGGGCTTTGCGCAGGGCTCTTAAACTTCGGCATCAACGAAATTGAAACTTTTGCTTTCGGACATAATGATGAGGAATTTCACATTATCACGGAGCAAACCACTGCGCTTAGGCGCTTTCTTAGCGTCCTCGCAGCCGGCGCAATCGTAACTATAATTAGAATTCTGCTAATAAGACTAAAGCCTTTTTTAAACGTAGCTTCGATGATGGATAGGCAAAATCCGCCGTTTTGGCAAAATTTAATCCACTCGGTTTTGCAGCTAGTAGCCATCGCTCTGGGCGCACCGGTAGGCAGCGAGGCTGCTCCGCGCGAGCTAGGTGGCTTGTTTGCAGCTAAAATTTGCCGCGCCTTAAATATCGGCGGAGATGAGCTTCGGCTATTTATCGCATGCGGCGCTGGAGCGGGACTAGGCGCTGCATATAACGTCCCGTTAGCGGGCGCGCTTTTTAGCCTAGAAATTTTGCTTAAAAGCTTTGATACTCGAGCGATTTTGTGCGCTTTTGCCACAAGCGCGGTGGCTACAGCTACAGCGGAATTTGGAGCTTCAAAAGAAATTTATTACGCGGTTTCAAACTTCGCTCCTACCCCGCAGAATTTACTCGCAGCGGCGCTAATCGGGCTTGTCACGGGGGTCGCGGCAAAATACTTTCAAGACGGGGTACGCTTGTGCGAAAAGCTGCGCATAAAAAGCCTTAAAATCGCGCTTACACTACCGCTTGCGTTTTTACTTACCGCGGCGATCGGCGCATACGTACCAGAAATTTTAGGTAACGGGCGCTCGGCAGCGCAGTTTGCTTTCAACTCCGTATCCTTTAGCCCATATTTGCTTGCGATCTTGCTTTGCAAAGCGTTTTGCATTTTGATGATCTTTCGCTGCGGCGGATATGGCGGCACGCTAACGCCGAGTTTCGCGCTGGGCGCAGTTTTGGGGCTATGCGTTGGATTTGCGATCGGCGAAATTCTACCGATTAGCCTAAGCGCAGCGGGGGTTTGCGGAGGGGCTGCATTTTTAGCGATCAATCTAAACGCGCCGCTTTGCGCCTTTGCCCTAAGCGCAGGATTTTGCGGGCTAAATCTCAACTCATATTCGGTCGTCGTTTTTAGCATCGTATGTGCCGTGATCGCTAGAAATTTACTGACTAAAAATCTAGCGTAGTCGCAGCGCTGATAATTCATACGCTGCAAACATGAATCGATGGGCGCGGCGATGATGGTCCAAGAACCTGCCCCGTCAGCATAGAGTGAGCGCCATAGGTCGCATCATTGGGCTAGGTCGGAGCCGTAAGGATATGTGCCTAAGCTGATCGTTGGTAAATTTAAGATAAAATTTCGCCACTTTAACCAAAGGAGAAAACAATGGGTTTACTTTCATTCGTAGCCGAAGCAGGCAAGAAACTACTAGGTCTAGGCGATGACGCCAAGCACGTAAAAGACGAGATCGCCACCAATCTCAGCTCGACGCCGGTAGAGGGGCTAGAGGTCGAGGTACAGGGCGACACCGTCAAAATCAGCGGTAACGCCGATAAGGAAACTCTCGAAAAAGCAGCCCTCATCGCGGGCAACACCGCAGGCATCAAAAACGTGCAGATCGAGGGCATTAGAGAGGATAGCGCCGAGAACTACTACACCATCGTAAAGGGCGACAACCTATCTAAAATCGCGAAGAAATTCTACGGCGACGCGAACAAATACAAGATTATTTTCGACGCCAACCGCGAAGTTATCAAGGACGCAAACCTCATCTACCCGGGACAGAAGATCAGAATTCCAAAAGCTTAAGCTCGCTTTTGAATGCTGCGGCTTGATTTTGCAAGCCGCGGATCTGCTTTTGCGAGCCGGCGCTGCGTTTGCGCGAGCCATGATTTTATCAGCCCGCGGCGCGGCGCGATTTTGGTGAGCTAAATTTTACGAGTTAGCGAGACGCCGCGGTTTTTTATGCTTTACAGAGTATGATTTTATAGACTGGCAGCGCAAGCGCGGTTTTTTAAGCTGCAATTTTATGAGCCGATAGCGCGGTATAATGTTGTAAGCTATGTATTTTGTAGACTGCAGATTTTCGAGCTGTACTGCGGCGGGTAATCTACTATCCGCCGCACTTGCGTGCTACCGCCCTATTTGGGAGCATATAAAACACTTTGAAATTCTATTTATAAAGAGCTCGATTTGGACAAATTTAAAGCCGGTGCTACGCTAAGGAAAGAAGGGGCTAGGGACTACGACAAAGAGCCACTAGTTTTGCGGGATTATTCTGGGTTTCCTTTAATTTTACACTATTTGATTATTTTAATATTTTGGATTACTGTTTCTGGGTTTTGCATTAGTTGCTTAGACGATTTTGAAAGCGGCATTTTAGATTTTGATGACGACGAAGACGAGAGTCCAAACGATACCTTCCCGGATACGACTCCTGCTTCAACCAAAACCTCACCGATTGTGATTGATTTAAACGGCGACGGCATAAAAACAATATCAAGAAAAAACGGTAAAACATACTTCGACCTAGATAATAACAAATTCGCAGAAAATACCTCTTGGATAGATAAAAATGACGGAATTCTCATCAACAAAACTCTAATCGCAAATAGCATAACAAACGGAAGCGAACTATTTGGAAATCATACTTTACTAAGAGATGGAAGCTTGGCTAATAACGGATTTGAAGCTCTAAAAGAATTCGATGAAAACAAAGATGGAGTGATAAATGAACTAGACACGCTAGCCTATGAAAACTTAGCAATCTGGCAAGATGCCAACCAAAACGCTAAACTAGACGACAACGAATTAAAATCTCTAA
>NZ_CALIIU010000017.1 GCF_938017775.1 uncultured Campylobacter sp.
CCATCCGGTATTAGCTTATCTAGGTAGTTAGTGATTAACTCGCTTCCGCTCTTTAGGCTAGCTAAGCTTGCAGCACGGGTTTCGGCGAAGGATTTGGTATTAGAATTTACGCGCGCGCTAGGAGCCGAGGAAGCATCGAATCCTAAATTTAGATAATTGCCGCTTTGATAAATTTTAGGGCTGTAGCTTAGACTTACCCCTACATTTAGCGTTGCGTGCATATTGGCTACGTTAGGAGCTATAAGGCTGCCGCTTCCTTGCTTATTGATTAGATGAATCTCGCTGCTTGGATTAATCGGACCGCTTACTCCGCTGATATAAGCCGTGATATTGTTTACGTTGCTTAGATCTGTGTTAGCGGTAGGATCGCTTAGGGTAAGCACACTATCTCCTGCTCTAATAGAGCTAGGAAGGAAGAAATTTAGCCTGTCAAAGCCGCTAATATTTTTAGCGCTTAAGGAATTTACTGCCGCAGGAGAGCTATTGCTAGCTCCTATGTTAAGGGTGTTGCCGCCACCGCTTGCGCTTATTACGCCTACATTATGACCGCTGATGAAATTTAACGTATTATTTGCGCCTGCTGCGTTGATATTTCTAGCGTTAAAATTCTTATCCTCCCCCACTTTGCCTATATCTATGTTATTTCCGTTAAGACCGCCGGCACCAAGATACTTCTGCAGCTCATCCGCATCAAAGTCTCCATTTATGCTCTCGTTAGTCTTAATAAGCTTTTGGATATAAAGTTCCTTCTCATCCTCGCTTATATGCATACCACCTATGTTTCTGCTAAAGGTATTGGCATCTTTTATGACATAGTTTTTATTTAGTTGAGTTACGTAGCCCTTGTCTTTAAAGCGTGGATCATATCCGGTAAATTTACCGCCTCCGCTTTTATAGGCAAGGGTATATTTCTTATTATCGCCATCTGGATAGCTTGCATTGTTTAAAGCGTTAAATTCGCTTGCGGAATTCACAAATATATCGGTACCGCTTAGATCGGTATTGCCGGAACCCGTTAAATTTAAAGCTCTTTTGGTACTTGATGAAGCATCGTTTTCAATCTCGCTAAGGGAGGCTAAGTTGAATTCCAATTTATTGAAATTTGCAAAATTCCCTGCATTTAGGCCATTGCCTGAGTTTGAAGATAGGATATTTAAGCTATTGCCCGAATTGCTAGCGTTTGCACTAGATACTCCGTATATCGTGCCTGCCACGCTGCCGCTTCTGAAATTTACTACGTTGTTGCTGCCGCTAGCGGCTTCCGCTGCATAGACATTGCCAGCAACTTGCGTGTTGCCGTTTAAATTTACAGTGTTGGAGGAGGCGGTGCCGCTAGCCTTTCCGCCGTATACGCTTCCGCCTACGTTTACCGAGTTGAGAGTTATGGTGTTAGAAATCGCGCTGTTTCCCTTGCCGCCCACTGCCATTGCTCCTACGCTGCCGTTATTTATCGTTACGATATTGGATTTGGCTTCTCCGTTGCTAGTATTGCCGCCGTAAATGCTATTGCGGATTATCGTAGCATTCGTAGTTACGCTATTATCGTGGACATCCCCGCCTCCGCCGCTATTGTGGGCGTTGGCTGCGTTTACGTATTTAACGTCTATTCCGCTTGCTTCGAAAGTTACATGGTTATTATAAATTTCTTGCGGGGTAGCGGAATTTGAATATCCTCCATTGATCTCGCCTATATCGCTTCCACCCTTGATCTTGGCGTAGTTATCGTGGACGCTGTTGCTCCCGTCGGTAGTATCGTCTCTACCAGAGCTTATGTTTTTGCCGCCTAGATTGCCTGCACCCTCTTTTACGATTACGGTATTTCCTTTATTGCCGAATAGCTCAGTAGCGCCCGCAGCCTTGTTGGAATTTTGATTTTGCATTAGCTCGCTTTGATCAAAGTTAAAATCAGACCAAGAGCGAGTTAGTGTGCCCTTTTGCATGATTAAATTCTTGCTGTTTTCGACCTCGATCGTAGTGCCGGTGATTTGATAGTGGTCTTTGTCGGTAATCGTATAAATTTGATTATCTTGCACGGTTTGTGCGGCTCTGGTGATCGTGCCGCCGCCTGAATTATGTATCAGATAGTACTTTCCTTCGCCAAGATCTGATTTTATACCCTCTATCTTTGTGCCGTTTAAATTCGTATTGCCGCTAGTGGTTAGAGTAAGAGGCGCATCGGCTTGGGTAGTGGAATATAGATCGTGAAAATTTATAGAGCCGAAATTTTTAATGTCCTTGGCTTTTTTCACACCGCCGCCGACCCAATTTTCTATATGTAAGGTATTAGTTTTATCGGAATTTTTATTACTACCCCAGATCGTGCCACTTATAGTGCCGCCTCTAAAATTTACGTTGCTATTCTCGACGCTGCCGCTTGTAGCGTAGCCTGCATAGACGTCTCCTGCTATCGTCGTTCTTTCTTTATTGATATAAACGACCGCGTTTTTGACGCTTCCCGCACGTGCGCCATAGACATTGCCGCCTACGTGCACGCCTTTATTAGAATCGAATGCCCCTAGAGTAACTCTATCGCCGTCCGATTCGCCTACGATGCCGTTTGCTGCTGCAACATCGCCCTTTACGGTACCTTTGTAAATATCAATTACGCTTCGCGAGCTTGAGGCGCCGCCCAAAGAGCCCGTGACGCTGCCTACGATCGCATCGTCGTTATTGATTTCTACGCGATTTGCGCTCATTGCGCTAGCGCTATTTGCTTGGCCGCCTGCTACTTGGTAATTTTGCGCTTTTAGCTTTGCGCTTATGGATACGGAGTTTGCGCTAGAGTTTCCGCTTCCGCCCGCTGCGCCCCAAATTCTACCGCTACCGCTTAAAGTAATAGTGCTTGTACCGCCGTAATAAGGCGCCGTTATATTGACGCTATTAGAGTTACTTTGCCCCGTGGAGGATTGAGCGCCGAATATATCGAAGCCCCCTCTAAACGTGCCACCTTTTATAGTTATTCTATTTGATACGGCATCACCGCCGCCGCTTACTATACCGCCTACGATTACGTTTGTAACGGAGCTGTTGCCAATAGTGCCTCCGTCGATTGTTACGGCGTTAGAGGAGGCTTCTTTGTCCGCTCCGCTTCTGCCGCCGATGATATTATAATGTCTATTTGAGCTGCCGCCGAAGTTATCGGCATTTCCCGTAATTTCGGCGCCGTATTTTACAAAAACCTGATTCCGCGTCGCTTCGCCTTCGTTGCCTGTTTTAGACGCCGCTATGCCTTGCCCGCCCACGGCCAAATTTACCTTAGAGCCGTTTTCCAAGCTCACGTAATTATCAGATACACCCTTGGCCTCGGCGCCTATTGCGATACCCACGTAAGCGTTTGCGCCTCTAATCGTAAGTCTATTGTTGGAAGCAGAGTTCAACTCGGTAAAGCCAGCGATCCCATCGCCGCTTCCTCCGCCGTAAATTACGCTGCCGGAGTAATCCGTCCCGCCGCTTGCAACACCCGTAATCGTCGTAATATTGCCGTTCGGGCTAGTGCTTCCGCTGCCGCTAGTATTGCCGCTAAATCCAGCCGAATAGAGGTTATTATGGGTATGGATAAGCGGCGGATTAGAATCTGCATTGCAAAGTGCTTGTGCGGGCGCTAGTGCGAGCACCGCTGCGAGGCTAAGCATAGAGGAGCAGATGGATTTTTTCATATATCGATCCTTTAAAATTCATAAAGTTTGCGATTATACATAAAAATAGATCAGTTTGCAATATGAAAATCACTGATCGGTTTTTGACAGAGGGGGCTGCGTTTGTAATTTCAAGTATTAAAAATTTACTCTTTGCGCAGAATAAATTCTTGACTGTAAAATTTACCCCTTTTTAGAGGGGGCATTTTGAGCGGATTGCAAGTGGTAAAAAATCCTAGCAAGAGGATTTTTAGTAAAATTTGAAATAATAAAAATCTGAGCTAAATTTATTTTAGCAATTCCAAGCTGCCATGGAATTTATGCAGGGTAAATTTTAAAAGGACGAAACAAAAGTCTGCGCGCTGCAAAACCTACGTAGAATTTATGCAAGATAAATTTTAAACGAGCGGAATTTTATATAAATGCCGTTTCGCCCGCGAAAAAGCTTTTTTGAAAAATTTAAACGAGCAAGATTGCGCGATAAATTTTATGTGACCCCC
The DNA here is from genome assembly GCF_938017775.1 of uncultured Campylobacter sp. GTDB lineage: Bacteria > Campylobacterota > Campylobacteria > Campylobacterales > Campylobacteraceae > Campylobacter_B. The sequence goes on from NZ_CALIIU010000017.1 coordinate 4,136, forward strand.
GCTGCAAGAGCTAAAGCATAGCAAGCAGGAGATAAAATTTACGTGATAAATCTTGTATGATAAATTTTAAAATAAGCCGCAAATCCTACAAGAAGCTGTAAATTCCATCTAGCAAGAAATATCTTTTATCCGCAGCGCCGTGATAAAATGGATTAAAAGTTCCCTCGTATGCCTTTTCAAAAAAGCCTTCTTTGCTTAGCTTTATAAGCTCTGCATTGACGAAATCCAGTAGCTCTTTATTGCCTTTCTGCACGCCAATACCCATGAAATCGGGCTTGCCTAGAGTTTTAAGCGGCACTTCTACTTCGCTATCGACTACCGGATATGCCATTGCGATTAGATTATCGGTCGCGTAGGCATCCACGTCGCCGTCTTTTAGCATGCGGTAGCACTCTCTAGCGATCTTACAAAATGTAAAATTTCCAAAGCCTTCTTGTTTAAAAAATGCCTCGCCCGTACCGCCGCTTTCGAGTAAAATTCTCTTCTCTCGCAGATCGGCTAAGGATTTTATTCTATCGGCCTTGCGGGTTAAAACTCCAAGATTTACCGAAAAATACGGTGTTGAAAAATCGATCTGCTGCGCGCGTTCAGGCGTAATGGTAATCGTAGCGATGACGATATCTACGCGGTTATTTACTAGTGCTGGAATTCTATCCTCGACCTTCATCGGCACAAGTTCGATTCTGCCGCCTTTTTCGCCGAAAAGATCATTTGCTATGGCCTGCGCCATCGTAACTTCAAAGCCCTCGAAAGTTCCATCGTTTAGCTCACTAAAAGGAGGCTGTCCGTCGTAAACGCCGATGCGAACGACGCCTTTTGATCTGATCTGTTCCAAACTATCGGCGAAAGCAACGATAAATGGTAGTAACATTGCAAGAAGCAATTTCATGGCAAATCCTTAAATTTAATATCTTTTCCGCTTTCAAATGAAGCAGGAAATTTTATTTGCTAAAATTCTAAAAGCCGGACTCAAAATTTAAAGCAAGCCCTTAGAGCATATTATAAATTCCGTCTAGCAGAAAATATTTCTTATCCGCCGTACCGCGATAGAATGGATCAAAGCTCTGCTCGTAGGCCTTTTTGAAAAAGCCCTCTTTGCTTAGCTTGATGAGCTCTGCATTGACGAAATCAAGTAGTTCTTTGTTGTCTTTCTGCACGCCTATGCCGATGAAATCGCTAGGGCCTAGGTTTTTAAACGGCACTTCCAAAGTATCATCGATGACGGAATATGCAAGCACGATGAGATTGTCGTTTATATAGCCGTCCGCATCGCCATTTCGAATCATTTCGTAACATTCCTTAGCCGAAGCGCAATGGCCTAAATTTTTAAATCCCTTGGTTTTGAAAAATTTCTCGGCTACTGTCGCGTCGCCTTCGAATACGATCTTTTTATCATGAAGCTGCGCGATATCGGTAAAAGCGTCGGCCTTGCGCGTTAATATGCCTAAATTTACGGAGAGGTAGGGGAGGGAGAAATCGATCTTTCTTTTTCGTTCGTTGGTGATGCTAAATAGACCGATAACTAAATCAAGCTTGTTTGCCTCTAAAAATGGAATTCTATCATTTACGCTTAGTGGGATAAACTCGATTTTGCCCTCTTTTTTGCCGAAAATTTCTTTAGCGATCGCGTTTGCAAGATCGATTTCAAATCCTTCAAATTTGCCGCCATTCGACTCGCAAAGCGGTGGATGGGCGTCGCGCACTCCGATGCGAATGACACCGTTTTGTCTGATTTGATCTAGGCTATCGGCAAAAAGCGCCGCACAAAATAGAGCCGCTATAAAAAGTAGTTTCATTTTATGTCCTTAAAATTGGATTTCGCATATTATCTGCTTATCATAAATGACGTTTTAGTCGAAGCCGTTAGATAAAACACTGCTAAATTTCGTCCTAAAATATGGCATAGAGCCCATCTAGTAAGAAATATTTTTTATCTGCAGCGCCTTGATAAAATGGCTTGAAAGTTTCATCATAAGAACGTTCGAAAAAGCCCTGCTTGCTAAGTGTAAC
>NZ_CALIIU010000018.1 GCF_938017775.1 uncultured Campylobacter sp.
TCTGTGTCATTGCCATAACAAGCATCTTTTTATCGATTCCTTTATCGATCTCATACAAGCATTTGGTAATGATATTGTGCATTTTGATAACGTTTGTGGGCGTAATATATATGATCGTAGCGTGGTTTTGCATAAATTTTGCTCTAGCGCGCGTAAGCGGCGTGAGGATCTTTGAGACGTATGTGTGGTTCTGTGTCATCCTTTTTCCGTTAAATGCACTATACAATTTGATATTCCCCATAACCCTCACAATAACTAGCATCGTGCACTTGCTAGCCTGGAACAAGATAGAAAACATAAGCGTAAAAGTTTAGAATTTCGCAAATATCTTGTCGCGATAGAATTCCGATCTTTGCGATTTAATCCGTGTTTTATGTTTGTTTATATATACTTCGAAACAAATTTTAAAAAGGGTTTATATATGCAGTTCATTGTATCTCAGGCAAGAAAAGAGGGGATGATCAGCACCGGCATCGATCTGTTTTTGGCGGCGCTACCCGCGGTTTTTATCGTAGTAGGCTATGTCTCTTTCAGCGAGCCATGGCGCCTTGACGACGAGATGATAAATTATATCGCTAGCGGAATTTTGATTGCTTTTATTTGTGTTTCAGTATTTTTCAGATTGCAGGCGCTCCGAAAAATTTCAGCGCTTAGCGGCATAAAAGCAGCGACACTTTATCGCAACTGCATAATAATCTGCGTCTGCTTTTTTGCGCTAGCGCTCGTGCTCAATTACCTTTATCCGAGAGAGCCTGACGCAGACGGCGGGCAGAGTGATAATCCATTTGCGGCGATATTTGGACTAGCGCTTTTCGCAGGCGTTATTTACATAATCGTCGCATGGTTTCGCATAAATTTTTCGCTTGCGCGCGTAAGCGGCGTAAGTACCTTTCGGACTTATGTGTGGCTCTGTGTGGGACTTTTTGTGCTAAATATACTATGCAATGCAGCGATTATTGCTATAGCTATTTCCTCCGAGCCGCGGACCGAGCAGGTCTCGGCTTTAGCTATTGCTGTCGTAATGCTTAAACTGCTCCTGCCGTTTGCCGCTCTCATAATAACTGGCATCGTGCACCTACTGGCCTGGAGCAAGATAGAAAAGATAAGCGCGGAGGTTTGAAATTTCGCGAACCTCTCGTCACGATAAAATTTCGCTCTTTCCAGTTTGATTAGCGTTTTACACTTCGAGATAAATTTTAAAAAGGCTTATGTATGCAAGATCTCGTATCTCAGGTAAGAAAAGAGGGGATGATCAGCACTGGCATCGACCTGTTTTTATCGGCGGTACTCGCGGTTTTTAAGGTGATAGGCCTTGCTTCCGGCGGAATGTTCTTAATAGTCAGCGGAATTTTTATCGCTTTTATTTGCTTCTCGGTGATTTATAGGCTAAGAGCGCTCCGCAAAATTTCAATGCTTAGCGGCATAAAAGCGGCGGCGCTTTACCGCAACTGCGTAATTCTCTGCATATGCTTCGTGGCGCTTTTATTATTTTATCCGGCAGGTTGTTACAGAGAAGTAACGATGAAAGAGATGATAGAAGAGACGATATGGAATTTAGCGGTGCCCGCAGCCGCAATCTACATAATCGTAGCGTGGCTTCGCATAAATTTTTCGCTTGCGCGCGTAAGCGGCGTGAACATCTTTCGGGCTTATGTGTGGCTCTGCGCCTTCTTTTTCGCGTTAAATTGGCTATGTGGCGCAGGGCCCTTCGGTTTGGCTACCTTCAAGCCGCAAATTGGCGATTCCGATGCAGTTTTAATTATCGCGTCATTAAAGGAATTTTTGCCGTTCATCGCTCTTGTGATAACTAGCATCGTGCATCTGCTAGCTTGGAGCAAGATAGAAAAGCTCGCTTAAGCCGAAGCGCTTTCGTTTTGCAGCGACCGCGCGCTTTTGTAAGTCTAAACCGCAATGTCCAAGCCGCGCTGTTATAGCAATGTCAAGCGCGCCGCCGCAGCAGTAAAGCCGTAAGATAGCACGTAAATTTAGAAAATTCAAAGGATAAAAATGAAAGAAATTTCAAAGCAAGATCTGCTTCGCAAGGCGAAATTCCGCGGAGTTTTAGGTGCCGTGATTTTGCTAGGCATCGGCATAAGCGGCACGGTGGGCGTAAGCAGCATAGACGAGGACGCGGTCGCGATTTTTAGAGTTTTAGCGCTGCTAGCGGCGCTAGCGATATTTTACGACTGCTTCGTTTGCCTAGAAAAGGCACTAGGCGTGCGCTTCGTTAAGACCTATAGGCTGATAGAAAGTATCCCGATCGTCGCGATTTTGTGCTACTGCGCCATGGTGGTAGCGTTAAAAGAGGGCGCGATGCTCGATCTACTCTACACCCTGCTCTACGTTCTTTCGACGTGCGCGGCGGTGATAATCTGGGGCGTATTAAACTGCCGCCTAGCCACACTTAGCGGCGTGGATTTATTTAAAATCTACGGCATAGTGGTGTCCGTGACGTGGCCCTGCGAAGCGGTATCGGGCGCGCTAGCTAAAATAGGCGTAATCCTCGCGCTGCCGTATCTAATCGCAGCGTCGCTGGTAACGGCGTTTTCGGGGATTTTGCTAATCATAGCATGGATAAAATTCAACCCCGCAAGGTTATGCGGCGCGGAAAATTCTAGCGAGCTTGACGGCGCCAAGCTAGGTGCGGACGGCGAAAAACCGAGCATTTACAGCAAACTCGCCGCTTTTAAGAAATCGGACGCGGACGATGCGAAAAAGCCCGCTTCCAAGGCGAGCGCAGATACCGCAAATATGCCTGCTTCCAAGGCGAGCGCAGATGATACGACCGCCGCAAGACGCCCGGGCAACCCCGGATTTAAATTCTAACTCTATTCGCAAAAACGGAATTTTGCAAAATTTTTAAAATTTAAGGCGCGGAATTTTATTGCGACGCGCGGCGCACCAGGCGAAAACACGGGATTTTGATTTAATTTTATCCGCTACGAACGCGCAAAATTTATGGCAAAATTCCAAGCCGAAATCCGCGATCAATTTAAAATTTTAAGCAGAGGTTCAATCCAAAAATTCCGACGAAGCAAAATCCAAGCCAAAATTCCAGCTGAAATTCTAAACTAAATTCCGATCTAAATCCCTAATCCAGCTTATTTCTAAAAAGCGACGCCGCAAAGCTCAACGTGCCAAGCCCGATCAGTAGCAGCGGTACGATGAGATGCCACAGCTCGCCCAGGCCCGCGCCCTCCAGATAGATCCGCCACATGCAGTTATTGGCATAATACATCGGATCTAGGTGTGCGATGTAGTAAAACCACCGCGGCATCGCGTCCGCAGGCGTTATCAGCCCGCTTATCATAATGCACGGCAGCAGGAACAAAAACGAGCTTACGACCGATTGTAGCGAGGTTTTGCAGACGGTCGAGATCACGAGGCCGATGCCTACGTTGCAGGCGCTAAAGATCGCGATGATCGCAAAAAGATCCGCAAAGCGCCCGCGGAATGGAATTTCAAAGTAAAATACGCAGATCAAAAACAGCGCGAGCCCCTGCGCGATCGCGATCAGCACGGGCGGCACTGCTTTGCCGATTAGCATCTCAAGCGGGTTTGCGGGCGTCATCAGCATCATATCGAAGCTCCCCTCCTCGCGCTCGCGAGAGACGCTAAACGCCGATAGCATCAGCACCTGAATCATCGAAAGCCCCAAAATCATCCCCGTCATGATCGTGTAGCGCGTGATCGTGTTTTCATTAAAAACATAGCGCGGATTTATGCTGATTAAATTGGCAAAATGCTGCGCGTTGTATTCCCCCACTATGGCCTGCACGAAGCCGATGACGGTGTTTGCCAAGGTCGTATTGCGCGAATCCGCGATGATCAAAAGCTCGTGCGTATCCTTAAAATCGCTGCCGAAATAGATCCCGATGATCGCCTCGCCCTCGCTTACCGCGCGGCGCAAGCAGGTTAGGTCTTTGCAGCCGAGATCTGTTTTAAACATCGGCGTAGCGGCGATGCTCTGCACCAGCGCGGTGGACGTCGCATCGCGGGCGTCGTCCAAAATCGCGTAGCGCACCTGCTCGGGGGTGAAATTCGCGCCGTAGCCGAATATGATCGCCTGCACCAGTACCGGCACGATCAGCACCATGCGCGTGCCCTTGTCGCGAAACATCGCCAAAAATTCCTTTTTTATCAGCGCGCGAATTCGAAGCAGAGATTTTCGCAGAGCGTTCATAGCGCATCCCTTTTAAATTTAGCGGCACCTTTAAATTTAACGCCATTTTCAAATTTAGCGGCGCGTGTGTGCGGAGTGAAATTTGAAATAAAATTTAAAAACGGAATGGACGTGGGTTTAAATTTATGCGACGGCAAGGAGATGAAATTTAAAAGTGCGCCCGTGAGGTCAAATTTGCTAAAATTTTCCGCACGCCCTGCTTCGTAGCCGTGCCGTGCAGCTGCGCTACAAAGCGCTATGCGGCGCCACGCAGAATTCAAATATTGATTAATCTTAACCGCGCTCCGTTTTTCTGTCGCGTCGTGCGTATGCTGCGAAGTAAGCCGCGCCGCACGCCCTGCTTCGGCTTTATCTGCGCGCGGCAAAGTACGACGCGAAGCACGCGGCAACGCGCGAATAAGCTTTAAAATTCTCAATCCACGCTGCGATATAAAATTTTGCGCTGCGTCCGCAAGACGCGCTGAAGCGCGCATAAATTTTAAAATTTCGAACCCGCGCCCAACCGCCGCTTGCAAGCCGAAGCGTCTCGCGCCTAGAAATTTTAAAAATTTTATCGCATGCCTCTTTTGGGCGCAAAATTTCATTCTTTGCACTCCCTGTAAAAGCGAAGCGTTCGTCGCTTGCCCTACTTCATAGCGCGAAATTTTACCGCTTGCGGCTCGAATCAAAGCGGGGTACTTATGCAAGCAAACGGCGTAAATTTCGCTACGCCACGCTTCGTAGTTACGCCGTGTAACTGCGCTGCAAAGCTGCATCGCAAAGCGCGATGTAAAATTTAAAAGCGCGCCCGTGAGGTCAAATTTGCTAAGCTTTTCCGCGCGCGCCGTTTTGTAGCTGCGCCGTGTAGCTGCGGTACGAAGTCGTGCTATGCGGCGCTGCGCGGAATCCAAACCGCCCGCATGATTAAACTTAACCGCGCGCCGTTTTTCTGTCGCGTCGTGCGCATGCTGCGAAGTAAGCCGTGCCGCGCACCATGCTTTGGCTTTATCCGCGCGTAGCGAAGTGCAGCGTAGTAGAGCACGTGTTAAAGCATGGCGTAGAGCATGCAGCGGCTTGTGAATAAACTTTAAAATTTTAAATCCGCACTTCGATATGAAATTTTGCGCTGTGTCCGCAAGACGCTCTGAAGTGCGCGTAAATTTTAAAATTCCAAACCCATTACGCAGCTCGGACGTAAATTTTAAAAACTCCACCGTCTGTTTATGCGAGCCAAAGTGTCTCGTACTAAGAAATTTTAAAATTTCAAATCTACGTTCCGCCGCCCGTAAACCAAAGCTCCTCGCGTCTAGGAATTCTAAAAATTTCATCGTGCGCCCCTTTTTACGCTAAGCACGCACAAGCTGAAAAACAAAACCGCTCCGAGTGCCTGAATGACGAGGTTTATCCACAGCGTCGCGCTCTGTCCGCCCGATAGAAAGCAGATACGAAAGGACTCGACCGCGTATGTGGGCGGCAGCAGGTGCCCGATGAAATTGACCGCCGCGGGCAGTCCGCGCAGATCGAATATCATGCCGCTAAGCAGCGTCACGGGCAGGTAGCCGATGACGATGGCGTATTCCTGCGCTAGGAATTGATTTTTGCAGATCGCCGAGATCAGCATGCCTAGGCAGGTCATCTCCAGCACGAAGACGCAAAGCGTCGCCAGTAGCATCGCCACGCTGCCGCGGATCGGGATGCCCAAAAGTACCTGCCCGTAAACGAGCGTCATCGCGCCGCCCAAAAGCGCTAGGAAATAATACGCGCCGACCTTGGCAGTGACGATCTCAAGCGCGCTTGCGTTGGAGTTGTAAAGCGAGGCGATCGTGCCGCGATCCCATTCGCGCGAGATCACGACTGCGACCATAAATAGGCAGATGAGCCCCAAAATCCCCACGTACTCGGCAGATACGAGATACCACGTCGATTCGTTGGCTTCATTGAACCAGCTACGATAATTCACGCTGACGGGCTTTGCTGCGGCGTTTAAATTTGCGTTTAAAAAGCCGTAATCTTGCGCCAAAACCTGCTCGATCACGCCCGCGACATAGACGTAGCTAAGAAGCGCGAGCTGCGACTGCGTGGCGTTTTGGATAAGGAAAATCTCGGCGCCGTCTTTATTCGAGCCGCTCGCGCCGCCTCCTGCACCATTTGAGCCGCCTACATTACTTGAGCTGCCGCCGTTATTTACAGCGCCGCCCGCGCTGCGAGCGCCGTTAGCGGAAGGGCTTGCATTGACGCCGCCGCTCGCATTTTTGAGATCATCCGCACCGCCGATAAGGCCTGTATTCGTATCGCCTGCGCCGCCGATTAAATTTACGCTGCCTTGATTTGCGCCCATATCGCTCGCGCTGCTACCGGAATTTGCAGTCGCGCCGCTTAAATTTACTCCGCTGCCGCCCGCTTCTGAGCCGTTGCCGTATGAGCCCTCCCCTCTTGCGCCGGTACCGCCTGCAGAGGTGTTTATGCCGCTCTCCGTGCTAGTGCCAGCGCCGCCGTCCTCAAGCGGACGGACATTGGCGTCGCCGCTCATATTTTGGATATCGCTTGCACCGTCCATGGAGAGGCTTTCGTCGCTAAAGATATTTAAATTTACGCCGCCGCTCGCGCCGCCGAGTCCGCCCAAAGTGTTTTGAAATTTCGCCGCAAAGCGCGGATCAAAATACAAAATGCTCTCGATCTCGTGCGCCTTAAAATCTCTCCTCGCGCTCTCTAAATCCGTATAGACGCGGGTTTGCAGGTATTTTGAGCCCAAAAATCCGCCGAGTAGATCCCGCTCGATTTTGGAGCTCAGATCGCTTACGAAGCCCACCTTGACGGGCTTTATGTCCATCCGCATCGCGTATCCGTAGATCACGACCAAAATTAGCGGCATCAAAAACGCGATCACAAGCGCCGATCGATCCTTTGCGATCTGCGCGAACTCCTTTTTTACGAGGATTTTTAAAAAGGTAAAGTTCATCCGCCCTGCCCCTGTGCTCGGATTTTGTGAAACTGCGCTGCGCGCGACGAGCTTTGGAATTTCAATCGCGCAGCAAATGCGGCTGTGGCTATCGCGCCCTGAAATTTTAGCCGCGTGATCGCATTTGGTACGCCCCTAAATTTTAATTGCGAAAGTGCGGCAACCGAGATTTGAAATTTTAACGGCACAGACAGACCGCCCGCGCCCATTTCGCTCATCGCGCCTTTAAATTTTAATCGCGCGAGTGCATACGGCGGGCTTTGAAATTTTATGCACCGCAGCATTGTCTTGCTGCGAGATTTTTGACGTAAAAGCTCCGCGGCGGCACAAAATCCGCGATGAAATTTTTGCACCAGGGCTTTAAATTTACAAGCTGTTCGCAGACTGACCGCCATTTTAAATTTGCGATCTGTCTGCAGAGCAACCACCCTTTTAAATTTATAATCCGTTTGCGAGCCGTTCGCGCTCTGAAATTTACGGAGCAGACGAAGCGGGCTCGCTTCACCGCGGAGCCTGCGCAGTATCCATCTAAAAAATCCACGCCGTGTCCTGCCGCGCGACGTCTCATTCAAAATTCCGCTGCCGCTTGAAATTTCGAAATCTCTTAAAATTTCGCCGCCATTTAAAATTTTACTATCGCTCAAAATTCCGCCGCTGCTAAAAATCCTGCTGCCGCTTAGAATTTTACCGACATTATTAAGAGCCAAGCCGCTCAAAATTCCGCCGCCGTTTAAAATTTCATCGCCCCGCAAAACCCTTTTGCCGCTTGGAATTTTACCGCGCGGGCGTGCAGCTTTTCGCCCGGCTCGCATAAAATTCGGATCAAAAATCCTCTCCGCTCGCGTAAAATTTAGATCAAAAGCCCTCATCGCCTGCCTCGCTTCTAAATTTTTGCACCTCGTTTATGAAGGCCTGCTGCACGCTAAGCCGCCGCCCGTCCTGCACGCAGACCTCGTCGGGGCTGCCCAGCGCTAGGATTTTGCCGCGATCTTGGATCAAAAATCGATCGCAATACTCCGCCTCCTCCATAAAATGCGTCGTCACGACCACGCTCACGCCGGTGCGCGCCAGCGCGTTTATGCGGTTCCAAAAGAGCCTGCGCGAGAGCGGATCAGCGCCGCTGGTGGCCTCGTCGAGAAACAAAATCTCGGGGCGGTGGATGAGCGCGCACGCCATGCTGAGGTTGCGTCCCGCGCCGAACGGCAGGTTTTGCCACGTCTCGTTTCGCAGCCGCTGCAAGCCAAACTCGCTCAAAAGCTCCTCTATGCGCCGCTTCAGCGCTACTCCGCCGATGCCGTAGCTGCGGCCGAAATACTCTAAATTTTGATAGCAGCTTAGCTTTTTATAAAGCGAAAATTTCTGCGAGACATAGCCGATGCGCGATCTAATCGATGATTTAGCGTGGCGTAGATCCTCGCCCATGACCGAGATCTCGCCTCCGCTCATCCCCAAAAGCGCGCAGATCATGCGAAACGTCGTCGTCTTACCCGCGCCGTTTGGGCCCAGAAGGCCGAAAATCTCGCCCTTTTTGACCTCAAAACTCGTATTTTCCACGGCGGTGAATGAGCCGAATTTTTTACTCACGTCGCGCACTTTGATGACGGTTTGAGCCGCATCGAAGCTCCTTTTTTCGTAGCCGAAGTTTGCAGCGCCGATCTCTGCTTTGTTTAGAAAAATATACGCATCCTCTAGGCTCGCCTCGCGCGGGCTGAGTTTAAATTTAGCGCCCCCGTTTTCGTTAAATTTAGCGCCTTTGTTAAATTTCATGCTTTCGTTTGAAATTTTAAAATTTTCACCGAGCCCGTTTTCGCGCTCCGTGCTTTCGCCTCCTCCATTTTCGTCGCTGCCGCTTAGGCTCGCGTTTAAAAACTCCTGCAGATCGCGCAGGCTTATCGGCTCATCGCTTAGCAGATCGACGCTGCCGTCTCTGGGACAGATGTCGATGAGCGGGGAGTTTTTTAAAAATCTTTGCGTCTTAAACATCAAGCGACGCGCCAGGCTCTGATAATCCTCGCCGTCGATGCGAAAGGTGCGATCCCGCAGCGCCGCGGTGATCTTTGCGGCGCGCTCCTGCGCTATGATCTTGCCGCCGAGCAAAATCAGCGTCAGATCGGCATCCGCCGCCTCGTCGAAATACGCCGTCGAAAATATACATTTCGCGCCGCTTTGATCCAGATATTCGCGCACGATCGCCCACAGCTCGCTGCGCGAAAGCGGATCGACGCCGACGGTGGGCTCATCGAGCACCAAAAGCCGCGGGCGAGCCGCGATAGCGCACGCAACGCCAAGCTTTTGCTTCATCCCGCCGGAGAGCGAATCCACGGCGTAATCTTTAAATTTCAAAAGCCCCACGCGGCGCAAAAGCCCACGCAGATACTCCTCGCCGTCTTTTAGATCGAGCCCTTTTAGGCCTGCGAAGATGTTTAAATTTTGCCAGACGCTAAGCTCCTCGTAAAGCCCCAGGCTCTGCGACATATAGCCGTTTGCGCGGACGAATTCTTTATTTTCGCCGCTAGGGATGAAACCTGCGAATTTTATCTCGCCGCAATCGGGCGCGATGATGCCGCAGATGAGCTTTAAAAGCGTGGATTTGCCCGCGCCGTCGGGACCCGTGAGACTTATGAGCCGCGGCGTATCGTCAATTCGCAGATCAAAATTTTCAAAAACGACGTTTTTGCTGCGATCTTCACGCAGGTAAAATTTCTTTAAATTTACGATATTTAGTAGATCCAAGCTTAGCTCCAAATTTTAATTGCTCGCTTTTTATTGCTCGCTCCGCCGCTCGGCGCGACGAACGAGACCTTCGCACGCCTAAAAGGCGCTTTTTACCGCGACGCCTTGCTTCTGCAGCCGCCGAGACGTCGTGGTTTCGTAGCTGCTACGGCGTCTTAGTTTTGTGACCGCCGCGGCATCTCGGTTCTACAGCCGCCGCGCGCTTTGAATTTAACAACTCGCGTTGAACAATTTCGCCCAAACCTCGCATAAATTCGACGCAACTTACCGCAAGCGCGCAAAACCAAGCCCTATCGCGCCTGGGCGCCATGCAATCCCCGCTCGAATTTGAGTGCCCGCACGATCGGCGTTGCTTACGGCTCGCGTCGAATATTTCGCGCGACGCCCGATCCGTCTTGGGCGTGTGCATATAGCATCGACTAGCCGCGCCGCTAACGATGCGCACACAACGCGCACGAACGGGGCGGTCTCCAAAACATGAAGCGCCCGTGAGTATCCGCGATAAATTCGCTTCAAAACGCAAATGAAAGCGAGTTTTCAGACACCCGGCGAGCTGTGAGCGCCGAGCTCTCTATCTGCGCTGCGCCTCTTTCGGCGAAATTTTACCGCCGCCACGCCTTTTGGGCAAAATTTCACTTCCGCCTACCTTTCGGGGTAAAATTTACCACTGCCATCTCTCTTTTGACGAAATTTACCTAGTCTCGGCTTTCCTTAGCATAGTACCGACTTCAACTACCGCGTCCTTTGGGGTAAAATTTCACCGCTGCTCGCAACCTGTATTTAATCGCGCCGTTCGTTTCGTAGTGAAATTTTACTGCCGTCCACGCTCGGTACTCAATCGCCGCTTGTTTATCGCAAAACGCCCGCTAGAAACAAAGCCCGCCGCCGCTCTACCGCCCGGCTTTCACCTCGCCGCCATCGTGCCGCAAATTTTAAAATTTAATCCACGCTACTTTGCGCCAAAATTTTGCCGAAATTTTACTCGCCGCGCTGCAAAATTCCGATCTTTTATCCAAAGCCCCCGCCGGCTCGCGCAAACTCGCGCGATAAATTTTACTCCGCTTTTGTACGGCCTCGTTATAAGCGCGCAGCATTTTATCACCGCCGAGACGATGTATTTTAGGCGCGGCTCAATTTCATCGCCCTGCTCTGCCAAAACAGGCGCCGTTTAAATTCTACCTCGAAGTGCACTTTTAAAATTTCATCAAACTCAAGCCTTATGCACGGCTCGCGCGATATTACGTAAAATTTACCGCTCGACGAGCTTTGCTATCCAAATTTCGCCCGCAGTGTCCAAAGTGCCGCCCACGTGCTAAAATTTCACTCGTGCATTAAAATTTCGCGCGCAGTGCTAGCCCGTCAAAATTCCACGCTGATCGGCTGTCCTAGGCGAAAGCTGCCGTCCTCGTCGCTGAAATCGGCGCGCGCCTCCCACACGAGATCGGCGCGCAGCTCCTCGGTCTGCACCGTGCGGGGCGTGTACATCGCGGTTTGGCTCACGTAGGCGACCTTCGCGCTCGCGCTAGAGCCGTCCGCAGCGATGATCCGCACGCTCTGTCCGGCACGCAGGAAGCGGAGCTGATTTTCGCTTAGATAAAATTTCGCGCGCTTGTTTTTTACTTCGCTGAGCTCAAAAACGCCCACGCTGGGTATGCTGATGTCGCCAAGCTCCTTAAGGCGCGCTCTGATCTGCCCGCTAAAGGGCGCTTTTAGCACGCTTTGCGTCTCGATTTGGTAATTCAGATATTTCAAATTTTCCTCGCAGCTTGCCAAATTTGCGCGGGCGGCGCCGACATCCTCGCCGCGATAGCCGCTTTGAAGCTGGCGTAGATTGGCCTGCGCGCTTTGCAGCTGAGCTTGCGTGCGCTTCATCGAGTAAAACGCCTCGTCGATCTGCTGCTTGGACGCGGAGTTGGTTTTGCCTAGGCTCTTTAGGCGTTCGTTCGTCAAAGTAGCGAGCTGTAGGGCGTTTTGCAGCGCGCTTACGTTCGCCGCCGCCATCTCGATCTCCTCGCTACGAAAGCCGCTTTGCAGCTTTTGCAAGCTAAATTTAAGCCCGTCGCACCTCGCGATCTGAACCTGTCTTTGAAAGCTCAGATCCGCCGTATCCAGAGCCGCCAAGACGTCGCCAGCCTGCACGAAATCGCCCTCGTCGCGATAAAGCGCGCTTATACGGCCGCTGCGCTCGAAGCTAAGCGAGCTCTGCCTGATGTCGATGATGCCGTAGGCCTTGTGTGCGACCTCTTCGCGCCTATCGAGATTGAAGTAGATCGCCGCGGCGAGGGCGGCCAGCGCAAAAACGACGAAGAATAGAAGCCTTTTCATAGATCGCCTTAAATTTTGATATGCGGTTATTATAAAATAACTTTTCTAATGCGGCGCTGATATTTGAAGTTCGGGCGGTGATTTTATAAACCCATCTCATTAAATTTGCCGTATTGAATTGACCGTCACGAGCGGGCTAGATTTTGAGCTCGGGAGGATAAAATTTAGCCTATCCGCGCGATTTTAAGCGGCACGGCTTGTAAAACACAGCGACTTTTTGAACTAAAAATTTTAAAATTTTAATGAGGAGGCTCCGCTTTCAAGCAGAGCTTGAAATTTTGACGTGCGGGTGCCGCGCTAGTACTGCGGGCGGAATTTTGTCGCGAAAGCGAAATTTTAATATGAGATTGGAATTTTAATGCGCGGGCACCGCACTAGCACTGCGGGCGTAATTTATCGTTTATTGCACGAATAGTGCATGCGAATTAAATTTTATCGCGGTACCCATAGCTACCTGCGCGACGAGTTGGAATTTACAGCCTCCGCTAGCAATAAAATTTTACGCAGCATGAGCTGGCGGCGCTTGAATGCGGCGGAAATTCTAACGCTGTGGCGAGTAAAATTTAAGAGGGCTTCGCTCGGAAGCGGAGCGCGAAATTTAATGGGGAAATTTAGCGAGATTTGGGCTCATCGAGCCTAAATCTCGCTCGGTCGCATAAAAATTGAAATATTTAAAACTCGCCTCCAACTGCAGCGATCCACTTATCGGCTCTTGCCTGCCAGTGCTCGTCGCCCTTAAAATCGATCGTAAGACCCACGAATTTGCCGTTTATGAAGGCGCGTGAATGTTTAAATTTATAGCCCTCCGCGTCCCAAGCGCCGATGAGATCGGCCTTTTTAAGCACCGGCAAAAACGCGCTCATGCCGCTGCAAAAATCGTTGCCGTGGCGCTCGACGTTACCGACGCCTATAAGCGCGACCTTGCGTCCGTCAAAATCAGTTTTGTTTAAAAGCTCCAATTTGTCGTCAAATTTAGCCTGGATCTGTCCGTCGCCGTGCGTCGAAGCCGCAAAAATAAACGCGCCCGCTCCCGCCAAATCCTCCTCATTTAGCCCTTTGGCCTCCTTAATCTCAAAGCCGAGCTTTGAAGCGATGTATTCGCTCACGACCTTCGTGTCGCCGCCTTTGGTGGCGTAAACTAGTAGTTTTTTCATTTTTTCTCCTTTAAAAATAATAACAATTCTAACTAAATAAGATAAAATCTCGGTTAAAATAGATTTTGCGCGGCGGACTTAATGCAGATGGGCGCGGGTAAAATTTTAAAATTTATGAAATTTAAGAAATTTAAAAGGCGGATTAAAATTTAGCGCTGCGGATGAAACTTTAAATTACGGCGGAAA
>NZ_CALIIU010000019.1 GCF_938017775.1 uncultured Campylobacter sp.
AATATAGTTTTATAATATGCGTAATTTTGCCAAAATTTCGAATTTTGCTATAATGCGCGCTTTAATTAAGGAAAAATCATGCAAATCAAAGAAAAAGATGAGCGCGTTAAATATATCCGCGCGTTAGAACGCTTCGTAAAATCAGCCGTAGCACTGCTAAAGCGCGAGGATTTCGACGCAGAGCTTTTTGCGAAGCGAATAGCTAAAAACTATGAAATTTTATCTAAAGCGGCCGCTACAAATCTCGATAGTCCCTACACCAAGGCACTTGAGAGCTTTGCTAAAAACGTCCTTGATGCTAGCGAGGCAGGACAGATCAGCGATGCCGCGTTTAGATCAGCGCTACAGCATGAAGCAAACGCTCTGCAAAAGCTCAAAAATAATAAGAGTTACAAAAAAGACAAGCACAAAATCGATTTTTTAAAGGATTATTAGATGAAAACCGTGATTTTTGATATGGATGGCACGCTGCTCGACTCCTCGCGCGCGATCGAAATCAGCGTCAATAACACTCGCCGCGAGCTCTACGGACTAGCGCCGCTACGAAAGAATCTCATCGTCCACACCATCAACGATCCGAGCAAGAACGCCTTTTTGGAATTTTACGGCAAAACCGAAGCGAGCGCCGAAGAGCTTGCTTTTTTCGAGAAGGAATTCGTAAGCAATTACCGCGATTTCGCCGTGCTTTACGAAGGTATCGAAGATCTTTTGCACTCGTGCAAAAAAGCAGGATTTTTTCTTGCAGTCGCCTCCAATGCGCCTTCCTATACCCTAAGCGCGATCTTAGAAAAAACGGGGGTGCGCAGGCTATTTGATCTGGTCGTAGGCGCTGACGAGCAGATGCCCTCAAAGCCTAACCCTGCGATGCTGCTACACGTAATCGCACGCTCGCCGCACAAAAACGCGATTTTTTTAGGTGATAGCAAAAAGGATGAGTTAGCCGCACTTCGTGGCGCGGAATTTTTACAAAATTTAGAATTTCAAGGCGGCAATGACGGCAAGAGCTTAAATGCTAGCCGTGACACGAGTAGAGAGAATTTCAGCGCTAGCAGCGGAAGCTTAAGCTCTTGCGGCGAAAATCTTAACTCAGATGAAAAATTCCGCCCTAACGACACAGATGCTGACGGGGCGGCAACGCTAAGCTTTAAAGGCGCTAAAATTTCCGCAAAAGCAGAAGCGACGGAAAGCGCACAAGCTGCAGCAGCGCGATGTTTTCGGGCAAACTTGGCAGATCTAAGAGGCGCAAAACTTGAGTATTTGCAGGTATGCTGGGGGTTTGGCGAGCCTAGCGAACTAAGTCGCAATGCCCTAAGCATCACGCAAGCGCGCGAAATCATCGGCGGAATTTAAAGTAGCCTAGCTTTTGAGGCATAGCTAATTAAAAGTAGTATTGCAGCATGGCAAAATCACGCTTAGGCTCTTAAAATAGAGCAAATTCCATCTTCGCGTGCAACGTAAGCGAGGTTAAATTTAAAAATAATCCTTGCGCAGAAAATTCCGCTAGCACGAGAAACCGGGATTTCATCTGCGCGAGTGGAATTTAAAATTTTAAAAGTAGCTTTTGTGGTGCGCGATTTTATCTGCGTAAAAAATGAAAATCCTATTTGTAAAAGGTGACGGAATTCTAAATTTAGAGATACTCTCGCAGATTAATTTAAAATTTGCCTCGAAAACCAGACTTAAAATTTAATGCCAAACGCGATTTTGGAATTTTGCTGCGTCCATGAAATTTCAAATTCTCGCAAAGCGGCGGAATTTTAAAATTTTAAAAAGCCTGATCTGTGTTATACACACGATTAGATTTTGTGAGAATAGAATTTATCCGCCGTGCAGAAATCAAAATTTTACCGCACAAGCAAAGCGAAAATCCTCTCCGGCTGCGCGAAATTCAAGAATTTTACCGCTCAAGTAAAGCAGAATTCTGTCCGCTCACAAGAAATCCAAAATTTCACCCGCGCCACGGAATTTTAAAATTTCCGCAAAAATCAAGCCGCTTATCTGTAAATTTAAAATTCCGCCTATCTGCAAAGTTTCGCGTTTAATCCGCCACGCTACCAAGATTAAATTTTTAAATTCCGCTCGCTCTGCCTATCTCGCAAACAAGTAAAATTTTAAAATTGCGAAATCTAAAGCCCAAAATCCCGCGCTTAAGCTTAAAATTTACCGAACGCAAGCGCAAAATCTGCGTAATCGCTCCTGTTTTAAAAGCCCCGATAGTTTGCCGCGCCCTAACCTAAATTAAATTTTACATTTGCTATAATCGCGAAATTTTAAGGAAGGTAAATGGATATTTTTGAAGGCAGCCCAAGAGAGAAATTTTTTGAAATTTTATCCGCTGCAAGCCCTACTTTGGTGCAAAACGAAATCGAAGAAGCTCTAATCCGCCTAATCGCCTGTGAGCGGCTCTGCGAAGCGCGCGGTATTAGCGAGCGCGAGATCGAAAGCTTCATCGCGCAGCAGGATCTACAAGACGAGCTAAACGACAAATTTTTGCAAATGAGCGGAAATATCCTAAGCAATAACGAATAATGCAAGATCAAATCGATTTAATTATGAAAAGCTTCATCGCAGACTGCGGATACGAGCCCGCTGGCGAGATGTTTGACAGGCTAAGCCCCGGCAAAAAACTGCGCTCCAAGCTGCTGCTAAACATCGCGCAAAAAGATGAAAAATCGCTGCGTCTGTGCGCGATTATCGAGCTCATTCAAGCCGCGAGCCTGCTGCACGACGACGTCATCGACGAAAGCTCGGTGCGCCGCGGCAAGCCCTCGATCAACGCCACCTACGGCTCCAAAAATGCCGTGATGCTGGGCGACATACTCTATTCCAAGGCATACTTCGAGCTTTCTAAATTTGAAAACCACATCGCCGCCGCGCTTTCGCTCGCCGTCACGAAGCTTGCTGTGGGTGAGCTAATGGACGTGAGCTTAAGCGACGATTTCAACGACGATGCGAGCAAATATCTGCAGATGATCTATCTAAAAACCTCCGCTTTGATCGAAGAAGTCGCGCGCTGCGGGGCTTTTTTGAAATTCGGCGGCGCGGAAAATCGCAGCGAAATTTCAGATATTAACGGCGCAAAAAACGAGGATAGGAATCCGAAAGCCGCGAAAGATCATGATAAAATTTCAAGCGCGAGCGCAAAATTCGGCGAATACGGCAAAAACCTTGGGCTTGCCTTTCAGATCATCGACGATATTTTAGATGTGACGCAAAGCTCAGAAGTGCTCGGCAAGCCGAGCTTGAGCGATTTCGCGGAGGGTAAAACCACTCTGCCCTACATCTATTTATACGAAAATTTAGATGATGCACAGCGGCAAAAGCTAAAATCGTTTTTTAAAAAACAGCTGCGCGAGAGCGAAATTTCATGGATAAAAGCGAAGCTTAGCGAGCACGGCATCATCGAGCGCTGTATAAACGAAGCTCGCGCCTACGGGCAGAAGGCGCTCGAAGCCGTGGCGGAATTTAAAAACGACAAGCTGGAGCAAATCGTGCGAGATATGATAGATAGGGAGTTTTGATGGCGTATATGAGCGTGAGCTTCACCCACAAAAACACGGATATCACGGTTCGCGAAAAACTTTCGTTTTCAAACGATGTGCGCAAGAAAGAAATTTTGCGCCTTTTGGCTTCGAACTCCGCGATAGAGGAGTGTTTGGTGCTAAGCACCTGCAACCGCGTAGAAATTTTCACCGTCGTAAGCGACTTTGATGAAGCGCAGAAATTTGTGCTTTTGGCACTTTCGCGTATTAGCGGCGTGAGCTTTGAAGAGCTGCAAAACCTAGCCGACATATATGAGGATCGCGGCGCGATACACCACCTTTTCGCCGTCGCAGCATCTCTTGATAGCCTCGTAGTGGGCGAAACTCAGATCGTAGGCCAGCTCAAAGACGCCTATAAATTCGCGATGCAAAACGCTCGCGCCGGCGCGCAGATCGCAAGAGCGATAGATGAAGCGCTAAAGTGCGCGGCGCGCATCCGCAACCAAACCGAAATTTCAAAAAATCCGATCTCGGTCTCAAGCGTCGCCGTGGCGATGGCAAAGGATAGACTGGGCTCCTTGCAGGGCGCGGACGCCGTGGTAGTGGGCGCGGGAGAGATGAGCGAGCTAGCGTGCAAACACCTGCTCGCAAACGGCGCTAATATCACGATCTTGAACCGAAATTTAGCCGGTGCGCAGAGGCTAGCCGCCTCGCTACTTGGCGAGAATTCCTTGGATGCGAAAAATTGCGCGGATGAAAATCCAGGCACAGGAAAAAATTCAGACGGCTTAAATTCCGGAAATATCGCGAATTTCGCGGGCGAAAATCCCGCGCAAAAACAAAATTCCAAAGACGGCGTAAATTTTAATAAAGAGACTTTTGCAGACAGCAATGAATCTCGCATAGCAGGCGAAAATCCAAAGGACGATAAAAATTCTGCCCCTTTAGCGAATTCCTCCGCGCAGGCGCAATCCCGTATTAAAATCGATAGCCTTGATAATCTCAAAAAATATCTAAACGTAAATAGCCTATTTTTCAGCGCTACGGGCTCGCAAGAGCCGATCATTACCGATAGCTTGTTAGAGCCCAAAAGCTTTAAGCGATATTTTTTCGATATAGCCGTGCCGCGCGACGTAGAGCTCACCCAAAGTGAGGACGTCGAGGTTTATAGCGTCGATGATCTGGAGGAGATCGTAAAGAAAAATTTGCTGCTTCGCGAGGAGCAGGCGCAGATCGCTTACTCGATCGTGGCAAAATACACGAACGAGTTTTTCAAATGGCTCAAGGCGGCGGCATCCACGCCGATCATCAAGGCCTTGCGCCAGAGCGCGAAACAAGTAGCCGAGCTGGAGCTAGCCAAGGCGCTTAAAAAAGGTTATCTAAAGCACAGCGATGCAGAGGAGGCGCGCAAGCTGATCCATCAGGTTTTTAAAGCGTTTCTGCACGCTCCGACGGTAAATTTGAAAAACCTCGGCGAAGCGGACGATGCTGAGGGCACGGTAAATGCGCTAGTAGAAATTTTTGAACTGCAAGAAAACTACGAAAAATTTTTAAATCAAGAAAACGAAAAAAAGGACAAACAAAATGAAATTTAGCAAGCTTTTCGCTCCGAGCCTAAAAGAGGCTCCCAGAGACGCGGTACTACCTAGTCACGCGCTTTTGATCCGCGCGGGATTTATCGAGCAGCTGGGCAGCGGGCTTTATAATTTTTTGCCGCTAGGAAAGATAGTGCTGGAGCGGATCTGCGCCGTCATCAGGCAGGAGATGGACGCTGCGGGCGCGCAGGAGGTCTCTTTTAGCGTCGTGACGTCTGCGGATGCGTGGAAAAAAAGCGGTCGTTACGCCAAATACGGCAAGGAGCTGCTGCGCTTCAAAGACCGCAAGGATAACGACTTCGTGCTAAGCCCAACCAACGAGGAGGCAGCGGTTTTGATGGTAGCGGATAAGATCACGAGCTACAAGCAGCTGCCGCTAAATATCTATCAGATCAATACGAAATTCCGCGACGAGGCGCGCCCTCGCTTCGGGCTTCTGCGCGGACGCGAGTTTACGATGAAGGACGCTTATAGCTTCCACGCAGACGCTGCGGATATGAAGCGTGAGTTTGAGGTGATGAGGCAGGCGTACTCGCGGATCTTTACGCGGCTTGGGTTAAATTTCCGCGCGGTCGATGCGGACAGCGGCGCGATCGGCGGCAGCGGCAGTAAGGAATTTATGGTGCTAGCGGACAACGGCGAGGACGATATAATCGTGTGCAAGCGCTGCGAGTATGCCGCAAACATCGAGGCTGCGCGCCGCGCGCCCAAAACTACGAACGCCGCCGCGCCCGAGACCGACGGCATGATGAAATTTAAAACCCCCGCGATGAAAACGATCGACGCAGTCGCGGAATTTTTCAAAGTGGATAAATTCTACACTATCAAAGCGGTGATCAAAAAAGCGCTATACGAGGATCGCAGCGAGATCGTAGCGTTTTTTATCCGCGGCTGCGACGAGCTGCAAGAGACCAAGGCGCAAAACGCCTGCGGTGCGCTGGAGCTAATCGATGCCAGCGAGGAGGAGATCACGCAAGCGGGCTTTACGGCGGGCTTTTGCGGACCTTTCGGGCTCGGCGAGGGGGCGAAATTTTATATCGACGCCGAGCTAAAAGGAGCGCGCGAGATGATCGTGGGCGCAAATGAGCCGGATTACCACTACGTGGGCGCTAGCGTGATAAATTTTAACGAATCGCGCTTTGCGGATCTCGCC
Source organism: uncultured Campylobacter sp. (assembly GCF_938017775.1). Taxonomy (GTDB): domain Bacteria; phylum Campylobacterota; class Campylobacteria; order Campylobacterales; family Campylobacteraceae; genus Campylobacter_B. The sequence goes on from NZ_CALIIU010000019.1 coordinate 6,231, forward strand.
GCTGTGAGCGAAGGCGATGCATGTCCGTGCTGCGGCGGCGAGCTTAGCATCACGAAAGGAATCGAGGTAGGCCATATCTTTCAGCTCGGCACGCGCTATTCAGAGCCGATGGGAGCGCGATTTTTGGACGCAAACGGCAAGGCTCGTGCGTTTTACATGGGCTGCTACGGCATCGGCGCAAGCCGCCTTATCGCCGTAGCGATCGAAAGCAGCCATGACGAGCGAGGCTGCATCTGGCCGCGCGAGCTGGCGCCTTTCGAGCTTGAGATCATCATCTCAAATCACAAAGACGCGGCAGCGGTAGAATTTGCCGAGAAACTGTACGAGCAGTGCCGCGCACTGGGCGTTCGCGTACTGCTAGACGATCGCGCGGAGCGTTTCGGCGTGAAGATGAACGACTTCGAGCTGATGGGCTTTCCGTACGCGGTGCTCGCGGGCAAAGCCCTAGCGGAGGGAAGCGTCGAGTTCATCACTCGCGCAGGTCTAAAACGCGAAAGCGTAAGCGCGGATGAAATTTTAAGCTTTATCGAGAGGAAATTAATCGAGAAAAATTAGGAAGCGTGTGAAAATTTAGCCTTAAATTTGGGCTAAATTTTGCCACCTATTTGAGAAATTTACAGACCGATTTTTCCTACATTGCACAGCGTGAAATTTAATAAATTTACCGCGCATGATGTCGAAGTAAAACTTAGGCACAACGATAAAATTTATGCTTAAGCTGCACTGCCATTTCACTACAGCTAAATTTTGAAGTATGAGTTTGTGACCAAGATTTCATCGACGGCCAAACCACCATCCAAAAGCGAGTAAATTTTAAAGCACCGACTTGACCGCGCAAATAAAAAATAAAGAGTGCGCGTTTCTGTCGCTCCCCGCAGGAGTTGCCAAAAACAAAATTCCGTGATAAAACTCTGGTCTCTACCCGCCCTTTTTCAAAACGATTTTAAAAAGTAAAATTTAAACCGCGATTTCACTTTCTCTATTTCGCTCTTTAAATTTAAGATTTAAATTTTGCGGCGCAACTGGCGTGTAAATTTAATCAGCGCACAAAAGCCGATCAGAAATTTTACCAGGTTAAAATTTTGCCTAAATTTATTCGGCGACGACCGAGTTTAAATTTTATTCGTAGGTTTTTCGTAGTAGCCCCATTTGGCGCAGTATTTTTTCCTTGCTATCCGAGTCAAAACGATCTGAATGATCAAAAGCGCAAGCGTACCGCCGCCCCATTTCAAATATGTGATTTTATAGGAATCGGATATGGTATTGTAATAAAATCTGGTTGCAAAAGCATAATCGTATTTTAAAACCATTTGCCCGTCTTTAAGGGCGATCTGCCGTGCAAGGTCGGTATCGCCCCTGACCCTTTGGTACCAAATTTTTACGTCCTTGTCGTATATCGCGGCCCTGTATCCGTCTATCTGTGTACCGTAAACATCTAAATAAAAACGCCTCTGTTTAAGCGCGCCATCCACCAAATTTAACTTATAATAACTAGTCCCTCTGCCCTTATTCGTTTGCACATATATGACGCGCCCCTCTCTATGGTCTGCAAATCCTCTGGGCTAGAAGGTAGCACCGCGGTGTAGGACATATACAGCGCCGCGCCCGCGCCAAGGATAAAAAACAGCAGCACGCATCTTAAAAGCGTATTCATCTGATTAAAGCTAGCGATCTTTTTTCATCGTATTTTGTATCAAAAAACATCAAAGCTCTTTTGTTTAAAATTTTATCTCGGCACTTCATCCTGGCGCGCCGTAGCGGCAGAAAAGCGGAGCTACTCACTCCAAACTTTCACGATCTTTAAATCCGCACTTCTGTAGCCAATACGGTTCGGTTTTTCCGGCGCCGTGCGCGATACAAGGCGCCGCTTCTGCCAAAATTTAGCTTGGATTTTCATTCATTTTCATTCGACGAAGAGTAAATTTAAAAGCTAAATTTAAAAAGCGCGCGAAAGAAAATATTTCTCTTTTTAAATTCCGCTAAAATTTCATCCAAAATGCGGCAAGCTCGTAGCCGCGGGGCCCGCCCAACCCGCTTAAGCTTTCAAACGCAAGCGTAACGCCGCTGCTTAAGTCTAGCTTCAAACCTTCATCTGTTGCGAGCTCGCGATACTCGATCCGCTCGCAATCTAAAGCGTCTTTTGCCGCCGCAAGATCGATGGGAGCAGGGCAGCCCGATAATATCCAAGGCTCGATTTCGATTTGCTGCGCCCTTGCGCCGCCGAAATTTAGAGGCTCGCTTCTGAAATGATCCGAAAAAATCATAAAAATTTCGTCCCGAAAAAAGTGAAACTCAAAGGCGCCGTATCTTAAAATTTCAGCTCCCGCGCTCTTAAAGCTCGCATCCGCAGGGCCGAACATCGCGGCGATCTGCGCGCAGCTCAAGCCCCTTTCTACGCCTGCAAACTCGCCCGAGCGAAAGAATTTAAGCATATCAATTTTTAACATTTCGCTCCTTTGGCGACGTTTTAAAGATACTGCGCGCAAGCAAAGCCTAATGAAATTTAGCGTCTGCGCCGTAAATAAACGGACAGGCGCAATCAAAAACGCGCGGGCGCGTCTGCATTAATTTTACTCGCTAGGCGCGAAATTCTAATACTGCGCTCGCTATATGAGCGAATACGGATGCCAGTGCCGCCGTTACAAACCATACTTTTGGCTTCATATCGCACCACCGCTTGCGAAGTGGCAAACCCGCGTAGATCCGATATTTACCGATTAAAATTTCACAAACGACGTAATATCCGAACTTAAGAAGCGATTTTATAATCCGTTTTAGCCCATCTGGCGCTGTATTGCGAGTAGATAACTCTTGGGTCCGTTAAGGCTAGCCGAAAACCCTTTTTAGATGCGCTTCGTAATCTCTCATAAAACGCTCTACGTCCGGGTTTTTAACGACGTCGTTGCACATAAAAGTAGGCAGCCTCTTTGTGCCTAAAAACTCGTTTGCTTTATGAAAATGCAAATAAACGCCGTCCACGCCCACGTCCTCGAAAAAATCGCCTGGTTTGTCAAATGCCTGAAGCGGCGCATTCCAAGTGACGCTTAGCATGTGCGATTTGCCCTTTATCAGTCCGCCGGTGCCGTATCCGTCATTTGGATTTGCGCTGTGTCGCCCGTCGTTTGCCACTATCTTGCCTATGCCGCCCATAAACACCTCGTCAACGTACTTTTTGACTAGCCAAGGCTCGCCCATCCACCACGCGGGCATCTGCCAGATCACGGAGTCCATCCATAGAAATTTCTCCACCTCGCCCTCTAAGTCGTAGCCCTCATGTATCGTGGTTTCGCGCGTTTCGTGCCCTATGGACTTTAGCGTCCTTTTTGCTAGCTCGTGCAAGGTTTTACTTAGCTTGCCGCCTTTGCCGTTAAACGGCGCTCCGCCGTTGATAAGTAGTATTTTCATTTTAATCCTTTGATTAAATTTATTCGTTAGCGACACTCGCACACCTAAGTTAAAATTTCACTTCGCAGCTCTATGCGCAAATGTAAGCATAAATTTTACGAAACGTTTAATTACTAAATTTTACTTTCACGCTGCAGTTTAGCGCCCTAAAATTTCAAATTTATCGCCGTGCACCGCGATCGCTTCGGCGTTATTTATCGGCGTCAAATTTAGCTTACTGCCGTAAATTTTTAAAATTTCGGCTGTGCTTTGCACGAAGGGCTCCTCGCCGTAGTGCGGCACGGGGCAAAATTTAACCAGATCAAGCCCCGTTTGCGCCGCGGCCCCGTAGTCGCCCGCATCGTCCATCACGCTTGCGTACTCCACGCTGGGAGCTGCGATCATCGCGCCCGCCGACTCACCCACGTAGATGAGCTCGCCGCTTCGGACGCGACTGGTGATGAGGCCTGTAAGACCTTTCTTTTTAAGTTCGCGCAAAAGATAAAATGTGTTGCCGCCGCTTACGTAAAGCATCTGTGCCGCGCCGATCTTTGCCTTCGCTTCGGCCTCGCTCGCTTTGGAAACGTCTAAAATTTGAACCTCAAAACCCATTTTGGCAAACGCCTCTTTCGCCTCGTCCACGTAGCCTCGGTACTCCTCTACGTTTGCGGCGGTCGGGATAAAAAGCACCTCCTTGGCACGGATATTTTGCCTCGCATAGTCCTCAAAAAGCGTCGCCGCACCCGCAAAATAGGAGCATAAAAACATCTCTATCATTGTTTTTCCTTTCATTAAATTTGCGCTGATTTAAAGCGCTCGTAAAGCTTGGCCGCAATGACTGCGAGCAAACGTATTTCAAAACGAGTAGATCAAATTCTACCGCGCCCACAAAGCAAGCACACGATGAAAAATGGCGCGGGCAGAATTTCGCCGATAAAAGGGCAAAATTTACCGCCGCAGCGGTTTGCAAACTATACAAAAACCCAAACGGCAACGCAAACCACTCCACAATCGCCAACTTCCTGACGGTTTCAAACTTCACTAAAACGACGCGAACCGATCAAATCGAGCTGGCTAGAGGAGTCGATCAGAGCGAACGATCAAAACGATCAAATCAAGCCGATCGATCTAATCAGCCAAGGCAAAACGGCTAGTGCTTTTTATCTTTAAAAAATCTAACGATCTTAGCCTGTAGCTTGAACCACTCGCCAAGCTCCATTATAGGATGCCCTGCGTAGTTTTTGCCGCCCGCTAGATCCTTGCTTATACCGCCGCGCGCCGCGATCTGAGCGAAATCACCCACGCTTACGTGCCCGCCGCTGCCGCTCTGTCCGCCCATCACGACGTTGCGTCCAAGCGTCGTCGAGCCCGCAAGCCCAACTTGAGAGACGATGAGGCAGTTTTGCCCAAGCTCGCAGTTGTGCCCGATTTGAACGAGATTGTCGATCTTGCTGCCGCGCTTAACGATCGTCGAGCCGAATACCGCGCGATCGATCGTCGTGCACGCGCCGATTTCGACCTCGTCTTGCAGCACGACGTTGCCGTTGTGATAAATTTTAACATGCTCGCCCGTTTTGGTGTGCGCGTAGCCGAAGCCATCGCTTCCGATGACGGCGTTTGCGTGGATCACGCAGCGCTCGCCGATGATCGTGTCGTTATAGATGACGGCGTTTGCGTGGATCACGCAGCCGCTTCCGATATGCACGTCATCGCCGATATACGCGCCGCTTAAGATAACGCAATTCTCGCCGATCGTGGAATTTACGCCGATATGCACGCTCTGCCCGATCTGCGCGCTGGCGGCGATCTTTGCGGGCGCGCCGCTGCGAATGAGCGGCTTAGCAAAATGCGCGCTTAAGATAGCAAAGGCTAGATGCGGATTTTCGCACTCCAGCGCTCGCACGCCGCTTGGGGCTACGGTGCCGCACTTTACCAATACGGCGGCGGCTTTGGTGGCGGATAAAAATTTCTCGTTTTTGTCGCTATCGCAGTAGCTCAGCTCGCTTTGCCTTGCGTTTTGAAGCGAATTGATCGCGGTGATCTCCGCGTCCGCTCCGTTAAGCTCTATGTTTAAAATTTCGGCAATTTTTGATAATTTCATTTGCGCTCCTTTGATTAAATTTTATCGCCGCTTACATATCCAGCGCGACGCTGCCGCCGCGGACGACGTCGATCGGATTGTATTTTTTTATCGTCTTTAAAAATCCATCGATGCGGTCTGCGTCGTCGCACGCCATGATGACGATCTTGCTGTCGTCGCTGTTTGCGATGCTGCCGTTGTAGGCTTTTAAAACCGCATCAAGCCCCGCTAAATTTTCGCCCAGCGCGATCTTTACCAAAACCATCTCCTTTTCGACGAATTTTGCATCCTCGATGACCTTGTAGACGGGGATCAGTTTATGAAGCTGCTTAGTGATCTGCTCTATGACGCGCTCGTCGCCCGAAGTGACGATGCTAAGGCGCGATAGACCGGTATTTGGGATCGGCGCAACGGTGAGGCTGTCAATATTATAGCCGCGCCCCGCAAAAAGCCCCGAGATCCGCGATAAAACGCCGTGCTCGTCAGTAACGACGACCGAGATTATTCTTCTTATGCTATTCATCTTTGCGACTCCTGCTCAAAAATCATATTATAAAGCGCGCCGCCTGCGGGCACCATCGGCCAGACGTTTTCGAAGCGATCGATCTTGGCCTCGATGACGCTTACCTTTTTGCTCGCAAGAGCCCGCTTCAGCGCGTCCTTAAATTCCGCTTTGGTGCTAACGCTAAAGCCCAGGCCGCCGAAGCCCTCGACAATCTTTACGAAATCAGGCTGCGAGCTAAGATCGGTCGATGAGAAACGCTGCCCGTAAAATAGGCTCTGCCACTGCCTCACCATACCTAAGAAATTGTTGTTTAATACGATATTTACGACGTTTAGACCGCTCGCGCTCGCCGTCATCAGCTCTTGGATATTCATCAAAATCGAGCCGTCGCCGCTGAAATTTATAACGGGTCTATTTCCCGCATAGGCCTTCGCGCCCAATGCCGCAGGGAGGCCGTATCCCATCGTGCCCTGCCCGCCGCTACTTAGCAGAGTGCGCGGCTTGCAAAACGGATAAAACTGCGCAACCCACATCTGATGCTGCCCCACGTCCGTAGCGATGATAGCGTCCTCGCCCGCGATTTTTGCGGTACTTTGTATAACCCACTGCGGCTTTAAAATTTCATCGCTGTCGTTAAATTTAAGCGGGTGAATTTCATCGTATTTGCGGATGAGCTCGCGCCACTGCTCGAAATTTGCAGGGCTGACCTCGCTTTTAATACGCGGCAGCATCTCCTCTAGCACCGATTTCACGTCCCCCACGATCGGATAATCCGCGTTTATAATCTTAGAGATCGAGCTAGGATCGATATCGACGTGGATGATCTTTGCGTTTTTGCCAAATTCGCTAAGCTTACCCGTGACGCGATCGTCAAATCTCGCGCCCAAGCAGATTATCAGATCAGACTCGCTAAGCGCCATATTTGCGGCGTAGCTGCCGTGCATTCCAACCATACCTAAATTTAGCTTATCGTCGCTTCGCACCGCTCCCAGCGCCATAAGGGTTTGCACGACTGGGATCTGCGCAAACTCGCTAAGCTCGCGAACCAGCTCGCTTGCGTCCGCGCTAATAACTCCGCCTCCGATGTAGAGAATGGGTTTTTTGGAATTAGCGATTAGCTCGACGGCTTTTTTGATCTGCTTAGCGTTACCCTTATAATTCGGCTTGTAAGTCTGCATCTTGATTTCGCTAGGATATTCAAAAACTCCAAGCTTCGCCGTTACGTCTTTGGGAATATCGACGTGCACGGGTCCGGGTCTGCCGCTGCGAGCGATGTAAAAGGCCTCTTTTAAAATTCTAGGCAGCTCTTCGATCGTTTTAACTAGATAGTTATGCTTGACGCAGGGGCGTGAAATTCCGATCGCATCGATCTCCTGAAAGGCGTCGGTGCCGATAAGCGAGGTCGCCACCTGACCGCTGATAAGCACGATCGGGATGCTGTCGCTATACGCCGTAGCAAGCCCTGTAAGCGCGTTCGTAAATCCAGGACCGCTTGTGACGACGGCCACGCCTACCTTGCCGCTAGCGCGCGCGTATCCGTCCGCAGCCATCGCCGCGGCCTGCTCGTGGCGCACCAAAATATGTCTGAAGTATTTTTGTTTGTAAATTTCATCGTATATGTTCAGCGCCGCGCCGCCCGGGTAGCCGAAAACAACCTCAACCCCCTCCTGCCGCAACGCCTCCACGATCATCTGCGATCCGCTAATTTCTTTCATACGCCCATCCTGTTTCGTTGGAATAATTTTATGATTATATTATTTTGTAAATTAAATTTCACGAATTTTAGGCGCTAAATCGGGTAGAATTTCAAATTTAATAGCGGCGCGGACGGGGCAAAATTTCGGAATTTAGCGAGAGTAGAAAAGGCAAATTTAAAATTTAGCCATAAATTTAAAACGGACGGGATGTTCGGATTTAAAATTTTAAAGTGCAGATTTTATCTTGACAAAATGCGGCGCAGAAGTTTTAACGTAAAATTTTGGCTTGAAATTTTACCACGCGAGGCTTGGATTAAATTTACAAAATTTTTTGAAATTTTATCGTAGCGTGGAGCGACGCCAGCGTAAATTTTAAATTCTACGTTACGAAATTTTAAAATTTAGCCGTAAATTTAGGGCGGGCGGAATCTCGATTATAAAATTCTAAAATTCCGCCCACGTAAAATTAAATTTTAAAATCCTCTATCTACCTGCACGCCTACGCCCACGCTAGCGCAGTTGCCGCTTTGCGGATCGCAGTCACCGAAGCTTGTGACACTACTGGATCTTTTCGAGCGGATTGTTCCCATATGCATAGGCACCGGCATGTTACGGCGCGAGCTTCCGCCAATCTCGCTATCGCTCATACTGCTAGAACTTCTCCTGCGAGAATAATCATCACGCGGAGGCGGTGGCGGAGGAGGCGGTTTTATACCTCCGTGCGGAGGTGGTGGCATGCCGCCAGGAGGCGGGGGAGGAGGCGGCATCATGCCGCCGTGCCTACCATATCCTGGCGGAGGAGGCGGCGGTAAAGTACCGGTCTCTGTGATCGTGATGCCATTGCCGTAATTTTCAACGCGTCTGTAAGTAGAGCCTCCGTAAACCGTGCGGGTGCGGGTCTTTTCGACCACGACTATGTCTCGATCAGGCTGCACCGGCTGCTGCACGTTAGCTCTAGGCGATATTTCAAAGCTCTTCTGCAGTTTGGCGGTATCGTAACTTGCAAAGCCGTTGATACCCTTTAGCTCATCTGCACTTGAAATTTCGCGCTTTTGGCGGTATTGCATAAGCATATCCGCCCTACCCGCATCAAGCCCACCGATCGTCATCAGCTCGTAGCGACTAGCTTCGTTTATGTTGATTTTCGCCGCGGCGAGGCTCACTAAAAGAGCCAAAATCACTAAATTTTTCATGTGCGCTCCTTTGTTGGAAGTTACCAAATTCTAAACCCTCACGATAAATCTTTGATTAACACGCAAGCAAAATTTTGCTACAATTGCCTATCTTATTTAAAAGGACCGATCAATGAACGGAATTTTGCTGCTATGCGACGAGCCTACCGCCTACGAATCCGAGCTAAAAAAACTAGATAAAATTTTATCCATGAGCTTTCACAACGTTTTGCAACTTTGCATCGCTGGCGACAATGCCCTTTTTAGCAGGAGTGAGCTTGAAAAAGCGCTCGCAAACGGGCAGGATGAGCGCGTGCGAAAGGCGGCGATAGAGCGCTTCGCACAGATTTTAGAGCAGTGTAATTTTGTGCTGGTTCATAGCGTAGCGGGGGCCGATCTGCGCGAACTAAATTTGCAAATCGCAAAGGATCTAAATATCCCCGTTTGCGGATTTTATCCTAACGAAATTGCCGCGCGCATCGGCACGCGCTTGATCACCGCAGCAAAAGCGGTAAGCTTTGCCAGCGTATATGAGGATAAAATTTCATTTTCCGCGCTAAGACCTGCACAAGAGGGTGCAAATTCTAAAAAATCGGAGCTTTGCGGCAAAAATTCCGCTTGCGAAAGTGATGCAAAATTTCACGACGAAAATTCTGCTTGCCAAAGCGGCGCGATAGAGCTTGATAAAGTCGTTGCCGACAAAAGCTACTTCACGGACGCTGCAAACTCCACGCGCTGTGAAATTCTAACTCCGTTGAAATTTGAAAGCAAGCTCTACGCAAAGGCTCGCGCGAACGTTAAAACCGTCGTGCTTCCAGAAAGTGATGACGAGAGAATTCTGCGCGCAGCTGCGATTATAAAACAAAGCGGCGCTGCAAATTTGATCCTTTTAGGGCGGCAAGACGAAGTGCAAAAAAGCGCGCGCGAGCTAGGTCTCGATCTAAGCGGCGTTAAAATTTTAGATCCGCAGACGGATGCGAGCTTAGAAAAATTTGCGCGCGATCTTTATGAGCTTCGCAAGGCAAAGGGTATGAGCGAGGCGCAGGCGCGCGATTTAGTGCGCGATCGCACCTACTTTGGCACGATGCTTGTGTATGAAGGGCTAGCCGATGCGATGGTAAGCGGCGCCGGCACGACTACTGCGGAGACGATCCGCCCCGCACTTCAAATCATCAAGACAAAGTCCGGCATCGCGAGCGTTAGCGGTGCGTTTATAATGTGCCTGGATACGCAGGCTCTGCTTTTTGCCGACTGCGCCGTAGCGCCGAGCCCGAGCGCAGAGTATCTGGCGGGTATCGCGATCTCAAGCGCTGCGACCGCAAAGGCGTTCGGGTTTGAGCCGAGTGTGGCGATGTTAAGCTACTCCAGCGGCGATAGCGGCAGCGGCGATAGCGTGGAATTTATCAAAACGGCGACGCAAAAAGCGCGTGAAAAGGCGCCCGAGCTTTTAATCGACGGACCGCTGCAATTCGACGCAGCGGTTGATGCAGCGGTTGCCAAGAAAAAGATGCCAGGCTCCGCGGTCGCAGGGCATGCGAACGTATTTATCTTCCCTGATCTTAACTGCGGAAATATCTGTTATAAGGCCGTTCAGCGCACCGCAGGCGCCGTGGCGATCGGGCCGATTCTGCAGGGCTTAAAAAAGCCGGTAAACGATCTAAGCCGCGGCTGCAAGGTCGCCGATATCGTAAACACGATACTTATCAGCGCCATTCAAGCAGGAGAGAATTAATGGATATCCTAGTCATAAATTCCGGCTCGAGCTCGGTTAAATTTAAATTCCACGATATGCTAAATCACGCCTGCATCGCGAGCGGGCTCATCGAGGAGATCGGCTCGACGCACGCAAGCGGAAGCATCAATTGCGCCAACGGACGAAGCATAAAAGTTGAAAACGAGCAAATTTCAAATCACGAAACCGCGATCGCAATCGCGATTGATCTTTTAAAACAAAGCGGAGTAATCAAAGATCTAACTCAAGTAGGCGGTATCGGGCATCGCATCGTTCAGGGCGCGGATTATTTCGACGCTCCCGCGCTCATAGATGAGGACGTAATGGCTAAAATCGCCGAGCTTGCGCCGCTTGCGCCGCTACACAATCCCGCAAATTTAGCAGGCATCAAATCCTGCCTGAAGATCGCTCCTAAAATTCCAAACGTAGCGGTTTTCGATACGATCTTTCATCAAAGCATCCCGCCTTATGCGTATATGTACGCGCTGCCGTATGAATTCTATGAAAAATATAAGGTTCGTCGCTACGGCGCGCACGGCACATCGCATTGGTTTGTCTCGACAATGGGAGCGAAATTTTTGCGTAAAAAATACGAAAACTTCAACGCCATTACGCTACATCTTGGCAACGGCTCGAGCGTAAGCGCCATAGAAAACGGCAAGTGTATCGACACCTCGATGGGGCTAACGCCGCTTGAGGGGATCATAATGGGCACCAGATGCGGCTCGATCGATCCTGCGATCATCCCATACATCGAGCGCGTCGCGGGCTACAATGCGCAGGATATGGACGCCATAATGAACAAAAAAAGCGGACTTTTGGGCATCTGCGGCGCAAGTGATCTGCGAAAGGTATATGAAAAGATGGAAGATGGCGAGCCGCGCGCAAAACTTGCGTTTGAGATGCTCGTTTACAGCGTCGTTAAGATGATAGGGGCGTATTATGCCGTGCTCGGGCGCGTGGACGCTTTGATCTTTACCGGTGGTATCGGCGAAAATGCACCGCATTTTAGACAAAATGTTTGCGAGAAGCTCGCTCATATCGGCATCGAAATCGATGCGACAAAAAACGCCAAAAATACCGGCTCGATTAGAAATTTAAGCGCAGTAGATAGCAAAATCAAAACGCTCGTAATTCCCACCAACGAGGAACTTGCGATCGCTGAAGCTACGGTCGATACGATCAACAAAAACTCCGCGCAGATCGACTATCAGAAATACTCGGAATTTTAAATTTGATCTAGCGGGATTCCGCGGTTATTTCGCGAGCAGCAACGCCAACTTGCTTTTTTGTTAGGCAATTAAATTTTAAGCTTTGGCTGTGAGCTTGCGTGAAATGAAAGGGCTTTCTTTATTTTAGTGGCTTTCTGGCTAAGACGACACGAGAAGTTGCTATGCTACGCGCGGGTTTAAATTTTATTTGTCGCTTCCTATAAGGCTTAAATTCTTGCTCGGAAGAGGCGGAGCGGAAGGGGCTATACTTGCGAAGCTCCCTTTTACTTTGCTTCGGCCAGCAACCGCAAGCAGGTCTGCCGCCCAAACCCCGCCTAGATCACTGCGCGTTAGAAGCGGCGACGCTTTGTTTTTAAACAAAGCTTTGCTGGTTAAATTTAATAAATTTGGCTTCAAATTAGACCGTAAAATTCCAAAACAGGTCCTTATTGTGAAATTTACCGGATAATAAGGCATAAAATTTTAAAATTTAGCGCAAGCCGGGTTTTGACGCGCAAATTTTATTAAAGGAGCGAACGATGAGCGATTTGCTAAATTCTCAAGGCGCGCAAGAGCAAGAGGCGCCGTATCCCGATACGAAATTTACTAAATTTTTCGGGCGACTTTACGCGGCGGTTTTTGCGCTGTTTGCGATCACGGCGCTTAGTGTATTTGCGCTACCCGAAAACATTTTAGACGTAAGCGCGGCATGCGCGGACTTCGTTGGATTTATGAAGCGGTTTTTTCCAAACATCGCCGCAATCGGCAAAATAAGCCCGCATACGCAACTTGCGGAATTTTACGTCGCGGCATTGTGGATACCTATTTTAACGGCTTTCGCGCTAAGCTGCGTGTATTGTCCGATCGCCACATTCTTATACAAAAAAGAGCTTCCCGCCGTCAAGACGCAGCTAATTATGCTTATCGGCATACCTTTTATCTATTGGCTTCTAAATAATTATTTCTACGCCGATTTTGCCATAAACGGCATCCCACACAAAGTAGGCAACGGGCGGACGTTTCCAACTTTTGCGAGCAGAGAGAGCCTGTTTGGTTGGCTATCGTTTTTTGGAGGCGGCTCAATGTTTTTTGGTATGTCTGTTCCGATTTTATTCAGTAATATAGTCCACTGGATATATCTATCGAGAAATAAAAGCTAAATTTTATAAAATCGCGGACGAATAACATTCCGCACCCATAACTTTTAGGGTCATTTTACGAGCGCAAAGCGAGCGACTGATAAAATTCTACGCTCCGTTTTAGAACAAAAACAAGCGACGATTAAATTTAAACGCTCCGGTAATTAAAGCCTTTTTGCGCGGAATTTAAGCGACCAAACTACGATTAAATTTAAACCGCAGGCGGTCGCTTTTAAATTTTAAATTTCACTAAATTTTAAAATTTTATTTGCGCCACGTAAGGCGAAAGGTCGTTATCTCGCCCGGCACGCTGTCGTAGGAGATAGAAAAGGAGTATTTTTTGCAGACCTCGCTTACGATGCTAAGCCCGATTCCAAAGCCGCCCTCGCTTGAGTTAAAGCGCGCAAAGCGCCTGAAAATTTCGTCGCCCTTTTTCCTGTCGATCCCCTCGCCGCTGTTTGAGATCGCTAGCTCGCCGCGCCTTAGCCGCACATCCACGTAGCCGCCTGCATCGGCGTATTTTACGGCGTTGCTTAGCAGATTGTCGATCAGGCGCGAAATTTCATAGACGTTTGCGTTCATGCTCGCATCCGCAAGATCGGTTTTAAGGCTTAGTCTGCGCTTTTGAATAAACGGCGCGAAGTATTCGCAGCGCGAAGCGACGAGGCTTTTTAGATCGATCGAGCTAATCTCGCCCTCCTTATTCATACCGAAGGTTAAAAACACGAGATCCTCGTAGATGCGCGAAAGCGTCTTAGCGGCAAGGTCGATATTAGCAACGCGCTTGGCGTTGTATTCTCCAAGCTCTGCGTGCCGCATCGTCTCGACGCTCATGGAGATAATGCTAAGCGGAGTATTAATCTCGTGGGTACTATCCTTGATGAAGCGATTTAGTGTGTCGATCTTATCGTAAAGCGGCTTTGTGCCTAGCCGCACCAGATAAAACGCCACGGCTAATATCACGCCCAAAAGCGTTATCATCATCGCTGCGGTTTTGATACGAAGCGTTAAAATTTCGCTCCGCACGCTACTTCCAAGCAGGATGATTTTAGCCTTGGAAAAAGCGTTTCGCTCCTCCATATTTTGCAGATTCTCATAAATTCCCAGCCTTCCGCCACTTATAAATTCCGCCTTTAGCTTCGCTTTATCAAGCGCTCCAAGCTCACCGCCGCAGCCGTAAATTTCATCAGAGTTTGGCTTAAATATACACGCACTCACGCCCTTTTCGCGCTCGAAGTCCGCTAGTGATTCCAGCCCGTCCATGCTCGCTTTCATATAGATCATCATTTTGATCTCTTTTAGCTCTTTTATCCTGTGCGAAAGCAGCGCGGCTTCGTTCATCCTGTAATTTATCTTGAAAAAATATCCTAAAAACAACGCACTTGAAATGAGATATAAAGATAGAATTTTAAGCGTTAAAGCGGTCTTTTCAGACATACAGATACCCTGCGTTACGGCGATTTATGATGTGCTCTTCGCCTAGGACGCGGCGTAGATTTTTGATGTAAGTTCGCAGCGCTTCCTCGCTCGGAGTTTCGTCAAAAGCGTAGATTGCGGAGAAAATTTCATCCTTGCTTAAAAGCCTGTTTTTATTTTGTAAAAAAAGCGCCAATAGCTCGCGCTCTTTGTTTGAAAGCGCGACGGGCACGCCCGATCTGCGTAGCTCTTTGCTTGCAAAATAAAATTTAAACTCATCGCTGACGGTTACGAAATCATCGAAATTGTGGCTGAAGCTTCGCTTTATGAGCGAATTAACGCGCAGCAGTAGCTCTTTTAGTTCATACGGTTTTTTGAGATAGTCGTCGCAGCCGCTTTTAAAACCGACCTCAAGATCATTAAGCGTATTTAGCGACGTGGCGAATATCGCAGGGGTGCGATCGCCGCTCTTGCGAAGCTCTTTTAAAAGTGAAAATCCGTCGCCTTTGGGGATTTTCACGTCAAAGATAAAAAGATCAAATTTTTGCTCATAAGCAAGATCCGCGGCGCTTTGAGCATCGCTGCAAACGCACACGTCAAAGCCCGCGTCTTTTAGATATTCACCGATGAGATCGCAAAGCGTCTCATCGTCCTCTACGAGTAAAATTTTACTCACTACATCTCTTTTTTCATCTCTTTTTTCATCTCTTTTTTCATCTCTTTTTTCATTTCGCCTTTCATCTCATCCTTCATATGTTTGCCCTCTTTCATAGCATCCTTGTGCATATCCTTCATATCGCCTTTCATCTCTTTCGCACTATTATGCATTGATGTATTGGCGTCCTTCATCTCATCTTTCATGCCCATATCGGCAGCTACGGCAAAAGTGCCAGCAAATAGCGCACTAAGCGCAAACAAAGTAAGTTTTTTCATTACGTACTCCTTAAAAGAAATTAGCGGAATTATACTTCCGCAAAAGTGAAGTATGTGTGAAATTCCAAAAAAATTCAAATTTAAATTTAAACGCCTGTAATTTCAAACGCGACGCGGCTTAAATGCGCTCGGTCGGTCGCGATCTCTGAAATTTAAATCGCCTCGCTACGGCTAGTCAAATTCTAAACGCAAATCAAAGCTAACGAGGGCGCACGCCAACAGCGCATCACCGAGCTTGCTTTACCGCGGCGAGATAAAAATTTAAACCGCCGGCAAAACTAATTAAATTTGTAATGCCACGACGCGCACGTCAAATCAGAAACGCCGAGCCAGCCTTTGAGTTCGCGACCTCGCGCGAGCTTTTAAATTCGCTATGCCGCGTAAGCCCTTAAATTTAGTGCGGCACAAGCGCACAGGGCGCGAAATCGCACCTAGATCGCGGCGCAGCTTTTGATCTCATCCTCGCTTACAATCTCGTAGATTACGCCCGCCTTTTTGATAAACTCCTCCACGCGCGCGACGTGTGCGGGCTCTACGTTGATCACGAGGCTTCCGACGACGTTTTTATCGAGGCGCTCGAGCTTGCCCCAGACGATGTTAAAATTTATCTCCAAAGCGCGCGCCATATGCGTGATCACGCTGTCAAACGCGACCGCGGGCGGGAAAAAGAGCCTGATATTTACGCCGCTTGCGGGCAGCACCTCCTCCTCGCCCAAAAACTCCTTCATATTCTCATCCGGGTGCAAAAACAGCGAGACGATATCGCCCGAGTTGCTCACGCGCCCGCCCTTAAGCAGGATCGCACGCTGCGCGATGCCTTTTACGACCTCCATCTCGTGCGTGACGAGCACGATCGTGATGCCTAACTCGCGATTGATGCGGCGCAGAAGCGATAAAATTTGCGCGGTGGTGTTGGGATCAAGCGCCGAGGTTGCCTCGTCGGAAAGCAAAATTTTAGGGCTTAATGCAAGCGCGCGCGCGATCGCCACGCGCTGCTTCTGTCCGCCGCTAAGCTCGCTAGGATAGGCGTTTGCTTTATCCGCAAGCCCTACGAGCTCCAAAAGTTCGGCGACGCGGCGCTTCGTGTGATCCTTTGAATATCCCCAAAATTCTAACGGCGTGGCGACGTTTTGCGCGACGCTGCGGCGGCTCATAAGCGCGAAGTGCTGAAAAATCATACCGATATTTTTGCGCAGCTCGCGGATCTGAGCGCCGCTTAGCTCTCTTACCTCCCTACCCTCTACTTTGAGGCTTCCTTCTTGATAGTCCTCAAGGCCGTTTATGCAACGCAGCAGAGTGCTTTTACCCGCGCCGCTACGACCGACGATAGCAAAAATTTCACCCTGTTTCACCTCCAGACTCACATCGTCGATCACGCAGGTTTTGCCGTAAAATTTCTTTAAATTTTCTATCTTTATCACTCAGATTTCCTCGTTAATAATTCCGCTGAAACGCCCCCAGAAATTTATAAAATTTCGCGCCTTAGCTCGTCTGCGCTCTTTGGCGAAAGAAGCGCCGGCGCGATGTCAAACACGCTAAACGCGCCGCACTCGCCCTTTTGCGCCAAGCGATACGCCGCGCGGGCGTAGGCAACAAGCACGCTAGCTGTAAATTCTGGATTTGAGTCAAGCTTTAGCGAAAACTCGATTAAGTGTTTATTTTCTCCGCGCTCGCCTGTCGCTCCGCTTCTCAAGACAAATCCTCCGTGAGGGATGCCGCCGTGCTCTTTTTTAAGCGTCGCAAGATCTATGAAATGTACGCCCGTGTCGTAGTCGGCAAAGTAATTCGGCATCGTTTTTATCTCGCGCTCGATGCGCACTTTCTCGGCGCCCTCTTCGGCTACGACGTAGCACTCGCGTAGGTGCTTTTCGCGCGTGCTAAGTTTCGGATTTTCGCCCGCGCGAACTCGCTTTAAGGCGCTTTCTATCGGCACGGTGTATTGTCGCGCGTCCACGACGCCCTCGATCCTGCGGATAGCGTCGGAGTGGCCTTGACTCACGCCTTTACCCCAAAACGTATAACTGCTGCCGTTTTCTAGCACGCTCTCGCCAAGCAGTCTATTTAACGAAAACAGCCCAGGATCCCAGCCCACGGCGATGATGCCTACATTTCCGCCCTTTTTGGCTGCGGCATCTACCGCGGCGAAGTGCTCCGAGATTTTTGCATGCGTATCGAAGCTATCGACGACGTTAAAGCTCCGCGCAAACTCGGGCGTCTGCGTCGGCAGATCGGTCGCGCTACCGCCGCAAAGCACCAAAACGTCAAATTTGCCCTTGTACGATAAAATTTCATCCGTGCTAAACACCGGCGCGCCGCATGTTTTTACCTCGCTTGGATTTCTGCGGCTAAAAACCGCCGAAAGCTCTAAATCCTTGCTATTTCGCGCGGCAAACTCCACGCCGCGACCTAAATTTCCATATCCCAAAACCGCTATTTTTATTTTTTCGCTCATTTTTTATCCTTGATAAATTTTAAAATTTAGCGCGTAAAACGGCGCGCCGCCGATGAAATTTTACCTCAGTAGGAAATAATAAATTACGTATAACCAACTTAAAAATCCGTGGATTATCGCCCACATTATGCTTTTATTGGCTCCCCACGATAGTGCGACGGCTATGACCGTGCCTAACGTAAATCCACCGATACTACCTTTTGACATATTTTTCTCCTTGATTTAAATTTAGACTCAAACGAGCGGACTACTCGCCAAACGCCTTTAGCTCGTCACATACTTTGGCGAATTTTTCCTGCGCGCTTTGCAACCCTTCGCGGTTTGAGGCGACGACGGCAGCTGGCGCGGAGGAGATAAATTTTTCATTGCCAAGCATTGCAGAGAGCTTTTCGATCTCTTTTTGCAGTTTTGCTTTCTGCGCGCTAAGGCGTGAAATCACGCCGCTAAGATCGACCCCCTCAAGCGGCACGAAAGTTTCTAGCCTCTCGCTTACGTCGCGGGCAGAATTTGCGATATTTTGCTGCGTAAATTCCACTTCATCTACCTTGGCTAGCGTTTTGATATAATCCGCGGCGGCGCTTAGATCGACTGCGGATTTGACGTAGGCTTTGGCTACGCGCGCATTGCCGAGCTCGATCGTCGCCTTTGCGCGGCGGATGCTAACGATCGCTTCGATAACGAGCGAAAATAGCTCTTCGATCCGCTCGTCGCGCTCGCCAGGCTGTGGGTATCGCATCACCATGATGGAGCTCGCGTCTTGCAGTTTCGTGCCGCTTAGCTCCTGATACAGATACTCGCTTAGAAACGGCATAAACGGGCTTAGCAGCTTCATCGCTTCCTTAAAAATCATCCCTAGCTCGCCGATCGCGGCCTTGTCCGCCTTGCTAAGCTCGATGCCCCAGTCGCAAAACTCGTCCCAAAAAAACTTATAAAGCTCGGTCGCAGCGTCGTTGAAGCGGTAAGTATCTAGGCTCTCGCGCACGGAATTTACGCAGCAGTTAAAGCGCGAAAGCATATATCTGCCGAGGCTCGTTTTGATCTGCGCCGCGTCTAAATCGTCGAATTTAGACGCGTTTAAAAGCAAAAATTTGCTCGCGTTATAAAGCTTATTCGTAAAATTTCGATATATCAAAAGCTTATCGTCGCTAAGGCGCAAATCGCGCCCCTGCACGCACAAAATCGTAAGCGTAAAGCGCAAAATATCGGCGCTAAATTCATCGATTTTTAGTAGCGGATCGACTACATTTTTGCTCGATTTGCTCATCTTTTTGCCGTCTTTGTCCTTAACCAGAGCATGAAGGTAGATGTCGCGAAACGGCAGCTCGCCCATGGCGTTTTGGCACTGAAACATCATGCGCGCGACCCAGAAAAACAAAATGTCAAAGCCGGTAATTAGCATGGTGTTTGGATAAAATTCGCTCAAATCCTCCTCAAACCACTTCTCGTTTTTCAGCGCCTCGCCGTTGCCCCAGCCAAGCGTGCTGATCGGCCAAAGACCGCTTGAAAACCACGTATCGAGCACATCGGGGTCTTGAGTAAAATTTTTACCGCCGCATTTTGGGCAGGCATCGGGAGCTTCTCGCTCATCCGCCCACTGATGGCCGCAGTCGCAGTAAAACACAGGAATTCTATGCCCCCACCACAGCTGGCGGCTGATGCACCAGTCCTTTAGCTCGCGCATCCAGGCGTTGAAGCTATTGATCCAATGTTTCGGGAAAAAATCCGCCTCACCGGAATTTACTTTGGTAATTGCATCTTTTGCGATATCTGCGCGCACGAACCACTGCTGCGAGATGTATGGCTCGACGACGTTTTTGCAGCGGTAGCAATAGCCGACTTGATTTTCGTAATCCTCGATTTTTTCGATAAAGCCCAGCCGCTCGAGCTCTGCTACGATCTGATCGCGCGCGGCAAGCCGCTCTAAACCTCTAAATTTACCGCACTGCTCGTTTAAAATTCCTTTTTCGTCAAATACCGTGATAAACTCCAGCTCGTGGCGCTTGCCGACCTCATAGTCGTTGGTATCGTGCGCGGGCGTGACCTTCACAGCGCCCGTTCCGAAGCTCATATCGACGTATTCGTCGGCGATGATCTCTATCTTGCGGCCGATTAGCGGCAGCACGACTTTTTTACCGATCAAATTTTTATAGCGTTCGTCCGCGGGATTTACCATGACGGCGGTGTCGCCGAAGTAGGTCTCAGGGCGTGTAGTAGCGACAACAATGTAGTTGCGGCTCGTCTCGCTCGAATCTTTGCAAGAGTTTGAATTTTGTCCGTCCGCAAAGTAATAACGCAAGTGATAAAGTTTGCCCTTGTTCTCCTTATGCTCGACCTCCACGTCGCTTAGCGCGCCGTCGTGCGTGCACCAATTTACCATGTAGTTTCCGCGCACGATGAGCCCCGCGTTGTATAAGCTTACGAAGGCTTTGCGAACGGCGTTTTTAAGCCCTTCGTCCATCGTAAAGCGCTGTCTGCTCCACGCGGGCGTGACGCCCAGGCGCTTCATCTGCTTTATGATCTGCCCGCCGCTTTGCTCCTTCCAGTACCAAACGTGCTTTAAAAACTCCTCGCGCCCTATCTCTTCTTTTTTGATCCCTTGCGCCAAAAGCTCGCGCTCGACGACGTTTTGCGTCGCAATGCCTGCATGATCAAGCCCCGGCTGCCACAGCGTGCGATAGCCGTCCATTCGCTTGTATCGCGTCATTATGTCTTGCAACGTAAAAGTGAGCGAGTGCCCGATATGAAGCACTCCGGTGACATTAGGAGGGGGCATCATGATACAAAAGTTTTTGCCTTTTTGCTGGATATCTTTATTTCCGTCGATCTCGAAGTAGCCGCGCTGCTCCCAAATTTTATAAAAGCTCTCCTCTACGGCTTTCGCGTCGTAAAAATCTGCCATTTTCAGCCCTTTTTTAAAATTTTAAATTTTGCGATTTTAGCGGAATTTATGTAAAGCGCTCATTAAAGCGTGCCAATTCTGCATTATACAATAAAATGTAGTATTTAAATATATATATGAATATCGAATTTTAGAATATTTTAGATAAAATTTTAAAAAATCATATAAAAACACTTGACATTAAAAATTCTACCTGCTATAATACCGCGAAATTTTAACCAAAAGGATTAAATATGAAGAAATTTCTTCTCGCTTCGCTTCTTAGCGCCAGCGTCGTCAGCTTCGCTCTTGCCGAAAAAATCGTAGTCGCCGCTACTCCGATACCGCATGCCGAAATTTTAGAGCAGATTAAGCCTGATCTAAAAGCCCAAGGCTACGATCTTGAGGTCAAGGTTTTTAACGACTACGTAACCCCGAACCTCGCTACCGACAGCGGCGACGTGGATGCCGGATTTTTCCAGCACGTGCCGTATATGGAGGAATTTAACGCTAATAAAGGCACGAAGTTAAAAGCGACCGTGGGCGTGCACTTAGAGCCGATGGGCATCTACAGCCATAAGATTAAAAATTTAAAAGATCTTAAAAACGGCGCTAAAGTTGCCGTACCGAACGATCCGACCAACGAAAGCCGCGCTCTTGATCTGCTCGTAGCCGCGGGGCTCATCGAAGTAGATCAAAACGCTAAGCTTCGCACGCCGTTAGATGTCACGAAAAATCCTAAAAATTTAGAAATTTTAGAGCTTGAAGGCGCCGCGCTTCCACGCACCCTGGGCGATGTCGATATTGCAGTCATCAACTCAAATTTTGCCTTTAACGCAAATTTAAACCCAATCAAGGATTCGCTATTTTTAGAAAAGGCTGAGGGCAACCCTTACACAAATGTCATCAGTGTTAAAGAAGGCAACGAAAACAGCCCTAAAATCAAGGCGCTAGATAAAGCGATCCAAAGCGAGAAAGTGAAAAAATTTATCGAGACGCAATATAAAGGCGCAATCATCCCGTCGTTTTAACTCCTCTCTTTTTAAAATTCGGCGCAGGATTCGCGCCGAATTTGCTGACATTCGCTATTTTGTTTACTATCTTTTTTTATAATTGCGCGAAATTTACCGAATAAAGGAAAAATAATGAAAAGAATTTTATCTTTCAGCTTTGTTGCCGCTATGGCTATATCTTCGCTTAATGCAGGCGTTTTGGCTACTGCAAAAGACGCGAATATCACTATTACGGATGAGGATGTTGCACCGTTTTTAGCTCAAGGTATGCAGCACGGCGGGCAGGAACCGACCGCCGATGAGAAGAAAAAACTAATCGACGATCTAATCAAATACAAACTTCTAATCGCAGAGGCGAAAAAATCAGGCGTTGAAAACAGCGACGAATATAAACATCAGCTAGAGCTTGCTAAAGATGGCATCGCATTTAATCTATGGCAACGCGAACAGGCTAAAGACGTAAGCATCAGCGACGAGGAAGCCAAAAAAATTTATGATGAAAATAAACAGAATTTCATGCAACCAGATTCCGTTACCGCAAGTCATATCTTAGTAGCAGACGAAAAGGCTGCTAAAAACGCGATTGCGAAGCTATCAAAAGTCAAAAAAGAGAATTTAAAAGAGGAATTTAATAAGCTAGCTAAAGAAATTTCAATCGATCCAAGTGCGAAAGAAAACGGTGGCGATCTAGGCTCTTTCGGCAAAGGGATGATGGTGCCGGAGTTTGAAAAAGCAGCGTTTGCGCTAAAAGATGGTGAGATGAGCAAAACGCCGGTAAAGACACAATTCGGATATCATGTAATCTACAAAGAAAGCAGCAAAAAGGCCGAGACTATGCCGTTTGAAAAGGTAAAAGATCTCATCAAAAATCAGCTACTTCCAAGCAAAGTAAACAAAAAAATCGATGACAAGGCTAACGAGCTATTCGGGAAACTAAACATCGAATACGCAAAATAGTTTTAATTTTAAGGCGCGAGGCTATTAAATTTATATGCAAGTTCGCTGCGGCAGTAACTTGCAAGGATAAATTTTAGCCCGCGCCTTTATTTTATATGCGCTAAATTTTGTGAAATTTTAAGATCACTCTTGTATCGCCGGATTGTTAAATTCTAAACTTATTCGCTCTGCCGATGTTAAATTTTGCGGAATTTTAAGCGCAGCCGGTTTTTTACATTAAATCAAGGAATTCAAATGCTTTCTAATATCGTAAATTTTATCGTAGAATTTGTCGCAGGTTGGGGATACCTTGGCATTTTTGTGATGATGTTTTTAGAAAGCAGCTTCTTTCCCTTCCCAAGTGAAGTCGTGATGATCCCTGCGGGCTATCTGGCCTCAAAATCGCAGATGAGCTTTGTTATAGCATTTGTTTGTGGGCTTGGCGGCAGCATCACCGGCGCGCTGTTTAATTACTATCTATGCTACTTTTTTGGACGTAAGATTATCGCTAAATACGGCAAATACGTAGGCATCACCGAGGAGAAATTTGCAAAATTCGAAGCTTTTTTTAACCGTCATGGCGAAATTTCAACGTTTAACTGCCGCCTAATCCCAGGTATTCGTCAATACATCAGCCTTCCTGCGGGGCTTGCAAAGATGAATGTCGCGCGCTTCGTGCTATTTACCGGGCTTGGGGCTGCGATTTGGACACTAATACTAATGAGCTTGGGATATTTCATCGGCGAAAACGAGGAGCTAATCAAGCAAGATCTGCATCTAATTACGATCGCTCTGTTCGCCGTCGTCATTATAATCTCGCTCCTATATGTTTATTTTATAAAACGCAAAAAATAGCTCCGCGCTAGTAAATACAAATACAATGAAAAATTCCATTTTGCTGCCTTTAACTTCAAATTTTTCAAATTATAATTTAAGCTAAACAAGAATTTTTATAATTTTACTTTCATAATCTGCGTGCGATACGATATTTCTATTAAAGTGTAATTATGCCTTAGTAACGAATTCCAAAATATTTTTTAAGTAAAATTCTATTTAAAGCCTTAAACAATCATACTAATTTCTAAATTTTAATTTTTCGTTACGTTTTAAGCTGCTTTTAATACTAAAAGCTTTAAAATTTCATTAACAATTTCAACGAAAGGACTTATTATGGCAAAGACCAGAAAAGAACACGATTTCATCGGGGAATTAGAAATTTCCGACGATTTTTACTACGGTGTGCAAACATTTAGGGCACTAGAGAACTTCCACCTAAGCGGACGAGCGCTCAAAGACTATCCATTTTTTATCAAGGCATTTGCACAAATCAAAAAAGCAGCTGCACTAGCCAATAAAGAGGTCGGAGTCCTAGACGCGCAAAAAGCCGATGCGATTGCAAAAGCTTGCGACAGGCTCATCGCAGGAGAGTTCAGAGATCAATTCGTAGTCGATATGATCCAAGGTGGCGCCGGAACTTCAACGAATATGAATACCAACGAGGTCATTACCAATATAGCTTTGGAGAGCATGGGACATAAAAAGGGCGAATACCAATACCTCCATCCAAATGATCACACGAATTTGGGTCAAAGCACCAACGATACCTATCCTAGCTCGATCAAAGTCGCCGCTTACGCCAAGCTAACCGATCTATTAAAAGCTATGGAAAATTTGAAAAAAGAGCTTGAAGTTAAAGCCAAAGAATACAAAGATGTCATAAAAATGGGAAGGACGGAGCTTGAGGACGCCGTTCCTACTACTCTTGGAAACACTTTCAACGCTTTTGCTACCTACATCAAAACCGATATCGCACTTATCAAAGCTGCTAGAGAGTCGATGACTTACCTAAATATGGGCGCTACGGCGATTGGTACGGGCATCAACTGCCACCCTGATTACAAAAACGTAGTCGAGAAAAAACTGGGCGAGATCACCGGCGTTAAATTTAAAGCCGCAGAGGACTTCATCGCCGCCACACAAGACACTGCGGACTTCGTCCACGTTAGTGGCGCGTTAAAAACAGCAGCCGTCCGCCTAAGTAAAATCGCAAACGACCTACGTCTTATGAACTCCGGTCCTAGATGCGGACTAGGCGAAATCGAGCTTCCTAAGATGCAACCGGGCAGCTCCATCATGCCGGGCAAAGTAAACCCAGTCATCGCCGAGGTCGTAGGCGAGGCTTGCTACGAGGTAATCGGCAACGACGTGACTATTATGCTTTGCTCCGAGCGCGGAGAATTCGAGCTTAATGCGTTTGAGCCTGGCATCGCATATGCGCTATTTAACTCGATCGTGCTTTTGGAAAATGCGATGAATACACTAGCTGAAAAAGCTATCAAACATCTAAAGGCAAATCCTGAAGCTTGCCTAAAATCGGTGCTAAATTCCGTCGGTATCGTTACTGCATTCAATCCATATATCGGTTACGAAAAATCCGCAAGTATCGCCAAAGAGGCGCTTCAGACCGGAAAATCCGTCGGTGAAATCTGCTTAGAGCGCGGATATTTGAAAAAAGAGGAGATCGATAAGATCCTAGAGCCTAAATCTATGCTCAACCCGCATATGAGCAAAAAATAGTTTCAAACTAGGTGCGGCGCGGAATTTCGTCGGTTAATTTAATAGGCGAAATTCCGCAAAGTAGAATTCTAAATAGATAAAATTGATCGTGCAGAATTCCGTAGATGCAGAATTTCATCAAGTTAGATTTAGCTTCCGTGGAGTAAAATTCCACTTGCGAAATTTTAGGATAAAATTCCGCATAGAATTCCGACCACTGAATTATAAAGATAATTCGGATTTTACCTGCTGAAATCTTTAGAATTCTGCGCGCCGTTAAAAAAATTACTTTATAAGGAGTTTTGCAATGGACTTTATGGTGATATTGCAATTTATTGTTTTGTTAGGCGGCATCTACCTAGGCGTTAAGCTAGGCGGCATGGGCGTCGGTTATGCAGGTGGCTTAGGCGTCATCGTCCTA
This sequence comes from uncultured Campylobacter sp., assembly GCF_938017775.1. Lineage (GTDB taxonomy): Bacteria > Campylobacterota > Campylobacteria > Campylobacterales > Campylobacteraceae > Campylobacter_B. The sequence continues at coordinate 31,756 of NZ_CALIIU010000019.1, forward strand.
GCCATTTTGGGTATGAAGGTCGATATGAAGGATATCCCGATTGACGTTATCCTAATTATCGCATCGGTAATCTCCGCGATTACGGCGCTGCAAGTCGCAGGCGGACTTGATTATTTGGTTCAGGTAGCATCTAAAATTTTAAGGAAAAATCCTAAGCAGATCAACTTCCTAGCGCCTATCGTTACCTATCTACTTACGATACTTGCGGGCACCGGACATACTGCGTTTTCTATGATCCCGGTTATCGTCGAGGTCGCAAAGACGCAAAATATCAAGCCTTCCGCTCCTCTTGCGCTTTCAGTCGTTTCATCTCAGGTAGCGATCACTGCGAGCCCTATTTCAGCGGCGTTCGTCGCTATGAGCGGCTTGTGCGAAAAGCTAGGCGTTAGCTATCCTAAACTTTTGTTTATCTGCATCTCTACTACCTTCGTAGCTATGTTGATTACGGCTTTTATCGTAAATAAATTTTACGATCTCGATCTTTCAAAAGACCCTGTTTACAAAGAGAGACTTTCAAAAGGTCTTGTAGCCGAGATCAAAGCCGAGGAGTATAAAGAGCCAAAGCCTTACGCGAAAAGATCGGTTGCGATATTTGCTATCGGCGTTTTGATCGTCGTTTGCTATGCGCTTGCGATCTCAAAGAGCGTCGGCTTGGTAGAAAAACCAATCCTTTCAAGAGATAGCGCGATCATTAGCTTTATGCTAACTATCGGCTTTCTTATCGCTGTTTTGTGCAAGATCGATACGGGCAAACTGCTCTCTACCAGCACTTTCCAAAGCGGTATGAATGCGTGCATCTGCGTCATCGGTATCGCATGGCTCGGTACTACTTTCGTAAACGGTCACATCGACAGCATCAAAGAGGTAGCTAAAAACGTCGTTACGCAGTATCCTTTCGTACTAGCCGTCGCGCTATACTTCCTAAGCTGCTTGCTATACTCGCAGGCTGCGACCACAAAGGTTATGATGCCTGCCGTCGCCGCTGCGCTTGGAATGACTAGCCCTGAAAATTCCGGTCAAATTTGGATCTTAGTCGCATCGTTCGCAGCCGTTTCAGGCTTGTTCGTGCTCCCTACCTATCCTACGACGCTCGGCGCGATCGCAATGGACGATACCGGAACAACCAGAGTCGGTAAATTTGTATTTAACCACTCGTTTTTCCTTCCGGGAACCATTATGGTTGCGCTTTCGGTTGCTCTAGGATTTATCGTAGCTCCTGCGCTAATCTAGCGCTATCTCCCTACCCCCGACAATCCGCTCGGGGGTAAAATTTATCTAAAATTTACCGCTTAAAATTTGCCGAAAATAAAATTTAGCCGTTTACTGCGACCAAACAAAACATATGCTTTACTTAATAAACCGCGGTGCGGCGGATTGATCTGCTATTTTGCGATTAAATTGAGCCAAAAATTTTATCTAAATTTACGTCTTGCCGCCGATCTACAAAACAACTATTTGCAAAACCATGCTGTCCTATCAAGCAAGCTCAAATTCTCAAAAATGCTCAAGTAAAAACTAAGATAAGCGGCCAAAATTTGCGAGCAGATATCTTGCAAAGCCGCTTCAAATTTTATCCAGCGACGCGATTTACCCAGATCAAATTGGCAAAAAAGCTCAAAAGCGCTGGATGATCGCACTTATCGTCACGATACTTTGTATAACGGTAGATAAATTTTTAGACTTAGGACTTTTGGCACGGCTTGGATTTTGGGTTTCGGATCTTTTGACTAGTTTTTAAGATTTCTAAATTTAGTTAAACATCGGCGTTTAAAACCGCCCTTTGAAGCGAAATTTACCGACTAAATTTGAGGACTTTAACGCAAAATAGCTTTTTTACTTGCGTATTTTTGATCACGGCTAAAATTTGGGTAGTAAAATTTGACCCTGAATTTGACGGATTTGCAGACGAAATGAAAATTTAACTCGCTAAATCTCCAAATTTGTCCGACTTTGTACTTTAAATTTTACTCTCGTTTTCGGCGTTTTTAGTAAGCGCTCCTTTAAATTTATATTTAAAATAAAACGTCCACGCAAGCGGGCAAAGGATATTTAAAACCATTGCAGTGTAATTTCCTTGAGTATTAAAAACCAGCTATATCGAGGCGGAAAAACTAATCAGATAAACGACCGTGTATGCGATCGGTAGGAAACTTTTTAACTCAATCGTTATTACTAAAACATAAGCGCAAATCGCAATTAAAGATGCGATAAAAAAGCCGACGAATACCCCTTCTTTTTGGCGGTTTATATGAGCGTCAAAATAGCCGTAAATACAGCCTATAAGTATAAAAATAGCGAGCGCCAGCCAGATAAATTTGAGCCAGCGCGCGAAAGAAGCCCTAAATAGCATATAGGAGCAAAATACTAAAAAATACGCATTTACGATAAAGTGGTAAAACATTAAAAAGAAGCCGTCGCCCAAGAAACCCCAGTCGTAACCGAGGCCAAATATTGCGTTATTTATCAGCCAAAACGCGCTGGATCTAGCCACTAAAAACGCAGCCGTAAGTAAAATCGGATGTAGCAAGACCCTGCCCGCGAAAATATCTGTGCAGACGCATTTGAAAAAATTTACGATTTTTGGCATTTTGGCTCCTAGATTTGCGCTTTGATGCAAAGTAAAATTTACTCCGTTAAATTTTACGCTCGGATTTTACTGCGTTTGTTTAAATAAATTCGTCAAACTTAAAGGCGCACTAGCTTAGCGCAGCGCTGCTATGAGCGTAAATTTTACTTTGAAAATATACAGCGCGTGATGAGAGGATAGCGGATTAAAATTTTAGTTTAGATAGTTAGCGAGGGTGCGCCCCTTTTCGCAGCGGATGCGAGGCAGGGCGCAAATTTCGTAAATTTTATAAATTTTCGGCAGATCGCCGAGCTCAAAGCGTAAAAATTACGCGCCTAAAACTACAGCCGACAAAAGCCCCCATAAAATGGCCTCTATCGCTAGCACCGAATGAAGTACGGTCGTATTCATCGCTTCTCCTTTGTTTTTAATTCTATTTATTGCTCGGCTCGGGCCGCTAGGGGCGTACCCGATCGATCTATGGGCGGGATTATATAAGATGATTGTGTTCTTAATGTGTCTTTTGAAATTTAGGACAAAATTTTCTCCGTCCGTCGTAAAGTGCGAGACGACGGCAGATTTCAGGCAAAATTCAGCTATCTGTGTTAAGGCGCGGCAAATTTAAGCGAGCCTGCCGCCCGCCGTAATGCGCGGTAAAGCCGTAAAGGGCGGCAAAGTCGCAGCGCGCGGTAAATTTAAAGCAGAATTCCGACCTCGTCGCGGCGCGCGAGGCGTCCGCAGCAAATCGATATAAAATTTAAAGCAGAATTTTATGTGAATGCGGCGCGCGACGCACCCGCGCTTTTTTACGTCGTTAAAGCTTGTATCGGCGCGACTTGCGCCCGTGGGGCGAAATTTCACGGCGAGCTATGAATTATAAGACGCAGCTCATCCGCGCCGTCTTGATCTGAAATTTAAAGCGGAATTTTAACGCGCGCCTCGGTTCCGACGCCCGGCTCGCTTTCGTATTCGATCTGTCCGCCTAAAATATCGAGCGCTCTGCGTACGATGCTAAGCCCAAGCCCGCTGCCGAGCTCCTTATGCGATTCCTCGCACTGATAAAATCGGTCAAAAATTTTATCCAGCTTCTCGCGCGCGATGCCGATGCCCTCGTCTTTTACGATCACCTGCGCAAAGCCGTCGCAAGCGCGGCAACGGACGAAAATTTTACCGCCCCGACGCGAGTACTTAAGCGCGTTTTCGATTAAATTTCGCCAAATTTGATTTAGCAGCCCCGCGTTTGATCGCACGCTAAGCGGCGATAAATTTAGCTCAAACTCGTGCCCTTCGTAGCTTTGGCTCAGCGAGATGATGCATTGCCGCAGCTGCTCGTCTATATGTACCGCTTCATCTAGGCGCACCGCCGCGCCGCTATCGAGTCTCGTTAGCTTTAGCATATCGGTGCAGAGCTTGCTTAGGCGGTTTGCTTCCGCGCCGATCGAGGCTGCGTATCGCGCCGCGCGCTCCTCGCTCACGCCGCCCTCTATCATCTCGCTTAACGCGGCGATTGAGGAGATCGGTGTTTTCATCTCGTGCGAGACGTTTGAGACGAACTCCTTTTGCAGCTGCTCGTGCTTTTGCAGCTTCTGCGCCATTTTATTGACGTTTACTACAAGCTCGTCCAGCTCGTGCATATAGAGGTAATCAGTGCGGTACCTGTGTATCTTGCGCTCAGCGCGCGCCTCAAAATCGCCGTTAGCGATCGCGGTGATCGCGTCTAGTAGCCGCTTGATCGGGCGGAATAAAATTTTAAGTCCGAAGTAAAGCAGGGTAAAATTTAGCGCCATCGTGATTAGGCAGATGATCGCACACAGCGCCACTCCGTCCCAAAACCCGCCGATCTTACCGCCGATGCCTATGTAAAAAAGCATGCAAACCGCAAAGCAGACGATGAAATTTATCACGCCGAATGCGAGCGAAGAGTAAAACGCGATGAAGCTTTTAAGGCTGATGAGGTATTTTTTCACGCTCGCTCCTTTTTTACGGCTTTGTAGCCGAGCCCGCGCACGGTGATTATCTCAAAATCCTTGGAGGTTTCAAATTTCGCCCGCAGCTTTTTGATGTGCGTATCGACGACGCGCTCGTCGCTGTCCGTTTCGTAGCCCCAAATTTCGCTCATTATCTCAAATCTCGTAAAAATTCTGCCCGCGTAGCTTAGTAGCAGAAACAAAAGACGAAATTCCTTCGGCGCCAGGCTTATCCGCTCGCCCGCCGCGCAGACGCTTAGCGTATCGTAGTCAAGCTCGCTTTCACCGATGAGAAGTCGCTTTTCGTTCGCGATCTTTGCACGTCTTAGCAGCGCATGCACGCGCAGCACGAGCTCTTTTAAATTTATCGGCTTGCTCATATAATCGTCCGCGCCGCTTTTAAAGCCCGTCTGCATATCCTCGATCTCGCTTTTTGCCGTTATAATCAGTATCGGCTGGCTCTTTCCGTCGCGCCTAACGTATCTGCTAAGCTCAAAGCCGTCCATCTTAGGCATCATCACGTCCGAGATGATCAGATCGAAGTGAGCCTCGTCTAACGCCTCTATCGCCTGCTTGCCGTCGAAGGCGCAGCTCACGCTAAAGCCCTCGTCAAGCAGTTTTTCTCTTATCGCCGAGCTCAAAGCCTCGTCATCTTCGACGAGTAGGATATTAAACATACGACTCCTTTTGTGATTTTTTAAATTTTCGGGATTATAACAAATTTATTTTCAAGCAGACAAAATAAACGGGCGTGATTGTAAGGCGAAAATTAATCGTCGCATTGTCAAACGTGCTCCCGGGCAGTGAAATTTGCCGCTTTACTCGTTTGTGCGCGGCAGTAAAATTTTGTAGTATTTTGTTGCGGATAAATTTTCACTCCTCGCCACTTGCAGGTGCGTTTATTTGCGTGTTTTTATCCTCTGAGGCGAAAATTCTTTTGAACTCAAATTTGAAATAAAACGCCCATAGCAAAGGACAAACGATCGACAGCGCCCAAGCGGATGAGAAAGCGCCGAACGATTGCGCCTTAAAAACGATATAAACCGCCAATGCGTAGCTCACGACAAATACCGCCGCGTAAATAATCGGCAAAAATCGCTTACATACGACCGATAAAAACAAAAGATAGATGCTCGCGGCGATTAGGGATGCGAGGAAAAAGGAGTAAAACACACCTTCTTTTTGATGATCGATATCTACGCGATAATATCCCAAAAAGCACGCTGCGACGAGCAAAACCGCAAGCGCCGCCCATATAAGCGCAAAAGAGTATTTGATCTTTCGCACGAGCAAAAAATGTGTGCATAGAGTGATAAAATAGGCGCAGCACGTGAACTCAAGCATAAATACGAATATCCCTTCTCCTACGAAATCCCAGCCATACCAGCGATCGAAAATAAAATGAAAAATTATAAAGTAGCAAAGCCGGCGCGCCGCCAAGAATGCCGCCGTCACCAAAATCGGATGCAGCAGCAGCCTGCCTGCGCGCAAATCCGCGTATAAATTTTTAAAGTAGCTTTTTGGCATATGAGCTCCTTTCAAATTTGAACTTCTATCGTTTTTAAGATCGATCCGGACTGCCTCATTGAAAAAATTGAAATTTCGCAGAGCTTTAGTACGCGCGCTTCACCTTGCTAAAATATAAGTTAAATTTTAAAAACATATCGTTTAAACTTCCCTAAATTTCAGCGCAACCGGATGAGTTTAATTTAAATTGAGGCAGAGCTGCGCGCGGTTTTTTATAAGCTTTTTAAAAGCGGCTTCGCATCGGCAAGCCTCTTTTAAAATTTGCTTACTTTAAAGTGACGCCGCTGTTCGCGCGATCTTTATCAAATCTCCGCGATTTTGACATGGCGTATTTTAAGGCAAATTAATTAAATTTGAAACAAATCGTATCCGTTTTTTTAAGAATTTCTTGCTATCATACGTAAATTTTTTCAAGGAGTAAAGAATGAATTTCAAAAAAACCATATCGGCTGCCGTTATTGCAGCTTCAGTGCTGGCGCTATTTAGCGGATGCGCGAAAGAGAGCTCTCGCGTAGTGCAAACCCCTACGGTAGCGAGTCTAAACACTAATTACTCTGGCGAGCGGATCGCCGTGTCGGTAGGACGCTTTAACAACCAGTCCTCTTACAACAACGGGGTGTTCTCCGACGGGGAGGACAGACTGGGCAACCAAGCGCAGACAATTTTGATCTCAAGCTTACAACAAACAGGACGTTTCTCGGTGCTTGATCGCACGAATATGCGCGCCATCAAAGAGGAAAGCGCAATCTCCAAAAGCGCACAAAACTTAAAAGGCGCCAGATACGTTATCACCGGCGACGTGACTGAGTTTGGCCGCAAGACGACCGGAGATCATCAGCTGTTTGGAATTTTAGGCAAGGGAAAGACTCAAACCGCGTATTCTAAAGTAAATTTAAACATCGTTGATGTTAGAACGTCCGAGGTGGTCTTTTCGACCCAGGGTGCGGGCGAGTATGAGCTATCTAATCGCGAAGTGCTAGGTTTCGGCGGCACTGCGGGCTATGATTCGACGCTAAACGGCAAGGTGCTAAGCCTAGCGATCATCGAAGCGGTCAATAATCTCGTAAACGGCCTTGAAAACGGCGCGTTTAAAGTGAGATAAGGATAAAATTTGAAAGCAGGTAGCGTTTTTGCGCTTACCGCTGCGGCCGTGATCTTTTGCGGCTGCGGCGGCGGGAGCCGGAATCAAATTTATTACTGGGACGGCAGCTACACGGACTCGACCTATCAGTATCTAAAGCAGGAAGGCGACGTAGGCGAGCAGATCGAAGCGCTTGAAAAATCTATCCAAAAAGCATACGAAAAGGGACTCAAAGTCCCGCCGGGGCTTTATTCGCATCTGGGGCTTTTGTATCTAAGCGCGGGTAACGGCGCAAGGGCGAGAGAGAACTTTGAAAAAGAAGCTCAGGCTTTCCCTGAATCAAAACCGTTTTTGACCTTCGTTACAAACCCCGCCGCGCTTAAAAAAGCTGAGGCTGCAGCCAAGCCCGGCGCCGATAAAGCCCAAGGATCAAGCGAACGCGAAGCCGCCAAAGCAGCCTCTGCGAAGCAAGGCAAAGCTGCCGCAAAGCAGGGCGGCAAAACGAATAAAAAGGCTAAAAAATGAAAAATAAAGCTCAAATAGCTATTTTTAGCGTATTCGTGGCGCTGTTTTTTAATGCGTGCGCTCTAAGTGAGCCTGAAATTTATGACTACTCGGCGCTTCAGCAGGCTAAGCCTCGATCGATTTTGGTGCTGATGCCGAGCAACGAAACAACCGAAGTGGACGCAAGTGCTGCCGTGCTTGCCAACGCGATCTATCCGCTAAGCGAAGCGGGGTATTATGTATTTGATCCAGCGCTCGTGCATGAGACCTTCAAAAATAACGGAATTTACGAGGCTAGCGACATCCAAAATGTCTCCGCGCACAAGCTAAGGCAGATTTTCGGTGCGGACGCCGTGCTGTATCTGAATGTCGTCAAATACGGCACTTCGTATATGCTTATCAAAAGCACGAACGTGGTGGCGGTCAATGCCAAACTCGTGGATTTGCGAAGCGGCGTGATGCTCTGGGAGGGCTCGGCGCAGGTCAGCGACGACTCGGGCGGAGGCGGTAACAATCTCGTGGGTATGCTGATCTCCGCTGTCATTAAGCAGGTTAGTGATACGATCACCGATGCGGGATACAAGCTCTCTGCGAGCGCAGATGCGATACTTTTGGGGCAGAACTGCAATAACTGCTTACTATACGGCCCGTATTCACCGCACTACGGACAAGATCGGCAGCTAAATAGCGGCAAATAAATTTTAAAAAGGACGAAAATGAAACTAGCCGAGGCGCTGATACTGCGCGCCGACATACAAAAACGCATCGAGCAGCTAAAATCAAGGCTCGCGGACAATGCGAAAGTGCAAGAGGGCGAGAATCCTAGCGAAGAGCCAAAGGCGCTGCTAGCCGAGCTGGACGTGCTCACAAGCGAGCTTGAGCGCCTGATAGTTCGGATAAATTTAACCAACTGCACCGCAAAAGCGGACGGCAAGAACCTGACCGAGCTGATCGCCAAACGCGACATACTCACGCTAAAAGCTGGTGCATTGCGGGCTTTCGCGCAAGCTTCCGCGCAAAAAGTGGATGTTTATTCACGCAGCGAGATTAAAATCCTAAGCACGGTCGACGTCGCGGCGCTGCAAAAGCAGGTGGACGAGCTAGCTAGGCAGATCAGACAGCTTGATACGACGCTGCAAGGTGCGAACTGGCAGACCGATCTGATCGACTAAAGCGTCAAATTTAGCGGCGAAATTCGAAAGGATTTCGCGAAAAGATAAAATTTCGGGTAAGTATCGCAAGAGGCGAGCATGAAAACCTTCCCTGCAACGGAATTAATAGCGCTCGCGGAAACGGCGCACCCCCTTTTTACGATTTATTTTCAGTAAATTTACAGGGGCAATGTGACTACGCAATGTAACTACCTAATGCTGATCTAGCGATACCCAGGGCGGGAACGGGGAAATTTTAAAACGAAATTTTAATTTTTGCGGCGCGACTTGCGGGCTTGCAGTAAAATTTGGCGGCGATCTGGGCGGCCTTGACGCTCAAATTTTGCGTTAAATTTAGGCGCGCTTGCAATTTTGCATTTTAACCTGCCGAGCATAAAATTTTAGAAAAATCATAAAATTTAGCCAAATTTAAAGGATGAAATTTGAAATTTAAAACCCTTGCGCTAGCGGTTGTATTTTTCTTTGCGACCGGCATGAATGCGGAGCTTGCGACAGAAGCGAATTCCATAAATTTTAGAAAAACGAGCGGCGCGGAGCAAAATCTCGCGGACGCAAAAGACGCCAAATTTCAAAACGTGGGGTTTAAGAGCGCAGATACCGCAGCGCGCGGTACAAACCCAAACTCATCGCAAAAAGCAACCCTCATCGACGAAGCAAAAAATTTCTACCGCGTGGACGAGCTGCTGTTTCGTAGCGCACAGCTTGATGGAAGCTACGCCGCGAAGCTGCACGAGCTTGGCATCAAAAGCATCGTAAATCTGCGCCATTTTAGCAGAGGCGGCGACAAAAGGGCGTTTGGGGATCAATTTTGGCTCGCAAACAAGCCGCTTCAAAGCTGGGAGATAAAGCCCGCACAGATCGCGGACGTTTTGCGCACCATTCGCGAGCGCCAAAAGGAGGGCGCCGTGCTCGTGCACTGCTATCACGGAGCCGATCGCACGGGGCTTGTGGTGGCGATGTACCGCGTGATCTATCAGGGCTGGAGTCTGGACGCCGCGCGCAGCGAGATGATAGACGGCGGGTACGGCTTTCACTCCATGTGGCAGGATATCGCGGGCTTTTTGACGCCGCAAAACGAAGCGCTCGTAAGAGCCGAGCTTGGAATTTAGACGAAATTTCGTCCGTCCGATCAGACGGCGGCAAAATTTGTAAATTTAATAATGACAAAATGCCGTTTATAACGAAATTTTAGAATATGGGCTATGTATATTTTCTGGGGCGAGGCTCTGGATACACCAAAATAGGGGCGAAAACCGAGCTGCAAAGACGCGCGGAGTTTGAGCAAAAATTTAAGGCTTGCAAACAAAAGGCGCGGGAAATTTTAAATTTATAGATATCGCTAAAATTTTACTCTTTACGGCGAGCTAAATTTAAAATCGTAAATTTCTACAAAAAAGCAAAGAGGCCTTAAAATAGTAAAATTTAGGTCGTAAAATTTTACGCATTTTTCTACTTAAAATTATCACACTCTTTTTTAAATATGCGCTTACGCCGCTGCGTGCGTATCGCAACTAAAATCGGCTAAATTTTAAAAGCCCGATTTGTGCTTGCGGCGACGAGGCGCGTAAAACGCTGCAGATATTAGAAAAATATCCGTAAATTTAGCCGAAATAAAGTAAAATTCGAGCTGTAAATTTAGCAAAAGGAGCGATCGTGGAAAATTTATTACTAGCGCAGCTGCGCGAGGTACTACCGCAGGGTATGCGCGTGCCAAGCGAGATCCAGGCGCTTTATGCGTGGATCGAGGCAAACGGCTTTTATGACGACGTTGGCGGGCGTAGACGCGCTATCTCTACCCACAGGATCGGCTGCAGCAGAGTTGGAGCGACGATGAGCGCGAGGGCGGCACGGACATCGTATTTTTCACGGATGAGCCGAAAAATCGCGACGAGGAGCTAAGGTATTGGTTTTACGGCGAGGATCGCGAGCTTGCCGCGGAGATCAAGCATCGGCTTTGCGTATTCGCAGGCAGCGGCTCGGAGGGCTCGATGTGCGCGCTATGGCTGGATGATGCGGGCGAGACTAGACCCGGCACATGGGATCGGGTTCGGGCTCGACGATGACCTGCGTTTTGGCTCATAGCGGGCTTGATTTTTTGCGATTGCTTGCGATCGGATACGATGAAATCTGCTGGGACGAGGATTTTAGCGCGCCGCCAAACAGCGACGACTTTATCGTGCATCCAAACGTGAAATTTCAGCAGTGGGTAATAGAGACGTTTAAAACGACGATCCCGCAAACCGCGCTTGAGCTCGTCACGCCCGCGCATCTAGACGACGAGAACCCGAGCGATGAGTTTCTTGTGCGAGGTTTTGACGCCCGCATAAACGCCCGCTAGCGAGCCGACGCCGAGTAACGCACCGATTTCGTAGTGCACGAGTCTGTGCGCGGAGAGGCTAATAAAACCCGCACTTGAGGAAAATATCACGAAAAACAGCCCCGTGCTGACGGCCTTTTTGATGTCGTAGTTTAAAAAGCTGATCAAAATAGGCATCACGAATACCGCGCCGCCGATACCCACGCTGATCGCCACGGCGCCGACGAACAGCCCCACGATAAAGAGCAAAATTTTAGATTCGTTGGTCTCGCCCGCGGGCTCGGTCGGGGTTTTAAAGAGTTTGATTAAATTTATGATCTGCACCAAAATAAGCGTGCCCAGAAGGAATTTTGAGGAGAAATAGCTTACGATAAAGCCGCTGCTAAGCGCGCCGCAAAAGCCTCCGAGCCCCAGCACCAGCGCGGGCGCGACGTCTAGCATTTTGCTTTTAAAATTTACGAACGAACCGAAGATCGAGCTAAAAATCATCTGCATGATGCTAATGCCGATGGCGTACTTGACATCGTAGCCGAAGAGCATCATCACGGGCACCACGACCGTGCCGCCGCCGATGCCGAAAAATCCGCTGATAAAGCCTACGCAGGCGCCAATTAAAATGTATTCAAAAAACATCCGTATTCCTTATTTCAGCCCCTTTGGTCTCTCTGAATTCCGCTTTTGCGGCTCGTCATTAAAATTTACCACTTGCAAGCCTTTAAATTTAAGCGCGAATTTAGCAAATTTAAGCCTTATAGCCGTTTTGCTTCGCGCATCCATTCGCGGTATTGCTCGCGCGAAATTTTTACGTTTTCATATCGTAAGGTGTCCGCGCGAAAGCATTTCAGGCTCAGTTCATTATCCTCAAAGCCTGCAAAATCAGCCTGCTCATAGATGTCGTAACCGCCCTGCATGCAGTCTAAAACGTCTGCATATCTCTGCTCTTCACTCATCGGCTCGGCAAAGCTTACCAAATGCACGTCGTTTGGAGCACCCCAGTAGCAGCCGCTCGCGGCCAGCGCGTCCCAACCCCGCAGATAGTGCACGCCGTCCCAAATGAAGCTCTCCTTGCCGTCTAGCCAGGTGTCCGGCACGAAGCGCATGATCTGCGCTGAGGCTAGATCAAGCACGCTGTAGCCGTATAGATCCTGACGAAAAACGAGGTAAAATTTGCCGTCTGCGTGGCGGATCAGGCTAAAAAATTCCGCCCGATCGTCTATACAGCGCCAGCTTTTTATCTGCGTTTTGTGAGTATCAAACAGCGTGTATTCGCCGCCGCTGAAGCTTGTCGCGCCGAGCCTATATGCGTCCTTTACGATCTCATATCCGCCGCTTAAATTTATCGTTTGACGCCGGGTAAAATTTCGCCCCTCGAAAAGAGTTTCTGCCTGCCTGATGCGCGCTCGGTACTGCGCGGAATTTACGGCGTTTGCCATCGTGCGCTCCTTAAAATTTTATGCAGACGGGTTAAATTTTGCGCTGCCGCCAACAGCTCGCGCTTCTTAAATTTCATGCGAACCAATAAATTTAGCCTCGCAGGCGGCAAAATTTGACCGATAAACGGCAGAGCTCAAGCATTTGACAGCAACCGATAACCGCTAAGCGTAGTCTATGACAGGTAGCTGCGCGTCCTAAATTTTACTTCGCCTTGCGAATTTTTAAAATTTACGCGCAGTTTCGGCGCCCTGCGAATACTTGCGATACCGCGCCGTTTTTAATGCTCGCTCACGAGAGCCTGAAATTTTACGAGCGTTTGAAATTTCACAGCGTTTAAATTCCACGATATTTAAAATTCTGCAGCATTTTAAAATTCCACGACGTTTTAAAATCCCACGAAAATCCGAAATTCCGCGAGTATTTGAAATTTCGCAATCTCTAAAATTCCGCCAGCGCCTTAAATTTTATCTAATGCGGACAAGCAAACCGCGCAAATAAACAGACTGCCAAAACAAGCAGACTACTCAAATTTGCTCGCCTGCGCGGTGCCGCTAGCGATTACTCAAATTTACTCTCCCCTGCAACGCCGTTAGCGTATAAATTTAAAATTTTACTCGCCCGAGGCGCTGCGAATATTACTCGGATTTGCCCTCTTCTTTGGCGCCCGAAATTTTATCCAGCACCTTTTTGCCGACCTCGCTTTGATTTAGCGCTTCGAGCATCGCGGCTAGCTGCGTGCCGCCCTTGGCGCTTAAAATTTCGCCGAATTTACTCATCCCCTCGCCCACGCTACCTTCGTTTGCGATGATCTTAAGATCCGCCGCGCTTAGTGCCTTGGCCTGCTCCAGACCGATGTCGCGGTTCGCTTCGATCTGTTTGATCGAAATGAGATAGGTCTGATATCCCTGATTTTCGCCGATCTCACGCGCCAGCTCGATCTGTGCGTTTACGGGCGCGAGCTCTTTTAGCCTAAGCGCCTCGGCCTCCGCAGAGCCTATCTTTAGCGTACCCTGCGCTTCTTTGTCCTTCATCTCCAAAAGCGCCGCGGCGGCGAGAAATTGCTTCTCTTTGTCGCCCTGCGCCACTAAAATTTGATTTTCCTTGATCGCTTCGGCGTCGCGGATTTTGGCGTTTTTGCGCGCTTCGGCGTCGATCTCGATCTTGCGCTGCTCCTGCTCGGCTTTTACGATCTCCACTTGCTTTTTGATCTCGGCCTGCTTGACGTCGTTCACCCGCACGACCTCCATCGCCTTTTCCTGCGTGATCTTTTGCTGATCCTTGATGAGCTGCTCGGCCTGCTCCTTTGAGATCGCGACCTCTCGCTCGTTTTCGACGGTTTTAAGGCCTACCATCTTATTGGCTTCCTGCTGGCGCACTTCGGTTGCTTGCGCGGCTTCGATCTCGGCGATCTGGGCGAGCTTGGTGTTGTTTGCGACCTCTACGCGGCTTTCCTTTTCGATCTGGGATTTTTTCTTCTCCATGATGTTTAAGATGACCTTGCTGCCGCTGCTATCGCGGATATCCATGAGCTCGATGTTTTTAACGGGCTCGATACCCCAGTTTTGCAGCTGCGTCTTTACCGCCTTGGTAAAATCGTCTCCGAGCTCGGAGCGGATCTGCAAGATGTCCTCAAGCACGCGGCTCGAAAGGATCGAACGAATGGAGCCTTGAATGATATTTGTGAGCTGATTGTTCAAATCTTGAAAATTATTGACGCGTTGTGCGGCTAAATTTGAATCCACGATCCTAAAAAACGCCGTAATATCGACTACGAAAGGAAGCCTGCCCAGATCATACGCCTCATAATCCTCGATCTTGATGCTAAAGACCGAGACCGGCAAAACGATCTTCGTAACGCCCAGCGCCGGCACCCAGCTCGGGAATTCGTAGTAGCTGTTGCCGTTGCCGGTATCTTTGCCATAGCTCGTCGTCTTGCGCGCGCTTTGGACGATATGCACTTCATTCGTCTCCACTATGCGCCTGAAAAACAGAGGCACGATGATAAAAAGCGCGATTAAAACCCCAGCGGCGGCGCCTATCAAATATAAAATTTCACCCATTTTCTCTCCTTTAAAAATGCTAAATTTAAAATGGATTATATAAAAATTTACTTTGAAAAATAATAAATAATCGCGGCGATAGCGGTTAAAATTTACGCAATTTTAATGAGGTTTTTTGTAATATCGCGGCGTATATTTCAATGCCCTTTAGGAGAAAAAATGAAAAAATTTTTACTACTGCTTTTAGCGGGTGCGCTTTTTGCGAGCGCAGCAGAGCTTAGAACTATCAAGGATATGGACGGAGCTGAGGTCAAAATCCCCGCAAAAGTTGAGCGTATCGCTGCACTCTGGCACTCGAACAATCAAATTTTACTGGCTCTGGGCGGAGCGGATAAGATCGTCGCTACCACCGATAATATCAGCAAAAACGCATGGTTTCTTAAAATTTATCCGCGCCTGGCACAGATCCCAGTACTGCTAAAAAATAACGACGTAAATTTAGAGGAGCTGATGAGCCGTAACCCTGACGTAGTCATCGTCTCAACCGCATTGGCAGGCGAAAATTTAGCTAAGCAGGGCTTTACCGTTTTAAAGGCGTCCTTTAGCGATTACGAGCAGATGAGGCGTAGCATCAAGATGTGCGGCGATATGCTAGGCGGCGACGCGCCGCAAAGAGCGAAGGATCTGATCGCAAATCTCGATAAAAATATAGCTTTGGTTAGCGGCCGCACCGCAAATTTAAGCCCCGACAAGCGCCCGCGCGTCCTTCACATCGTAGGCGGGAGCGATCTTTTAAAGATCGACGGCAAGGGCACGCTGATCGACTCGTGGATAGAGCTGGCCGGCGGAACGAATGCGATCACCGCCACGAAAGGCCCGATGAAAACTATCACCGCCGAGGAGATCATCGCGAGCAACCCGCAGATCATAATCGTGGGCGGCGATCACAACGAAGATGCGGTAGAGAAGATCAAATCAAGCCCGGTTTACAGCGGCACGGATGCGGTCAAAAACGGACGCGTTTACGGCAATCCGCGCGGAGTTTTCAACTGGGATCGATACGGCGCGGATACGGTGCTTCAAATTTTATGGGCGGCGAAAACTATCCAGCCGGAGCTTTTTGCCGACATCGACATAAAGGCCGAAACGAAGGCGTTTTATAAAAAATTTATGAATTACGAGCTAAGCGACGCGGAATTTGGCTATATTTTAAAAGGACTTAACCCGGAGGGCAAATAAGACGCAGCACCGAACGAAAGACGTCGGCGCCGCACCCAGTAGGCAGCATCCGTGCCGAATCTCTCATCAGTGGCGGCACATCGGTACAGAATGTTTCATCGTGCGACGCACATCGGTGCCGAGAAGACCGCCATTTTACCAGCGCCGAAACCTCTTTCAACAAATAGCGCCAAGCAGGCCGATACCATATACTTCATCAAAGCGGCATCGGCGGCGGGCGGCGTACCTAGCAAAGAGCGCGCTGAATAAGCGGTGCGAGGCGGAATAAAATTTAAACCCGCGGCGGGTGAAAAAGGACAAAGCAACGACAAGCAAACAAGGGCAAAACAAAGCTGCAAGATAAAATTTAAAGCAAAGGGAGCGGTCATGGAAATTTCATTTTTTACGACTCTTGAGCCTTCTCTAGCGGGCGCTTGGATACCCTCATTTGCGATGGTGCTGATACAATTCGTATATATGTTTATCTATAAAGAGGTCGGCAAGCGCGCCACCGATACCTCATGGTACACGCTCGCGGATAAGCGAAATGCGATCATAAGCTCGCTGCTGCAAGTAGCGCTGCTCATTTTATCGGTCTTCGTGCCTCTTAAGACGGGCAGCGCGTGGTTTTGGATCGGAGCGGTGATCTATGTAGCGGCTTTTGCGGGCTTTATCAAAGCCTTTTACGACTATGCGGCAGCCCCTGCGGACAGAGCCGCACAAGGCGGCATCTACTGCCTATCGCGCAATCCGATGTATTTCTTTTATTTCCTCGGCATGGCGGGCGTTTGTATCGCCTCGGCGTCGCTGTGGCTACTCATAGTGATAGTGCCCTTTGCCATATACAACCATCTCGTGGTCCTGGGCGAGGAGCGCTACTGCGAGCAAGCCTACGGGCGGGAGTATTTGGAGTATAAACGCAAGACGCCGAGATATTTTTTGTTTTTCTAAGGGGAGGGTAAAACCTAGGGCATGCCGCAGCCCTAGACGTTTTATAAAATTTTGGCACTAAGGAGAGAGTATGTTCGTAAGGAAAAATTTGGCTCTCGTCGCCGCTTTGTTTCTAGCGTTTTGTCTAAATGCCGCCGCGGGCGAGCCGAGGACGGTTAAAGATATGCGCGGAAATGTCGTCGAGCTACCGGAGAAAGTAAGCAAAGTAGCCTCGCTTTGCAACGCGAATAACCAAATCATCCTCGTAGGTGGCGCGGAGTTTGGATACATACTGCACGGCCTGGGTCCGGACGGCAAATGACGCACGCTCCCGCTTGCGGCGAAAAATAATAGCTTCGGCTGAAGTCTGGGTGCGTTTAGAGCCGTCTGCACATTTAGCGGAAAAGCGTTTCTTAAAATTTTAAGGGCCGAACGAATGAAATTTTAACAGCGAATGAAATTTTACCGGGCTCGCGACGGCTCCTTTAAAATTTCAAACGAAATTTCAAAGCAAAATTTTATTGGCGGCGCAAGGGCGCGCATATTGGCGATGAAGACACGAAATGTAAAATTTAGCGATGCGCCTAGTAGGCACGACGAAACGACAAACACATCGCTAGTAAGAAATACGCAAGAGGCGATGTTTTAGACGAAGCGATTTGCAAGGGACGGCGGCGAGCGCGCTTATACCCGCGGGCCTCTATCCATAGCGGCGAGCAGTTCGCAGAGAAGATATACGCAAGCAACGCGCCGCTTTCGATAGCGGCGACGGCTTGCACTCATATTTGCAACGCGCGGTCCGCTCTTTTTACATGCATCCGGTTCTCGTCGTTGCTTTTTTCAGAGGCCATCGCCCATAGCCCGCTCTCTATTTTTTACGAGACAGCGTTTAATTCGCACCGAAATCCGCAGAGCCAAACTGATCGTCCAAAACGCCGTCTTCCTCGCCCGAAAGCACGCTCATCGCGCTGATACGCGAAATCAGCAGGCGATCCTCGGCGATGTCCGCGCGATCCGAGCCGATAGTAAGCGACGTAATCGCCGTACGTCCGATGACCGCGCGCCCGCCATCCATCGTACGAAGCCCCCAGATATCGTGCAGCACCGCCGGCTTGCCGTCCACCTGCCCTACGTAGAGCATCACGTGGCCGGGCATATACAGCAGGGTTTTATACGCCACGCCGTTTTTGCCGATGAGCTCAAGCTTTTCATCCGCGCTCATCCCCGCCAGCGAAAAACGCTCGCCGCGAGCCGATTGCGCCTTGGAATTTCGCGGTAGCCACAGCCCGAAATTTGCCAAAAAATCCTTCGTCATAAGCGAGCAATCGCGAAGAAATTTATACCCGCCCCAGCCGTATTTCTGCCCAAGCAGGCTAGCGGCTACGATCTTTGAGTTTTGCTCATCAAGCGGCGCGGGCCAAAGCCTCGCATCCTCCGCGCTAACAAAATATCTCCTGCTGCCAAACTGGGTTAAAATTTCGCCGCTAAATACGCTCAGTACGCCGAGCGTGCCGCCAAGATCGCGTTCGCCGCTAAAATCATACGGCAGGATCGTGCCTGTGCGCGCCCTAAAAAGCTCCACGCCGTTTTCGCCATAAATGGCGGCGCCCTCGCGCAGGATCGTTATAAATTTAGAATTTGCGTAGATATCCGCCTGCTGAGGACTAATGCGCTTTATCGCGTCGCTTCTGATCCAGCTCCAGACGCCGTCGTTGCGCACGAACGCCCACGCGCCGTCTCTGCTGTAATGCGACAGCAGCAGCGGATAGCCCATGCCAACGGCGGAATTTGCGGCGTAATCAAACGGCTCGCCCTCCCCCGGCTCGCTCGGATCGCCGAAAATCGGCAAGTCGCTTGGGATATTTCGCAGCAGCGCATTTTTTACCGTTATAGCGGGCTCGGAGATCAGCCCGAACGCCTCTTCATTGGCGTTTATACGAATGCTTTGATAGATCGCATCGTCGTATATCCTGCCTGCGGCGTCAAAGTGGCGCCCCCTGGCGTAATTAAGCCCCCAAAACGTATCGATCTCCACCTTCACGGGCGCATCGTCAAACCAAATTTTAAAATAGCGGCTCTTAAACGCTTTTCCGCTTATGTTTTGCACCGACGCAGGAGCGGGCAGCCGCTCGCTGTTTTGAGCGTATTCAAGATCCAAAATAGCGGGATTTTCCGGGATAAACTTGCGCGGGCCGACGGTTTCGCCGCAACCTGCAAGGATTAAAGCCGCAAAGATAAGAGATACTAATCGTTTCAAACAAAATGCCTTTTAAAAAATTTTGGCTATAATTTTGCCAAAAAATAGGAAAAAACTTGATAAATTTCATCATCCAGAAGCTAAAAGATCGCAATATTTTCATCACGGGCGGCGCAGGCGTGGGCAAAAGCTACGTAATAAAAGAGCTCATCGAAAACTACCGCGCTCGCGGCAAGCTCGTCATCGTGCTCGGCAGCACCGGCATCAGCGCCGTAGAGATCGGCGGCGTGACCGTGCATAGCTTCTTTCGCTTCGGCATTTGCAAAAACCACGAGGAGCTAAAGGGCTTCGATCGCAAACAAAGCGGCAAGCTAAGCGAGCTGCGAAAAATTTTAGCCCTCGCGGATCTCATCGTGATCGATGAAATTTCGATGATCGGCGCCGAGCTTTTCGAGATGATCTATCTTAGAATTTCAAATTCTAAATTTAACGGACGGCTGCTCGTTACGGGAGATTTTTATCAGCTTCCGCCGGTGCGCAAAGAGGGCGAGAGCGCGCCGCGCGCGAGCCTATTTAGCGACTCGGATTACGCCTTCGGCTCGTATGCGTGGAGGCAGTGCGAGTTTTTTTACGTCGAGATGATAGGCTCCAAGCGCACGGCAGATGCGGCGCTATACCGCCTGCTTTGCGAGCTGCGGCTCGGCATCACGAGCGAGCAGACGGCGGAGCTGATGCGATCTTTGCTCATCGATGCCGCGCAAGCAGAACCAGATGCCACGATAATCTCGGGCAGAAACGCCGAAGTAGATGCGATAAATAATGCCAGATTAGCCAAGCTTAATGCGCCGCAAAGCAGCTTCGAGGGCGTTTATGAAGCGCTGCAAAGCGGAGTGAGCGAGCAGAAAATTCAAAAATGGATCGCCTCGCTAAACGCGCCGCAAAGTCTGACGCTGAAAGAGGGCGCGAAGGTGCTGTTTACCGCAAATAAAAGCGGCGAGTTTTTTAACGGCGAGCAAGGCGTCGTCGAAAAGATCGAAAAAAGCTCCGGCGGCGAGATCGAAAGCGTGGTCGTAAAAAAGCCCTCCGGCATACTAAGCCGCGTGCAGCTGCAAACCTACGAGCTAAGCGAGATCGCCGCAAGTGGCGCGGATGCCGAGCAGATCGTGATGGCGCGGTATTATCAGTTCCCGCTCAAGCTCGCATACGCCATCACGATCCACAAATCCCAAGGCATGAGCATCCCGCAGCTCATCTGCGACATCAACAGGATCTTTGCCAAAGGGCAGCTCTACGTGGCGCTTTCGCGTGCGACGAGCCTTGCTGGGCTTGGCGTGATATATACGCGCGCGGAACCATTGCTGCGGTATTTGCAGCGCAGCGCAAGCGCAGACGAGGCTGTGGTGAAATTTTATCAAGAGAATGAATTTTATAAAATTTCGGATCAAAAAATTTAAGGAAGCGCATGCAGCTAGAAAGAGCAATAGCGCTAAGTAGAGCCAAACAAAAAAAGTGTATTTGCAAGGTAGTGATGATCTATGCCAAGATAGCATTTTTATATCTGTTTCCATTTATAGTGATGTTTTCGATCGATGCGGTATTTAAAACAAACGACGATACGGATTACGAGATGATCGAAGTCTATCTTATCTACGCGGTGCTTTTGATTATTTATGTTGCTTGCATTTACGACGGCATTGCGGACGCCGCTTATGAATATAAACTATTTTACAAAAAAGTTTTGGTACGCACGGCGATCTCACAGGCGTATCCGCAGCTTACTTATTCGCCAGGACGTGGCATAAGCGCGAAGGAATTCAGGCGAGCGGGAATCTTTGCAAACTCCGATTTTATCAGCGAAGATGAGATAAAAGGCGAATGGGATGGGGTAAAATTTAGCTTCAGCGAGGCGATTAGAATCAAAAAGAACTACGATCTGGGCGTAGACAATACCTATGTGAAGCTAGCTTCGCTTGCAATGAGCTTATATGATGCATATATGGATTTTAGCGGCAGCGTGCTGATATGCGAATTCGGTAAGAGATTTTACGCCAAAACCATCTTGGCGAGCCGCGAGCTAAATACAAAAATTTTAGGCGAGAAGGAGCTAATGGACAACGTCATTTTTAATAGTGAATTTCGCGTGTTTGCCGACGACAAGGTAGAAGCTCGCTATCTATTGACGCCTGCGCTGATGGAGCGACTAAACGAGCTAAAGCGATACTACCATAAATTTAGCATAAGCGCGGCGTTTATGGATAATAAATTTTACCTATTTCTAAACGGCGCGCCGAATCGCTTCGAAACAGAGCTATTTAGCATACCTCCAACAACCGGAACGGCGTATGCTCATCAATACGAACTGGCTGAGATTTTAGAATTAGTAAGCGAGCTGGGTCACATAACCGGAGAGCTAGAAAGCAAAATTTAATCAGCCCGTATCGTTTAAATTTAACGGGCTAAATTTGACCGCCCTATTACAGTCCCGCTTCGGATCTTAGCCGCGCAGCATACATCTCGCGTAGGCGCGGTACGTATTTGCCGACTGTGCCGCCCCCGATCGCTCTGCCGTCAGCTTTTACGATCGGCAGCACCATCAGCGTCGCCGCGCTGATAAAGGCTTCATCGGCTTCGTAAACCTCGCTCATTCCAAACGCCCGCTGCTGCACGCTAAGCCCCGCCTGCTCGGCAAGGCCTAGGATCACCTTGCGGCGGATGCCCGGCAGTATGTCGTTTGAAAGCGGCCGCGTGATAAGCACGTCATCTTTGATGATAAACGCGCTGGAGCTCGAACACTCGGTAACAAGCCCGTCCTCGATCAAAAAGCACTCATAAGCACCCGCCTTGTGGGCCTCGTGCTTTAAGATACACTGGGCTAAAAGCGAGATCGATTTTATATCGCGTCTGTGCCAGCGGATCTCTGGCAGGCTCACGATCTCGATACCCTCTTTTGCGAGCGGATTATCAAAAATTTGCGTATGATAGACGAAAGCAAATACGCTGGGCTCTATGCCGCGGACGTAATCAAAATCGCGCATCGCCGCACCTCTTGTGATATGGGTGTAAAAAGCGCCCTCGCTCACGCCGCCCTGCGCGATGAGCTCATATAAAATTTCCTCATATTTTTCGCGAGAATATGGAATTTTCAGCTCGATCTGCGCGGCGCTGCGCTCAAAGCGCTCCCAAAAATCCGCCCTGTCGCAAATTTTAGAATTTACCACGGGGGCTACCTCATAGATGCCGTCTCCAAGCACGAAACCGCGATCAAAAGGGCTTATCGCCGCATCCCTCGCCGCGCAAAACTTGCCGTTAATATAAACTATCTCATCGCCGCTCATTCCGCTGATTTCAAACATAATCGCTCCTTGAAATTTCGCACTATTTTATCTTATAACAATTTAATTTAAGATATAATGCCGCAAAAATCGAAGGAAACCCTATGGATAAATCAAATTTTAAAGATAGGCTTTTAGAAATTATGTTTCATGTATCGCATAAACCCGTGCTCTTCCGCGATCTGCTCGAAGCCAACGCCGAGTTTAACGACGGAATGCTCGTCGATCCTTCGAAGCTAAATTTTAAATTTAACTACGGCAAATCCTACGTGATCTTCGCCTGCTTCGCATTCGTCTGCGTAATGTTTTTGATAACGCTGACGCACGCGATGTTTGAAAAGATCGACTTTCACTTCTCCATTTTATTTACGATCATAGCAACATCTGCGGTTTTTATCGGCTTTGATTGCTTTAAGGCATGGGCTAGAAAAAAGCTTACTCACGAGCTCATCAAACGTGCTTGGGCGAACCATTTCCTATACTTTCCTTACGAAAAATACAGCCGCATAGTCGAAAATATCTACAACGAAGCGATCAAAAGCGACATACCAAGGCGCGATCTGGAGCAATACGTGCTAAGCAAAATCGTAGAAGTTGGCGAAAAGCTATAAATTTACTATCTAAATTCCAATTACTGCGAGAGAATGCGCATAAACACACATTTAAGCAATTGCTATTTGAAAACTATTAGCACAAATAACAGTTTTATTTTGATATCATTATATAAATTTCAAAGAAAAGGAGCAAAAAATGAAGTTGTTTTTTGCATTATTTTTATTTTGTGCGGGGCTTTTTGTAAATAGCCTTGAAGGCATTAAACAAAGCGGCACAATCAGAATCGGCGTAAGAGAGGGTCGCCCACCGCTTAGCCAATCCAAGAACGGCGAATTTGAGGGGTTTGAAATTTCGTTAGCAAGAGCGCTTAGTAAAAGCGTATTTGGCGAAGGGCGCGGTAAGATAGAATTTATCCCCGTCACGGCAGGCGAACGCATAC
>NZ_CALIIU010000020.1 GCF_938017775.1 uncultured Campylobacter sp.
TGACCTCTTGAAGCTCTTCAAGGACGGTTTCTCGACGGGGCACGGCTACCTGCGCGAACCAAACGACATCCGCTCCTATGCCGCGCTCGGCTGCATCGCCATCCAGGCGAACCAAAACGAGATGCACGGCGGACAGGCGATCCCGAACTTCGACTATTCGATGGCGCCGGGCGTAAGGAAGACCTTCCGCAAGCTCTACTTCAAGGAGATTGCGAACTTCTTCGCCATCACGCTCGGCATGAAGCAGGACGACGCGAAGCTCTTGGCCAAGGAGATTCGCCGCTCGCTCTTGCCCTTGGGCATCACGATCGGCGGCGCGGACGTCTACAAGGCGGCGCTGATAGTCTTTTTTATCTTTGCGCTTGCTTTTTTCGAGCTTTATTTCTGGGGCGACGAGCTTTAAAATTCAAAATTTATTGAAATTTTATCGCGGCGTTTTGTGAGCGATTAAATTAACGCCCGAGCGTAAAATTTTAAGTAGCATGAAATCAAAATCGGGCGTTTTCGGCTATGGAATTTAAACATATAACCTATCCGCAGCTTACCCTCCGCGAAGGCTGCGACAAGTTTAAATTTAGCCTCTTTTGCAGCTTGTTTGCGACGCTTTAAAGCTTTGGATATGCAAGCCGCCGTTTTAAAATTTCGGCAAGTTTTAAATTTTAAATCTGCGCCTGCCCCCTGCGCCGTTTTAGTTAAATTTAACGGCGTGGGACCTGCGAGCGCGAGATGATTTAATCGCGATTTAATCGTGCGGCTCCGCGAGCACTTTAAAATTTAGCGATCAAATTGCTATTTAAAAAGCCCTTTAATCTTGCCAAAAAGCGACTTTTCGCCGCCTGCAGAGGTTGCGTCTTTATGATCTTCTGTGGCGGAATTCTCGCTACCGCCTTCTATCGTATCGCCGCTGCACGGGACGGTATTCTCGCCGCTTGCCTTCATTGCGCCGCCATCCGCTTCCGTCGCACTGCCGCCGCCCGTTACATCGACGCCGCGCAAAGCAGAATTCTCTCCGCCCGTCGTACCGCCTCCGCCTGCCTTATCTCGCTCTATCGCCTCGCCGATCTGCTGCGCCGCAATATCCGCGTAGATCAGCGCGCCATGAGTATCGCAATTAAAAAGATTTGAAAACGACTCGGACCTATTAAGATCAATCGGATTGGGCTCAACCACCTCGGTAGCCTCAAGTAGTCCCACTTCAAGCTCGCGCGCCAAATTTAGCGCCTTTAAAAACACGGGCAAATTCTGCGCATAAAACTCATCTATGGCAGATTTGATTTCGCCGCCCGCTTCATAATCGCGCAGCAGTTTCTGCACGCCATCGGCGCTAAGATACGCGCCGCAGCAGTAATTTTCGACGATCTCGTTGTGAATTTCGCCGCTAAACTCCGATAGAAATTCCGCCGGCAAAACCTCGCGCCAATCGCTTATGTAGGGTTTAAATTTAGAGCTTTGCTCCGCTAAAAAACTAAACGCCGTGCCGCGCGTGTAAAAATACTCTCTAAAATAGCCCTGCGCCACGGCGAGGTGAAATCCGTGCGTTTTATTAAAAATCCTCTGCGTGCCGTACTGCAGCGCCGAGCAGAAGCCATCCGCGTATTTTTCTGCGTAAAATTCATCCATCCCCGCTTCGCGCGCGATTTGAGCGATAGCCTCAAAATCGCCTTTCTGCGCGAGCTTTAGCGGTTCGAAATACCACTGCGAAATTTCATCTTTGCCGATCGCATGGTAGCTTATGTCGTAACCCATCCTCTCTCCTTTAATCTTTCAGATCGATCTGCGGCTGCCAATACAGCGACTTTGAAATTTTACGAAATTTCATCGTGGCATTGAGGTCGTTTGAGGTGCGGTAGCTAAGCACCAGCTCGTCCTTATCGCTCTTAGGCGCGGTGATCTTGTAGCGGCTTGACCACGCGATCTTAAAAAGCTCCTTTTGCAAAAGCGGATCTCCGTCGCTCAGCGGCGTTACGTTTGCGTTTACGCCGTTAATTTGAACCGCGCCGATCTGCACTTCTTTGGGATAGGAGGTGAGCAAAAACACCTCGTCTCCAGCGGCGTTTCTAAGCTCGGGCGCGACGGGATTTAGATAGGTCGCCACCCCCAAATAGCGATCGCCCGCGCGCACCGATTCAAATTTTTGCGTGTAGGCCAGAAACTCGTTTTTAAGCGGATCATGACGGGGATCGTTTGCGGAGCAGGAGTTTAAAAATAGCGCTAGCGCGGCTAGGAGCGCGCCCTTTAGCAGGCCGTTTAGCGCGCCGCTAAAATCAAATTTCTTCATCAATCTTTCCTTTGAAATTTTAGGCACATTTTAACGAATTTTGCTTTTTAAAAGGCTAAATTCGCTACAATCCGCTCATCTTAAAAAGCCGGATTTTAAAATGAAAAGACTTGTTATCGCATTTTCAGGCCCTTCCAACAGCGGCAAAACGACGCTAATTTGCAAGATCGCTAAAATTTTTATCGCTAGCGGACTGCGAACTGCGATCGTAAAGCACGATCCTGGCGATAAGGCGCGCTTTGACGTAGAGGGCAAGGACAGCGCCAAATTTAGCGCTCTCGGCGCCGAAACCGTCGTGATGAGCCCAACGCGGACGAGCTATTTTTCGCAGCGCTGTATGCAGATTGACGAGGTCGTGCGGATGCTAGGCGAGTTTGATATCTTGCTCGTAGAGGGGCTAAAGACGCTGCCGCTGCCGCGCATAAGCTTATTTCGCGACAGGATCGATCCGGCGTATCTACCATTTTCGGACGCGATCGCTTCAAATTTAAGCGGCGAGCAGATGGATAAGTTTTGCTCGGTAAATTTCGATATCAACGACGCTGCAGGCATTAGCGAATGGATCTTAAAAAACGCCAAAAAAATGTAAAGGAATAAAATGCAAGAGATCGTAAAATCAATCCAAAATATCGCGCTACAAATCGCCGAGGAGCTGAAATACGCGGACTTCGGCTACACCGATCATCACAACAGCACGGGCGATACGCAGCTCAAACTCGACGTAAAAAGCGACGCTATAATCGAGGCGGAATTTCGCAAAAATCCGCTCGTGCGCGCCCTAATCAGCGAGGAGAAAGATGAAATTTTAACGCTGCGAGAGGATGCGCGCCTAATCGTCGCTTACGATCCGCTCGACGGCTCAAGCTTGGTGGACGTAAATTTCGCCGTGGGCTCGATATTTGGCATCTACGAGGATGAAATTTCGCCCGCAAACTTAAAAGCGGCGATCTATTGTATCTATGGGCCGCGCCTTGAGATGGTCGTTTGCGAGGATGCGCCGAAGCTCTACCGCCTAAATCGCGAGGGCAAATTTAGCTTCGTAAAAGACCTGCGCCTACAGCAAAAAGGCAAGCTAAACGCCACGGGTGCAACGCAAAAGGGCTGGAGCGAACCGCACCGAAAGCTCGTGCGAGCGCTGTTTGACGAGGGCTACCGCCTGCGATACAGCGGCGCGATGGTAAGCGACCTGCATCAAATTTTATTAAAAGGCGGCGGACTTTTCAGCTACCCCGCTACCAGCGATCATCCGCGCGGCAAGCTTCGCGTAACATTCGAAGTGCTGCCGTTTGCATTTATCTTCGAGCGCGCCGGAGGCGCCACCAGCGACGGCGAAAACGGCTCGCTTTTGCAGCTAAAGATTGAAAAAATCCACCAAAGCAGCCCTTGCTTTTTCGGCTCGAAGTACGAGATCGCGAAGATGCATGAAATTTACGGCGGTAAAAACTGATGGCTGATACCGAGAACACCGCGCCGCGCGACGTTTACGACGAAATTTTGGATAAAAGCTTAGCCGCGCTACAAGCGTGCCAAGCCGAGCACAACCTCACCAGCTGCCTGGAGTGTGAGAAGCTGCTGGATTGCGCGGTGCGCGACAAATACGTCAAGGCGGTTTATGAGAGCATGTCGCACGGCGCGACGGGGGATTTTTCGTTTTAAATTTAGCTATTGCGATCGCGGAATTTTACGAAGCAGGCTGTTTAAAGCTCTTGCGGCGCGAGGTTTTGCAAAGCGAGCTTTGCGCGCAAGATCTCTGTAAACCAAGCTGCGGCGCGGAATTGCTCTGCGACGCAGATTTAATCCAGCGGCGCGCAGGTTCTTGCTTTGCAGCACGGAATTTGTCCCGCTGCGAAACGATAAAATTTACGGCGCGATTTGGCGTCGTGGCGAGATATGCTCTGCGGCGCGTCTATTTTGTGGGCCAGGTTTGCGGCGGTCGATAAAATTTAAAATGCGAGCGTAGCCAAATTGCGGGCGGGCGGTTAAATTTAAAGCGGGCGATCGGTCAAATTTTAGACGCTGCGGCTGGATTTTAAAATTTACGGATAAAATTTTAAAGCGCGAAATTTCGCTTCGCAAAATTTTATCTGCGATCATGGGTTATTTATGAGCGCGGACACGCGAAATTACGCAAAGCAAAATTTCGGCGAGCTAAATTTTACCGCTGCGATCTTTAAATTTACGCGACTAAAACTTACCGACTTGCGCGAGCCGCCGTTCGTCGCCAATCTTTGCTAGTTTAAATTTCGCCTTGCGAAATTTAGCTTGCAAACTTAGCGAGACGGCGGATTTTGCCTCGCAAAATTCAAGCCGTAAATTTAAACCACGATCCGTGCGTTAAAATTTAAAAACTAAATTTGAAGTCTAGTGAGCGGGTCCACCGCATGAATGCTCGTATAAATTTCAAGCACATAATGCTCATATTGAAATTTTGAGACTGAGCGTGTATGTGAATCGCTCGTTAAAATTTCAAAGTCGAGGCGCATGCAAGCGCACACGTTAAAAATTTTAGAGCCGAGCGGGCTACGACGCACGCGTTAAAATTTTAAAGCTTAAGGCGCATTACGGCGGCGATTGCGTTAAATTTAAAAACCGATCGGCGGTCGCGCGGAATTTTAGGATTGATCCATTCGCGAAGCTGTGCGTCATCGATCTATTTGCAAAGCCGCGCCCATAGATTTTTTCGTAGCGGCGCGTGCCGAAATTTAGCACATTTGGGGAGTATAAGCAGAGGAATGCAGTCGTTCATACAAGGGGTTTTGATGGGGCTGGGCGTTAGCGTGCCGATCGGTCCGGTAAACGTGCTGATAATGTCCTACGCACTGCGAAGCTACACCAAGGCGCTATGCCTGGGCTTCGGCGCCATGAGCGCAGATATGCTCTATCTGGCGCTATCGGCATTCGGCATATCGCAGTTAGCCAAAATCCCGATCGTTTTTGCCTGCATATCGGTATTTAGCGCATGCTTTTTACTCTACACGGCGTACGCGTTCTGGCATGGCGCGACTAGCTCGGTGCAGCCTGCAAGCGTTGAGGCTTGCTCAGGCGCGGCGCTTTACGGCAAAGGCTTTTTGATAAATTTACTAAATCCATACGTCATTATGTTTTGGCTCAGCGTCTCTGCCGGTACCGCGCGAGCAAATTTCGCGCTTGCTCTTGCGGGGCTTGTAAGCGGAATTTTAGCTTGGATCACGCTTTTTCCGCTTGCTATATATCTAGCTCGTAGCAAGCTTCCAAACATAGTAGTGCGAGCATTTGCATATATCTCGGCGTTTATTTTGGTATTTTTTGCACTAAAGCTTCTATACGCTATAATTTTTGCTAAAATTTAAACCAAAGGATGGCTTATGAAACCGATTGAAATTCTAAAAGAGCTCATCAAATTCCGCTCGCTCACACCTAGCGACGACGGAGCTTTCAACTACGTCTCGATGCTGCTGGCGGACTTTAGCGAGGATAGATTCGAGCTAAACGGCGTAACTAACGCGATTTTTACCAAGCGTTTCGGACAGGGTCCGCATCTGTGCTTTGCCGGGCACATCGACGTCGTGCCGCCGGGCGAGGGCTGGGCGAGCGATCCCTTTGTGCCGGTGGAAGCGGATGGCTTTTTATACGGGCGCGGCGCGCAGGATATGAAAAGCGGCATCGCAGCGGCAATCTGCGCGCTAGCGGCGGCACACGATTTTAAGGGCACGCTGAGCCTACTACTAACCAGCGATGAGGAGGGTGACGGCATCTACGGCACGCGCGAAATGCTCTCTAAATTGCGCGAGCAAGGTGCCCTACCCGACTTCACAGTCGTTGCGGAGCCTACATGCGAAGTATGCTTCGGCGATACCATTAAGATCGGCCGTCGCGGCTCGATTAACGGCATCCTCACACTCACGGGTATCGGCGGGCACGCAGCCTACCCAGATAAATGCATCAATCCTGTCCACATTTTAGCGCCGGTGCTAGCAAGCCTCGCGGGGCATGATCTGGACGCTGGCAGCGAGGATTTCGCTTCGGCTAAGATAGTCATCACCGACATTCGCGGCGGTTCGCAGGTAGTAAACGTAACACCCAAGGACGTACGCGTGATGTTTAACGTACGCGGCGGCGTAGGGCTGGGGCTGGAGGACGTGCGAGACTACGTACTGAGGTTATTTGAGCTGGATGCTAAAGACGTGCTGTGCAACGAAAGCGAATCCTGCGGCAAGCTAGAAATGAGCTGCACCGCACAGCTGCGAGCAGGCGCATCGCTACATCTCGCACTAAAAAGCTCCTCAAAGCCTTTTTTAACTCAGCGAAACTCTAAGATCGTGCAAAAACTAAGCGCTAGCGTGCAGAAGATCTGTGGCGCAGCAGCCGAGCTAAACACCGCAGGCGGCACGAGCGATGCGAGATACTTCGCGGAGTTTGGCGTGGAGACGGCGGAGTTTGGCGTGCGAAACGACACGATCCATCAGATCAACGAACGAGTAGAGATTAGCGACATCGAAAATTTAGCTAAAATTTTTAGCGATCTGATAGAAAATTTCGACTAATTTAGGAATTTGGCAAAGCTGCGTAGATTTTCTGCGTTCTGCCAAGCTTCGCCAAATTTGCCAGGGTTTTCGCTCGTAGTTGCTTGGCAAATTTTATCTTTGCCGTGCGTATTGCGTAAGAATTTCGCTCTGCGCCTCTTTTGCTAAGAATTTTATCTGCAGCACGCTCGCCGCTTTTACAATTACTTTGCTATGCAACGTCGCTTTCGCAAGAAAGAAGCCTTAGCTAAACGTGCCACTTCGAAGGTGAGCTTTGACGACGATAATGCTGCCCCTACTAGGATTTTTTATAAAAATGCTGCTTCTGCGAGAATTTCAGCAAATAGCGCGGTCTTTGCGCAAAATTCATCTCGCTCTCTTCGCGCAAAATTTCATCTTCGCTAGGTGTCTCTAGCAGCATACTGCTGTACTTTGCCGTCTCCGTGAAAAATTTTATCTTTGGCGCACCCGCCGCTTTCGCAAGAAGCTTGGCTAGGACAATGCCGTTTCTGCTGGGATACCGCCCGCTTCGTGGATTTATAGAATTTTATTTAGTCACGTTGCCGCTGAGATAAATTCTGCCCCGCTTACCGCTTCTGCGCGGATTTTAACCATGCCTGACAAGCGCAATTAAAATTTTACTTTGCTTTGATACAGCGGCGTGGAATTTTGCCCATACGGCGTAGCGACACAGAATTTTAACCTCTGCAAAATTCCGCCTCAAAACTTGCTATCCTTGCCTATTTTCACGAAAGGGATTCAAAATTTTGCTGCTTTACGCGCTGCTCTGCACTAAATGCACGCAGGATAAAATTTATCAAAGGATTTCAGCGCAGAATTTCGTGAGGCTAAATTTTATCACTGCGAAAAATTTCAACCACTCATAGCAGGCGTCTGCGGCGTGATAAATTCCAAATTAGAGCTTCAAGCAGGCTTCGCTTCTTGCAAAATTTTAACTATCTTGGTCGCCGCAAAAACTAGAAATTTACAAAATCGTTTTATGAAATTTCGCAGCGTCTCGCGGTAAAATTTTAAAATCAGCGCCGTACCTGCAAAGCAGAATTTAACGGAATTTTACTTGCCCAATTTGGCTAAGCTTTCTCTTTCGAAGTTTAGCAGCCACGCTTTGGTCGCTACGCCACCCGCGCCGCTGTATCCGCCGAGCCCGCCCGCAGCTACGACGCGGTGGCACGGCACGATGATGGGGATTTTGTTTTTGCCGTTTGCGCCGCCTACTGCGCGGCTTGCGTGCGGTCTGCCGATAGCCCGGGCTAGCTCGCCGTATGTTACGACCTCACCATAAGGGATCTCTAAAAGCGCGCTCCACACGGACTTTTGAAACTGCGTGCCATTTTGGCTCAGTTTAACGCTAAAGCTTTCAAGCTCGCCCCTGAAATATGCGCCAAGCTCGTCTGTACAAAGAGCCAAATTCTTTTTTAAATCGCTAAGCCTTAAATCGCGTCCTTTATCATCCGCTGCACGCACAAAGCCGAATTTAAGCTCTGCGTCGTGTTTTTTAAAGATCTCGTCATTGGGGCTGCAGACAGAGCTTTTGACCCAGTCGATACTGCAGATCCCGATCTCGTCATCCTGAATTTCAAGCATTCCAATAGGCGAATTAAAAAAGGCTTTTTGCATCTCAATCCTTTCAAATTTTTACTGGTTTGATCAAAAAAATTTTAAAAAACGCTTGTTGCGGTGCGAGCTAAAGCTCGAAAACGATGGAATTTCATGCGGTAACGCGAATTTTTTAAAATTTACACGCGAGGCGCCGCAAAGCCTCTACTCAAACCGCATGATGTTTACTAAAACCCCGTCGAAAACATCTTGCTTAAAAAGCTTGATCTCGCGCACGATATCAGCATTGTCGTCGTCGATGACGCCGTTTTTGACGAGGCTGTCCTCGATGAGCTTAAAGATAAAGGCGTGGTTGCTGACGTCGGAGATACCGCTTTTAAAGCCCATTTCAAGGCGCACCGGCACGCCTATGTGCACGCCGCGTAGGTCCTTGGCGATGTAAAGATCAGCGATCGTGCGCACCATCTTTTTCGCCATTTGGTAGCTCGCCGTGGACGACAAAATATCATTAAGACCGAAATTCTCCATCAAAAGCGGAATACGAACGCGCGCCAAAACCCCTTCGCCAGGCTCGCTCGCGCTCTTTTTCAAAAACGAAATTTTAATCCTATGCGCGATGCCTATGAAACGCGGCTTAAGCTCGATGAGCCTAGCTTTAGACGCTTGCGGTAGCGAGATAGGACGCGAAGTGCTTGCAATAGGCAGAGCCTGCGGACGTCCCGGCAGGCGCGCGCGCTCTTTCGCAGGCGCTTTGCGCGCAGGCTTGCCATAGAAATTTACGGGCTTAGTCGCAAAAGTTGATTCGCTCCCAAAAGCAGCAGACGCGGGCTCATCACCAAGCGCCCCCTCCGCCATAGAAGAAGCAAACGTAGAATTCTCACCCGTTAACGCAGGCTGCGCGGATTGCTCAAATTCGGGCACAAATTTATTTCCCACTTGCGGCGGCAAATTCGAAGGGCGCCACTCTTGTGCGGAGCTTTTCTGTGCTAAATTTTGCCCGGCGGAATTTTCGGGCGCGCAATTTTGCCCTTTTGCCAAAAACGCGGAATTCTCACCAACGAAATTCTCATCTTGAGGCGCGAATTCCAAGGCATTTTCTAAGGCAAAATTTGCGGCACGGCAGCTAGCGGAATTCGCGATTTGCCCCTTAGAAAACTCGGAACCTTGAGGCCCACAATCATTTGCGCACTTTATATCAAGCGCAGAATTTGCGAAAGTGGAATTTTTTGATGCAGAGCTTTGTGCCGTAGAATTTTTACTTCGTAAGTCCGCGTCCTGCTCTGCTACAAACGAATTTTCAGCTGCAAAATTCTCCGTTTGCGCCATAAAATTAGAATTTTGCGCCTCAAATGCGGAATCCCTCACGAGCGCAGAGCTTTGCGCGGAAATAAAATTTCGCGATGTAGGAATGAAGCTTTGTCCTTTGGCAGAATTCGCAGGCGCAGAGCTTTGCGGCATAAAATTTTTACTTCTCGCGTTTGCGCTCTCTTCGAAACTAGCAGCAAGCCCCACGCTCACGTCATCCTGCGCAGCATCATTTTGCAAAATTAAATTCTCGCGCGTCGTATCCCACGCGGTATCTGCGCAAAATTCCGCCCGAGCTGCGCCATAAAATTCTGCTTGCGAAACATCTTGAAATTCTGCCCTAGAAGTAAAGCCTTGCGCACTCTGAGCGCTGCGCGCAGGAAAATCTCGCTCGCCGCGCCTCGCATTTGTGGCATACGAGGTCTTTGCCAAGCTGCCGCCAGCCTCGGGCGAAACTGCGCCCGAATCTCCGCCGCAAAAGCTATCAAAATCGCAGGCGCCGTCAAACTCCGCATAGCCATCCGCCTCGCGGAGACGATCTGTGCGGGCTTTCTTTTTGGGCGTAGAAGGGAGCGTGAGCCTACCTGCAAGCTCGCGTCCACCGGAGTTTAAAATCCCAAAAATTCTAGCTCTAAAACGCTCGAACTGCTCGCCACTGAGCGAAATTTTGTCGTTTAGGCTCTGCACGCCGAAGTCTGCAGCGGTAAAATTTACGATCGCTCCGTCCCTACTCGCGACGCGGACGCGACCCTTGACCGAGCCTTTTAACTTAAAATCGCTGCCTGCGAGAATTTTTTTCATCAACTCCTTCGGATTGTAGGGCATTTTAGCGCTCGCCAAAAACCACTTCATTAAATTTAGCGACGAAGCTTAGCGGATTGACGCTCACGCCGTTGATCGCGATGCCGAAGTGCAGATGCGGGCCGCTGACTCTACCGCTCTCGCCCGAAAGCGCGATTTCATCGCCTTTGCGAACGTGATCGCCAAGCGCCACTTTGATCTCGCTTAGATGATAGTACTGCGAATAGATGCCGCCGCCGTGATCAATCACGACCGAACCGCCGGCATAGTAGCGGTCTTTGGCGATGACTACGACGCCGTCATTGGCGGCGCGCACCGCAGTGCCTACCGCGGCACGATAATCGGTGCCGCTGTGATAGCTTTTAAGCTCGCCATTAAAGGTGCGGGCATTGCCGAACGCAGAGGTTATTTTGGAGTTTAAAGGCAGCTCAAACGGCGTGGAAAAAAGATAGCGTGGCGTGGTGATCGCATAGATCGCGTTGGCTTCGTCGAGCTCTTTTTTGATACGCGCGGCGGCTTCTTTGGGCGGTTTAACTTTACCTGGAGCGACACTTAGAGCCTCTTTTTTATACTCGCCCTTTTTCAAAGCGACGATCTGCTCGTGACTGCCGCTTTGATCTACTATCCGCAGTGCAAAATCTCCCTTAGCGCGGTAATTCGCTGCTAAAACGGCGATTTTATCGCTAGAATTTGGAGCCATGATGAGAGGAATTTGTTTTGAGCCAAAGCTCAACTCGGTCGTGCTTTGATCTAATTTTAAGATAATAACGTCGCCGTTTACTATGTCTAAAGCGAAAATTTTGATCGCCAAAAGTGCAAAAATAGCTAGAAATTTCATAAATTTTCCAAAATTCGTTATTTTTCATCAATTTTTTGTTAAAAATTAGCTAAAACAAATGAAATTGCTGTTATAATAACGAAAATTCAATTTTAAAAGGATTAAATGATGAAAAAGTTTTTGCTTCTAGCATCTGTTGCACTTTGCGGTCTTTTGCACGCGGACGTCGTGGCAAATCAAGAGGTTATAGCGGCGACTAACGTCGTTAGATCTTTCGTAGCGGCTAATAACTTCGGCACCGATGAGCGCTATCTAACCAGCGCCAAAGCCGTCGCAATCCTAACCGACGTAAAACGTTTAGCTGCGGGCGCATCGCTACAATACGGCGATGGAATTTTTAGCGTCAAAGGCGAGAACGGCGAGTGGAGTTCGCCGATTTTTATCAAATATAAAGGCTACGGCGTGGGCTTACAAGCAGGCTACGAGACGAGCGACATCGTGATGATCTTTCATACTACGAAGTCATATCAAGACATTTTTACCGGCACAGATACCCTTGAGATCAATGTAGGTGCTGCGGCGGGCGGCGTAGGTAGAAGAACAGGTCGCGCAACCGATCTACCTGATATTTCTGCATGGATGGTAAGCCCGGGCGAGCAAACAGGCGTCTACCTAGGCGTATCGATCGACAACGGCAGAATCACTATCGACGATCAACTAACTAACGACTTCTATGAGAGAATTTACGACTACGAGGATATCTTAAACGATTCTCCGCGCGCGAATAAATACGCAAAAAGATGGAAGGAAGTGATGAGGAAATATTTCACAAACGGCGAGAAATATGGCGCTAGCAGCAGTGCAGCGATACCTGTAAATCACGTGCAGAAAAAATATCCTGACGGTAAGCCGATCATCTCAAACCGCTCTCCTAGAACTCATGCTAAGGCTACGCGAAGCAAAAAGGCTAAAAAAGCAAAATAAATTATCGAGTTAAGCCCCGCTTATGGGGCTTCTTGTTTTGGACTTTGCGTTGAGTTTGCGCAAGAGCGCCTAGATGTGAAATCGAAGTGCATAGGTTATTTTAAAAAGATTTATTGGTTCTTTACTAAAGTATTTTATTTAATTTTTATGAGTTATTAGATATATAAAGACCGAATAAAATTTTATGAAATTTAACGAAATTTTTATAAAATTTAATCAGTTTTTTATATTTTTATCACTACAATTATAGTTCTTGTCTCGTTAGCTCAGTTGGTAGAGCATCTGACTCTTAATCAGGCGGCCGTAGGTTCGAATCCTACACGGGACACCACTTTTTATCGCTCAAATAGATCAAAATTTTATCCGTTAATTCCACAAATTTTAAAATAGCTGCAGCTTTTGTGAGATAGGCATTTTAAAATTTTAAAATGCGTCGGCGAGAAAGTAAGGGCAAAATTTATCTGTCTTGTAAAAATTTTACATCGTAGTATTCGAGCAGAAGCGGAAAGCGGCAGTAAATTTTATCGGGTAGAGCCCTTTTTTGTGTGCTTAAGTAATACGATTTGCGCTAATAATTTTCCCCAGATACTACATCATCTTAATCGCGTGCATTAAACTATCACCATTTTTACGTAGTCTTATTTTACGCAAGCATGCGATGAAATTTCAAAATTTCAAATTTTGCACTGCAAACTCCTAGCTATTGCCGCGCGATTGTATTGTTATATATGATTTTAAATAGTGCAAATTTAGCCTCAAGCGATTCTAATATCTCGATCGAAGCGCTTGTATTAAATTAAAATTTATCTCAAAAGAGGCAGCCCCGTCTTAAACTCTATAAACTATCAGCTTGCCCCTTCGCGCGCCAAAACGACTTTGAAGGTTTTTAAAATAATGACGATATCGTTCCATATCGACCAGTTTTTCATATACCACACATCCATGCCCGCCCTGGTCGCAAAATCCACATCGCTGCGCCCGCTCACCTGCCAAAGTCCCGTGATACCGGGCTTGACGGCGAGTATGAGATCAGCGTATTCGCCCATATCTTTGCGCTCGTATTGTGCGCATGGGCGAGGACCAACGATGCTCATTTCGCCCTTTAGGACGTTGATCAGCTGAGGAAGCTCATCTAACGAGCTTTTTCGCAAAAAATCGCCCAGCTTCGTGATCCGCGGATCGTGCTCGTATTTGTGATATTTTTCAAAATACTCCACCTCTTGCGGATTTTGCTTTAGATACTGAGCTAAAATTTCATCGCCGTTTTTTTTCATCGAGCGAAATTTCAGACATCCAAACGGCTTACTGCCAAGCCCCATCCTTTGATGCGAAAAAAATATGCTCCCTGTGGGCTCTTTTAGCTTCATCATCAGCACGATTATACCAAAAATCGGCACCAGCAAAGGAAGTGCTAAGAAAATTAGCGCCAAATCAAGCCCGCGTTTAAGAGCTAAATTTAAAGGGCTTTTCAGAGAATTTCGTATCGCAAAGAGGCTGGTACGCGAGGCAAAAACGCTGTAAATATCTGCCTGCGTAAAGTCGTATGAGCGCAGCACGGGGGTGAATAAAATTTCTTTGTTCTTTCTGATATTATGCTCGATAAGCTCGTTCAAGGCTTTCGCCCCAAGCCTACTTCCGCCGATAAACAACACGTCGTAATCGCTGCCAAGAGCTCTAACGTATCCCAAATACGCGCTTTCTAAGACGGCGCTCTCAAACTCTTCGCCCTCGCCTAAAATTTTCGCCCTCTTCTGCCATAGGCCAAATTTAAAAAGCTCTCTTTTCGTTATGAGCTTAAAAATCGGCAAAACCACCGCCATAAAGGCAAAGCTCAGAATAAAGCTGGCGCGCGAAAATTCGTAATTGACTTTGATTAAAGCAAGCAACGCAAGGCTGAGCAAAAGCCCAAAAAAGCAGCTTCTCACTAAAATTCTACTCTCGTGCCAAAAATCATATCGCCTCGAATAGATCCCTTGATAAAAAAACAAAAATATCATTATGACGTAGGACGGCGCGAAGCCCTGATACCTGCCGATATCCAGCAGCACGCTATCGCCGTAGAGCAGATTTTTAAGCACCACGGCAAGCCCGAAGCAAAGCCAGATGCCGAAAATATCGACCGCCAAGATTATCAAAATGCAGAGTTGCTTTTTCATCCTAACTCCTATTAAAATCGTCTTGCAGGCGCACGATATCGTCCTCGCCGGTGTAGCTGCCGACTTGAGCTTCGATTAGTACAACGGGAATTTTGCCCTCGTTTGCGAGACGGTGAACCTCGCCCATCCTAATGAACGTAGATTCATTCTCGCGTAGTAAGAAATTTCGCTCGCCCACAGTCACGGTCGCAGTGCCGCTAACAACGATCCAGTGCTCGTTGCGATGGTAGTGCTTCTGCAGCGATAGCCGCTTGCCGGGCTTAACGACGATGCGCTTGATCTTGTAGCCGCGCTCATCTTCGAGCACCGTGTAGCTGCCCCACGGGCGGTGCGTCGTTACATGCACGCGCGCTAGATCGCTACCGCCTAGCCGCTCCACCACCTGCTTTACCTTTTGGGTAGAGCCTTTTTTGCATATGAGCAAAGCGTCTTTGGTATCGACGATAGCGAGATCCTCGACGTCTATGGCTGCTATAGTGCGGCCCGAGCCGATGATGAGATTGTTTTTAGAATTTAGAGCGATATTTTGCTCGCTTGCGGTGTTGCCGTTCGCGTCTTTGGGCAGCTCGGCGTCTAAGCTATCAAAGCTTCCCAGATCGCTCCAGCCGATGTCTGCGGGCACGACTTTGGCAAGGCTCGTGCGCTCCATAACCGCGTAGTCGATGCTATCTGCGGGGATCTCTTGCATATCGTCTAGTTTAATTCTAATCGGATTTTCCGCATTAGAATTTTTGTGCGCACGGATGCAGGCTTCATAAATTTCAGGACTTTGAGCCTTTAGTTCGCTCAAAAATACGCCCGCTTTAAACATAAACATCCCGCTGTTCCAGTAAAAATTCCCCGCTTCTATGTAGCTTTGCGCCGCCGCAAGCCCAGGCTTTTCGTGAAATTTTAACACGTCCTCGCCGCTAGCTTCGATATAGCCGTAGCCCGTATTTGCCTCCGTGGGCTTGATACCAAACGTCACCAAAAACCCCTGTTTCGCAAGCTCGTGCGCGCGCAAGACACTGTTTTTATACGCCGCCTCATCTCTAATTAGATGATCGCTCGGCGTTACAAAAACAATCTCCTCGGCCTTTAAGCTCAAACACGCAAGCGCGATCGCAGGAGCTGTGTTTCTGCCGACTGGTTCGAGCAAAAATTTCACGCCGCGCGCACCCAAAGCCTCAAGCTGATCGAGCGCCAAAAAATACTGCTGCTCATTCGAGACGACAAGCGTGCGCTCGCATAGCGGGGAGTTTCGCTCATAGCTCATCATAAAAAGCGAGCGGTCGTCAAAGAGGCGCACGAACTGCTTGGGCATAAGCGTGCGGCTGATGGGCCACAGCCTCGTGCCGCTGCCGCCGCTTAGGATTATATTAGTCATTTAGGCCGTCCTTAAATTCCTCATATTTTTTCTCGACGTAGCTTTTGATCTCGGTTTCAAAGCGCGCGCGCGAAAATTTTAAAGAATTTTCTCTGATTTTTACAGGCTCAAATTTATCATAATTTTGCTCAAATTTTGCTACGGCGGCAAGCAGCTCCTTTGTGTTTTGCTCCATAAAATACAGCCCGCTCTCGCCATCAAGCACCGTCTCGCGAGCGCCGCCGCGCCCGAAGCAGATCACCGGCGTGCCGCATGCCTGCGCCTCCACTGGCGTAATGCCGAAGTCCTCCTCTGCGGCAAAAACAAATGCCTTAGCCCGCCCCATGAGATCCGCCATCGTTTCATCGCTCGCAAAGCCCAAAAGCTCGACATTTTTGCCCGCTTTTGACTTGATTTTTGCCATATCGGGGCCATCACCGATGACAAGTAGCTTTTTATCCGTCTGCGAAAACGCCTCAACGATAAGATCGATCTTTTTATACGGCACCATGCGCGAGGCGGTGAGGTAAAACTCCTCTTTGGCTTCGCGCAGCGTAAATTTATCCACGTCCACGGGCGGATAGATGACGTCGCTAGGCTTGCCGTAGGTTTTTTGGATACGGCGCGCGATGTAGCGGCTGTTTGCGACGTAGTGATCCACACGGTTTGCGGTACTTGCGTCCCAAAGGCGAATTTTATGTAAAAAATACTTCGCCAGCATACCCTTTAGACCGCGGTCCAGCCCGCTTTCGCGCAAGTACTGATGATATAGATCCCACGCGTAGCGGATCGGCGTGTGTACATAAGCGATGTGAAGCTGATTTGAGTGCGTCAGCACCCCCTTTGCGACGGCATGCGAGCTAGACAGCACGACGTCATAACTGCTTAGATCAAACTGCTCTATCGCGAGCGGAAATAGCGGCAGGTAGTTGCGGTATTTGTCCTTCGCAAAGGGCAGCTTCTGGATAAAGCTTGTGTGGGCGCGCTTGCCTTTTAAAATTTTATTTCTGTCGGCATCGCTTAAAAAGTCGATGAGGCTGTAAATTTCAAAATCATCCCAGATATCGGTAAAACTCTCGACGCATTTCTCTGCGCCCGCATAGGTGCTAAACCAGTCGTGGATAAGGGCTTTTTTCATTGCAAATTCTCCATTATTTCGATAATCTGCTTAGCCGAGCACTCCCAGCTAAATCTTTTTACATTTTCAAAACCTTTAGCGCGAAGCTCGTTTTGTAAATTTTTATCGTTTAAAACGGTTTGAATTTTATTTCTCATATCTTCTATGTCATTCGGATCAAAATAAACAACGCTATCGCCGCAAACTTCAGGCAAACTCGCAGCATTTGAGCAAACGACCGGACAACTGCACGCTTGCGCCTCAAGCGGCGGAATACCAAAACCCTCGTATAACGACGGAAACACAAATAATTTCGCCAAATTATAGATAGCAGCGATATCTGCGTCTTTAACATAGCCCGTAAAAAATATACGATTACTTAGATTTTTTCTCCGAATAATCTCAGAAATAATGCTATCGCCCGTTATAAAGCCATCCTTTTTCCCTACTATGACTAAATTTAAATCCATCTTTTCTAATGCAAATAATAAATTCTTTAAATTCTTATGCGGTTTGACATTTCCTACAAACAAAACGAAATCCTCAGGAAGACCATAGTCCTTTGCCACCACTTCTAAGGCGTTTGAATCGCAATGGCGATTAAAGCGCCTCTCGTCTATCGCATTTGGCACAACGAAAATATTTTTATCGGTTTTAGTATATTTTAATATCTCGCTCCGCGAAAAATTTGAAACGCTAAGAACTATATCGCTTCTGCTTAGTGCTTGATTAAAAATCGTTTTTGCATATATTTTCTGCATAAAATTTAGCGTATCATAAAAGGCCAAATGAAATGCATCATGGATAGTAACTGCTCTAAATTTAGCTCTTATTGGTAGAATTGGAATATTGTAATGCGGAGACCAAAAGATATCGCATTTAGGAATTTTTAAAGGCAGCTCAAGCTGCTCCTTTATAGAATAAATTTTAGATTTACATTCTAAAATTTTAACGTTTTTGCTCCACGCATAGTCCCGTATCTCGGCTTTACTACCAAGCAGAATAACCTCAAATTTTTCCACCAAAAAAGGCAGTAGTGATTTGACATATGTACCTATACCGGATGCTTTATGCATACGAAAATCAACTATTAATTTTTCCATTCAATCGCTCATACTTAAAATTATATATCAATCCAGCAACCATCCAAAAAAACAGTTTCTCAGCATTTCCAAAAAAATGATCATTAAAAAAGCTAATAAAAACAAAAGCAAAAATATATGCTATAAAATATAAAAATATATTATCTTCCATTTTTATATATAATAACCAAGCCATCTTTATTATATGATATAAAAATGCATAAAATACACAAAAGCCAAGTACTCCAAGCTCTATAAGTGCTTTTAAATATTCAGAATGGGGTGTAATAATCTTTGCGTTGCCAAAAACATACGAAGCCGCTCCAAGACCATATCCAAAAGGATTGGCGAAGAAGAGAGAGATAGCATTATCCCAGATTTCATATCTAGTTATAACACTAGGTGCACCAAAAGGAGTATAATGAAGCCAGGAGCCATATAAAGACCACACACCTGAAAGATATGTAATTTTTGCAAAATAATATAATATACAAATATTTACAAAGAAATATATATTAAATAACATAGGATTAAATTTAATTTTTAATAAAAATAACATAAAAATAAAAATAGCTGCAAATACTAATGGATTTTTAGGAATATAGAAGCAAGATAGAGTTGCAAGAGCCAACAAAAAAATATATTTATATTTATTTCTAAAAATAAAAGATAGCACGACAATAGAAATGCCATATATGTATAAAGTCTGTTCCCCCACAAAAAATGATCTTGTTCTAATTTCTCCATCTGATTCAAATGAGTTACTCATCAAATTAAAAGCCTCCTTTTCGAAGTCGGCATAGCCAAATATCTCATTAAATATAGCATAAAAAACCGATAATATAAAAAAAGAGCCCAGCCCAGAAATAATAAAATTAATTTGAGTTTTTGATCTAATACAATTTGAAAAGAAAAAGAAAGTTCCAATAACTGGTAAAAAATATGTCATAAAGGCAACAGCTCCGATTTTAATATCAAAAAACATATAAATAAATAATATGCAAATAAAAATATTCATATATATGGAAGTCTTTTTTCTGAAAGAAAAAATAGCTATAAATAACCATATTAAATAAATTAAAGCCTTATATGTATACGCATATGAGCCAAAATAAAATAGGCTAAATCTATCAATAAAATTATTTAAGCAATACAAAGTAAAAACTATTATATATAGAAAAGTAAATTCAATATTTTTTGTATTTTTGCGTTCCAATCATTATCCTTTATGAAATTAGCGGCTTTATCCATTCTATTCTTATCTGAATTCACAGATTTTTCTATATTAAGTATAAAATCCTCCTTAGAATTAGACAAAAAAACCAAATCTTCAAGTTGCTTTAGTTCT
>NZ_CALIIU010000021.1 GCF_938017775.1 uncultured Campylobacter sp.
AACATCTTTTGATTCTCCCAAAATTATAACTACCTTTGAATCATATTCTTCTGGCAATTCTAAAATTTCTTCAAAAATTTTTATTTCATTTATATTTTCTCTACATGGGTCACAACAGATATAAATTGTAAATTTTTTTGAATAATCTATCTTATTAATATCTTCTATTATGGTATTTCTATCTATAAAATAGATATTACTATATTTTTTCCTATATTTATTCTATTACTAATAAATATAGGAAAAAATATAGTAATATCAATAGAATAAATCTCTTTATTAAAGTCTAAAATAACAAAATTTGTTTCATTATTTTCTAAAATAGCAGGAACCATTATTGAACTTGTAACTCCTGTTCTAGTTTTTGCAGTTATTAGCATATTTTTACTTCTCAAATTAAAATCCTTAAATAATATGTTATCCATATTTCCTCCTAGTTTTATAATTACTTTTTTATTAAATACCTTATTTCTTTATTTTACAATTATTTCTATAAAAAATCAACCGTTAAAAACGGTTGATTTTGGTAAAATTTTAATCTTTTTTTTCATCTAAACTGGTAACTTCTAAAAATTCATTTAAAATGCTTTCTATTAACATAGACAATGTAACTTTATTAACTTTAGATAATTCATCTAGTTTAGCTTTTAAATCATATGATACTGTTGCAGAAATATGTGCTTTCTTTTTACTTTTTTGAGCATTATTTAATATTTTTTCTAAATTCATTTTTCCTCCTCTAATTTTTCATTTACTACATTTTTCTTTTTTTATATTTATACTAATAAAAATATTCCTGCTAAAAGTATTAATATCATAATAGCTATAATTAAATTATTAATTTTTATATAATTTGATATATATAAATAAAAAAATACAGGAACAATAAGTAATGCAGATATACTAAATACTTTATTAATCACAATCTATCCTCCTTTTAAATCATTCTTATTTTCTATTCTGATATTATCAAAACCATCGTAATGAAATTCCATTATGCCAGGAAATTTATATTTTTTAATACTATCTTTATAAATAATTAAATTATTATTTTCTCTTTTTATATCAGCTATTATATAGTCATTTTTTATTATTTGAAGAACTACATATTCTTTATTATCAATCACAGTTATAATATATTTGCTATAAAGATTAGGATAGTTAAGCCTTATATATTTTTCTATGCTACCACTATAATTACCTATTATTAAAATAAATAAATAAAGAACAATAATTATAATATTGTTTCTTTTATATTTTTTATTTCTCTCTTTTTTCTTCAGTAAGTAGATCATATTAGCAATAGCAAATATCATAACTATAAAAGGAAAAAAATAAAAGAATAATTCAATATAAATATTATCTAATTTAAAATTCATATATCCTCCAATTTTTTATAATACATTTTTCTTAATAGAAATATACAAAATTTGTCATCAGAACAAAAAATCCTAAAACAATTAACACCCATGTAAAATTTTCAAAAAGAAGATTTTCTTCACTTTCATTTTTATTGTTTCTAATTTTATTCTTTTTTATAAAAATTATTGCTAAAG
This sequence comes from uncultured Campylobacter sp., assembly GCF_938017775.1. GTDB lineage: Bacteria > Campylobacterota > Campylobacteria > Campylobacterales > Campylobacteraceae > Campylobacter_B. Next base: position 1,557 of record NZ_CALIIU010000021.1, read on the forward strand.
ATATAAGAGGTGCTATAATAATCAAAAAAATAAGTATAAGAAACATTAGTTTGTTAAATTTTTCAGCTTCTATTAAAAATTCATTAAATTCAGTCATAAAAATTTTCCTCCAATATAATTTTATGGTATAATATTCTAATAAAATACTCTGTTAAAACAGAAAAGGCTATGTTCTCTCCCCTCAACTATTCTAAAAGGCTTAGCCTTTTTTGTTGTATAATACTTTTCTTCTCTAAATTCTTGTAGTTAATAAATAACTACATAATACTATATTATTTTTAAAATTCTTATAAATATAATTAAAACAAGACTTCCTTTGACTATTAATTTAGTTTCAATATTATTTCTAAAAAAATAATCCCCTAGAATAAAGAATGTAATCCATATTAGAGTAAAATATTTTTCTTTGTCCATTAAATTTTCTCCATTTTCTAACTTCTTTAAATTTTTATTTTATATTTTCTCTCTTTTATAAAATTTAAAAATAAATTCCATAATGGCAAGAAATATAAATAGAAAGCAAAAAATCCAGACATAATTCCAACATCTAATATTTTTAATGGAACATCCATTGCAATATTCCAAGGTATGAGTCCTACCAATAGTATAACTGTATTTTCCAAAATTATAGCCATCTTTTGTTTTTCTACAAGCTCTCCACATAATTCATTAGTTAAAATTGTTCCTAAACTCTGGTTACAAGCAATAGCCCCTGAAATAATAGAACTTAAAAATATAACAAAATAACTTGAAGTTTTTTTTAGAAAAATATTTTAAAAAATAACAATGAAAATTTTAAAAGTTCTAGCGCTTTGCGGAGCGCTTTTGATTTCGGCGCACGCTATTAGCGATGCGGATATCGAGCCTGTGATGAGCCAAAAGGTCGCCGAGGCCGTAGGCATTATGCGAAGCAGCACCCCGAAAGACGCAAAGCCAGCGAAAATCTTTGCACTTTTTGACGACTATTTTGATTATAAAATGATGGCAAAGCTTTCACTTGCTAAACATTACGCAAGCCTTAGCCCCGCGCAGATCGCGGAATTTAACAAGGCCTTCGAGGCGCATCTAAAGCGCTCCTTTATCGAAAAGCTTTCGCTTTATACCGATCAGGATATGAAGGTGCTGAGCAAACAAAGCCCGAGCGATAAGCGCCGCGTGCTAAAAACGCAGGTCATCGGCGAGCAGAAAAACTACGACATCGATTTTAAATTTTATCCTACCGGCTCTGATTGGCGCATCTACGACGTCGATATCGTGGGCGTCAGCCTAATTCAAACCTACCGCTCGCAGCTAGGCGACGTAACGCAAAGCTTGGGCTTTGACGAGCTTATAAAGCGGCTAAATTCCACCGTCATCAATAGCGGCGAATAGCGACGCACTCAAAAGAGCGGTATTTGAAAAAAATTTTTCGCCTAATCGTCGCGTTTCCGAAAATCACGCTCGCGCTGTTTACGGCGCTGGCGCTCTTTTTCGGATATTACTCCACAAAGCTAGAGATCGACGCTTCGAGCCAGACACTTCTGCTAGATAATGACAAAGACCTTCAAATTTGGCGCGAAGTATCCAAGCGCTACGAAACGCCGAATTTCTTGGTGCTTGCATACACTCCCGCGGGCGATCTTTTAGCGCCCGAGACGATCCGCAAAATAGAGCAGATGGATGCGGCTTTTTCCAAGCTTGATTTCGTCGCTAGCGTCACGGACATCACGAATGTACCGCTTTTGCTAAACAAAGGTGGCGGTATGAGCGAGCTGCTTAAGCACATACCCACCCTTACCGATGCAGACGTAAATTTAACCGCGGCTAGGCGCGAGTTTGCCACAAGTCCCTTTTACGCGTCAAATTTAGTAAGCGCCGATTTTCGCACTACTGCAATTTTAATAAATTTAAAGCCGCAGACCCGCTACGAGGAGCTTTTGCGCCTAAGAGACGGAGCCAAAAACGCTCTAGAGCAAGCGGAGCACGAGAGCAACCGCTCGGGGGCTCAAATTTCACAGCTTAAAGACGCGCTTAAAGTTGCGGAGCAAAATTTTAAATCTTACCGCGACGAACTACGCGAAAAGGATCATCGCGATATCATGGCTTTGCGCGCGCTGATCGTGGGCTTTGAGAAGGAATTTACGGGCGACCACCGATTGTTTCTAGGCGGACTGAATATGATCGCAGACGATATGGTGGGCTACGTCCGCTCGGATCTGGCGACTTACGGACTCGGCGCCTTGGTGCTGCTTTTGGCGTGCTTTTGGCTCTTTTTTAGACAGGCGAAATTTATCCTGCTGCCGCTTATCATCTGCGCGTACTCGGTCGTGCTCGCAGCGGGATTATTCGGCTTTTTGAGCTTTGAGGTCACGGTGATTAGCTCAAATTTCATAGCGCTTCAGCTCATCATCACGGTTTCGGTCTGTATCCACCTAATCGTCGCATACCGCGAGTTTAGCGCGCGCTTTCACGCCTTTTCGCAGCGTCAGCTCGTTTATGCGGTGCTACGCGAGCGCGCAATGCCCTGCTTTTTCGCAATCTTTACGACCGTTATCGGCTTTATGTCGCTAATTTTTTGCGATATAAAACCCGTAATTTCTCTGGGAATTATGATGAGCGTAGGCATCAGTATCTCGCTAGTTACGGCATTTGGAGTATTCGGCGCGGTTATGTCGCTTCTGCCGCGCACGCACAATAACCGCAGCTTCGAGCAGCACTTTAAATTTACGCTTTGGTGCGCCGAAACGGCGCTACGCAGCAGAGGCGCGGTCTATGGCGTGTGTGCTGCAGCGGTGATCTTTGGGCTATACGGTATCTCGCAGCTGCGCGTCGAAAACAGCTTCATCGGCTACTTCAAAAAAAGCACCGACATCCGCGCAGGTATGGAGGTCATAGACACAAATCTCGGAGGAACGATCCCGCTTGATATCGTAGTTAAATTTAAAAGCGTAGGCAGTGCAGATCCCGCCGCAAGCGAGAGCGAAAATTCCGCAAGCGATAGCGCAAATTCTAAGAGCGGCGAAAATTCCAATCCCGCAGGGCAAAATTTTATCGCGCAGAATTCCGCCGCACAGAATTCTACCGCCACAGCGCAAAATTTAAATGATCAAAATTTTACCGAGCAAAGCTCCGTCGCGACATCGCAGCCAAGCGGCGCCGTAAATTTAGATCAGACCCATGCCGCAAATTTAGAGCAAAATTCCACCGCGAGCGACGATTTTGGCGATTTTGAAGCCGAATACGCCGCCAACGAAAACAAGCCGCAGTATTGGTTCACATCCGAAAAGATGCGTATCATCGGCAAAATAGACGATTTTTTGAAGGACAAAAACGTCACGGGGCACGAGTTTATCGGCAACGTAAGCTCGCTAGCATCGCTTTTGAAGCTAGGCAAGCAGATTAATCAGGGGCGCGATCTGGACGATCTGAGCCTTGCTCTAATCTACTCTGAAATGCCGGCAAACTACCGCGAGATGGTGCTTTCGCCCTTTGTGAATATCGAAGCGAATGAGGCGCACTTTAGCATCCGCACGATAGATAGCGATCCGAATCTCCGCAGAGCGCAATTCCTAGCCGATCTTAAGCGCGATCTGGACTCCCTACTCGCTAAGGATAACGTCACGGTGAAGATCAGCGGTATAATGGTGCTTTACAACAATATGCTTCAAAGCCTGATGAGCTCACAGATAGGCACTTTGGGTATCACCGTGCTCGTGCTTTTCGTGCTTTTCGTGATCATCTTTCGCTCGTTTTCATACGCGCTTATCGCGATCGTCGTAAATTTAATCCCGCTTTGCGCCTGCTTCGGCATCATGGGCGTTGCGGGCATTCCACTAGATATTATGAGCATCACGATAGCGGCGATTAGCATCGGTATCGGCGTTGACGACGTCATCCACTACATCTACCGCTATAAGCGGGAATTTGCGCGCAGCGGCGACGAGGCTGCGGCGATCCGCGCGAGCCACGCAAGTATCGGATACGCGATGTATTATACGTCGTTTGCGATCATTTTGGGATTCAGCGTGATGATGATGAGTAATTTCTGGCCTACGATCTACTTTGGGATGTTAATATGTCTGGTGATGAGCCTGCTTCTTTTGGGTGCGCTCATAATCCTGCCGTCGTTAATAATGAGCCAAAAAGGCTTAAAATTTAGCCTCTTTAAAGCTAAATAAATTTTATCTCGCTATAATTCCCGCATTTGGAGAGGATGGCGACCTGGTGGCGTCTGCGGACTTCAAATCCGATAGGAGGGCGGTTGACCGTTTTCCGGGGGGTTCGATTCCCTCCCTCTCTCGCCAAATTCTTTCATTAAATTTCACCTTTGCATTCTTGATCTCTAGCGCTTTGCGAATTTATTTCAAATTTCGGCTTTAAATTTATACATGTTTAAGCAGGGAGGAGGTAGCATTATTTTTAAAATTTATCTCAAAGGAGCGAAGATGAAATATGTACTAAACGCTGCGCTAGCGGCGTTGATTTTAACAGGATGCGGCGAGGATGAGGTAGGGCTCGTGAAAAATTATACTCTTCCCGATTTTAAGTCGATGAGTATCGGCGCGGCGATCGAGGGCTCGAAAATCTGCAAAAATATTACCTGGAGCAAAGAGGAAAACGGCGGATTAAAGACGGTTAAGATGGTTTGCGACGTGGATATGGAGAAAGTAAAGGTCGATGTAGATGCCTTTAACAAAAAATATAAAGAGGCTACGCTAAACACGTCTTTAAGAGGTGCCGTGCTTTTCTATAAAGATAAATCTGATGATAAACAACAGCGTTTACTTAAATTGGCAAATGAACATTGCAAAATAAATGAGACGAAATTTCAAGAGGAGCTCAAAGACAGAGGCAAAATAGATTACTCATTTCAAAAAAAGCCAGTTGATTGCGACGATAAATTAAAAGATGAAATACTAAAGGATGGTGAACCAAAAACTTCTGCGATTTATATGAGTAATATTATTGATTCATTAGAAGACGTCGCTTATTATTCGCAGCTAACGCCTAGCCAAATAAGGCTACAGCTTGGAAGGGCAGCAGAGCTGCCGCCACAGGCTGCGATCGAATTAAATTTTATCGTGAATGCCGATAAGAGCGTAAGTTTATCGGATAAATTTATAGTGACTAAAGATATAATTGATGATGTTATTAAGATAAGATCGGCATTTAATAATAGAAAAACGGCGGAAGACGCCCTTGCAACTTTCTACGAAAGACAATAAAATTTTATCTGAATTTTTAAAAGACGTTTCGGCTCGGAAGCGTTTCCGCAAAAGACGATAGCATTATTTTGCGGCTCAATTTGACGAAATTTTAAATTTGAGCCGCCTTGCGTCAAAATTTCATTATTTCATTCAAATTTGACGCGGGCTTTTAAATTTAAAAAGCGCGACGGAAGCAGCTTCGCCCGCCGCACCGTGGAATTTTCCGCCGAATACAAGCTTATTTATCGTGTCCTTGCAGATACGCGATCGCGCTAAGTGCGGCAACCGCGCCGTCGCCTGCCGCGCAGACGACCTGTTTAGGCGCATCCTGCCTCATATCGCCCGCCGCAAATAGCCCGTGTACGCTTGTTTGCATCTTTAAATTTACCGCGACCTGCCCGCCGGGCGTGACATCGCAGATGAACTTGCCGCTTTCGTCTTTTAACACCTCGTTTCGCACGTCAAGCCCCACGAATACGAAGATCCCCGGCAGCTGCAGCTCGCGCGCGGCGCCGCTGGTTTTATCCTTGACGACGACGCCCGTTACGCCGCTTGCATCGCCCTTGATCTGCTCTACAAGCGTGTTTGTGATGAGCTCGATATTCTCACTTTCGCGCACCCTTTGCACGGTTGAAGGCGCGGCGCGAAACTCATCCCTGCGGTGGATTAGGTATACTTTAGAGCAAATTTTAGCTAGATACAGCGCCTCCTCTAGCGCCGTATCGCCGCCGCCGAGGACGGCAACCTCTTTGCCCTTGTAAAAAAACCCATCGCAGGTCGCGCAGGTACTGACGCCGCGACCGAAAAACTCATCCTCGCCCTCAATCCCCGCGCGGCGCGGAGTAGAGCCCGTAGCGACGATAACGGCACGTGCGCGACGTGTTTGATCGCCCTCGAGATAGATCGTAAAATTTCCATCGCCGTCTTTTGAGACGCGCAGCACGCGCACCATCTCATGCTTCAGCCCGAAGCGGAAGCACTGCTCCTGCCAAGGCGCCATAAAGCTCATCCCATCAGTCACCGCAGCAACGCCCGGGTAGTTTTCCATCTCGGAGCTTGAGGTGATCTGCCCGCCGGGCATACCCATCTCAAACATCACGACGTCCTTTAAACCGCCTCTTGTAGCATAAAGCCCCGCCGCTAGCCCCGCAGGACCGCCGCCGATAATTGCTAAATCTAACATTTTTTTCTCCTTAATTATTTTATTAAGTAAAGCCGCGGGCGTTAAATTTACGAATTTAATTAATAAAACGGGAGGCGAAGAGAGGAAGGGCGAAGCCGCCCTTTTAAAATTTACAGAAGCGAGTTTAGTTTGTCGGCTATGATCTGCTTAGATTGCGCGCCAATGAGCTGAGCTTTTAGCTCGCCGTCTTTGAAAAATAGAATCGTAGGGATCGAGCGAACGCCAAACTGCACCGCGAGATCCTGCGCTTCGTCGGTATTTACTTTGCAAATTTTAGCCTTGCCCTCGTAATCGTTCGCAAGCTCCTCGATGATCGGGGCGATCATACGGCACGGCCCGCACCAAGGTGCCCAAAAATCGACTAGCGCGACACCCTCTTTAATAACGTCGAAATTCTCCGAAGTAAGCTCTATATACTTTCCCATAATGTTCTCCTTGTGTTAAAATTCCGCGAATTATAGTTTATTATCTTAAATAAATAATAAAAATTCTAATTTAAAAAGATATGTTGGCGATAAATTTTATCTGCTTTGGATAAACTTCCACGACGTCGATCTGCCACGGCTCGTCCGTATCACAGCTCATCAGATAAAATTCCGCCGCCTTTAAAATTTTAGCCATCTTACCGCCCGTCACGCGCTCTGCGGCGTCATAATCGCCGCTCGTAGCCTTCACCTCTATAAAGTGCAAAATACCGTCTTTACGCGCGACGATGTCGATCTCGCCGAAGCGGCAGCGGAAATTTCGTTTTAAAATTTCAAATCCTTCGCCGCGTAAAAATTCCGCCGCACGGTCCTCGCAGGCAAAGCCGAAAAGATATTCTTTTAAGCTCAACTTAACTTTCGATCCTGATCATAAAAGGCTTTTGCGTGATGAAATTTTCGCCGCCGATCACGCTTATTGCGCGCTTGATATCCTTCTCACAGCACGTATGCGTCGTGAAAAACAGCGTTACCTCCTCGTCCGTTTTAAGCTTTGGCTTTTGCAAAAAGCTGTCGATCGAAAGATCGTTTAAGCTCATAATGTTCGTGAGCTTCGCCAGCACGCCCTTCTCATCGCGCACGCGCAGCCTGAAATAATACTTCGTGCGGATCTGTTCGCTTGGCAGAATTTGCATAAAATTTTCGCTCGGCAAAATTTTATATCCGAGCATCGGGTTTTTGTTATCGCGCGCGATGTCGATAAGATCGCTTATAACCGCACTTGCCGTAGCGCTTCCGCCCGCGCCAGGGCCGTAATACATACTCTCGCCGACGCAGTCTCCATAGATACTCACGCCGTTCATCACGCCGTCTACTTTTGAAAGCATTTGATCCTTCGAAATGAGCGCAGGATGGACGCGCAGCTCGACTTTGTTATCGCACGCGCGCTTAGCTACCGCAAGCAGCTTGATTATAAAATCAAATTCGCGCGCAAAATATATATCCTCCTGCGTAATCTCCTCGATCCCCTCGATTAGGATATCTTCAGGATCTCCGTGCACGCCGTATGCGATGCTGGCTAAGATCAAGAGCTTATGCGCCGCGTCGAATCCGCCGATGTCGAAGCTAGGATCGGCTTCGGCGTATCCGAGATCTTGAGCTTGCTTTAGCGCATCCTCAAATTTCTCGTTTTTTTGCATCATATTCGTAAGGATGAAGTTGCTCGTGCCGTTTACGATGCCGATTATCTTTTCGATACGATTGGCGCTTAGCCCTTCGCGCAGAGTTTTGATGATCGGAATTCCGCCCGCCACGCTCGCTTCGAAGCCAAAAGGCGTATCACCCGCAAGTGCCTGAAGCTTGTAGCGATGATAAGCCAAAAGCGCCTTATTTGCGGTAACGACCGCCTTTTTACGCTTTAAAATTTCGCTTACGATCTCATAGGGCTTTTCTACCCCGCCCATAAGCTCTACAAAAACATCGATATCGTCGCGCTCAATAATGCTTTTTGCGTCGCTGCTAAGCGGAATTTGCACGTCACGTTTTTTATTCGTATCGCGCACGAGCCCGATTACGGGCTCTATACTAACGCCCGCGCGGGCAAGGATGATATCTTTGTTTTTTATCAAAATATTTGCAACTTCGCTACCTACGGTGCCGACGCCTAAAATCGCTACTTTCATCAGATCTCTTTCAAATATTTTTTTATATTTCTAGCGGCCTGGCGGGTTCTATTTTCGTTTTCGATAAAAGCGATCCGCACATAATCGTCTCCCGCCGCGCCAAAGCCCACGCCAGGGCTTACGGCGACGCGCGCCTTGGTAAGAAGCTGTTTGGAAAACTCCATACTCCTTAGATGAGCCGCCGCTGGCGGTAATTTCGCCCACGCAAACATCGACGCGCTAGGTTTAGCGATCTGCCAGCCCGCGTCCGCAAAAGTGTCTATCAAAAAATTCCTACGCTTCTCATAGCTCGCGCGGATCTGCTCTACGCACTCCTGCGGCCCGTCCAGTGCGATCGTGGCGGCTACTTGGATCGGCGTAAACATGCCGTAATCAAACCAAGATTTGATCTTTTTAAGCGCGGCTACGAGCTTTTTGTTGCCGCTTACAAAACCCACGCGCCAGCCCGCCATATTGTAGGTTTTAGAAAGCGTGTATGCCTCGACTGCGACGTCCTTTGCGCCCTGGACCTCAAAGATCGACGGCGTTTTGTAACCCTCAAAAGCGATCTCTGCGTAAGCGATGTCGCTGATGATATAAAACCGCTCCTGCCGCGCCATCGCCACGAGCCGCTCGTAGAAGCTTTTTTGCACGACGACGGTGGTGGGGTTGTGCGGGAAATTTACGACGACGTATTTTGGGCGCGGAATGCTCTCGTCGAAAGTTTTTTGCAGATCGATGAAAAATTTGTTCTCATTAAAATTTAAATTTTCATCATAGGCAAGCGGGATTTTAACGACATTACCGCCCGCGATGATGAAGGCTTGAGTGTGGATCGGATAGGCAGGATCGGGCACCACCGCGACGTCGCCCGGATTTACGATCGCGCTTGTTAGATGCACGAAGCCCTCTTTGGAGCCCATCACGGCGACGATCTCGCTTTCTGGGTCCAAGATCACGCCGTATTTGCGCTTGTACCAATTCGCGCACGCAAGTCGCAGCTTGTAGATGCCCTGACTTACGGAGTAGCCGTGCGTCTTGTCCTTTTGCGCGCTTTCGCAAAGCTTGTCGATTATATGCTGCGGCGTCCTGCCGTCGGGATTGCCCATCGAAAAATCGATTATATCCTCGCCAGCTCTGCGCGCCGCCATTTTTATGGCATTGACCTCGGCAAAAACGTAATTGGGCAAACGCTCGATTTTTGAAAAACGAATTTCGTCAAACATCTCAAACCTCTTATCTTAAAGTAATTTTCAAGCTTTATTTAAAATTTTGCGCCTTAAGCGCCGCGATCTGCTCGCGCCGCACGGAGGCAAAATTGCAAGCCTTAGCGGCGATGCGGCGGCGCTCTTTATATTGCTCGAGCAATTTAAACTTTTACCTCGCTAAAATTTTAAAACCGCGGAGGCATTGATTGTTTAAATTTAGAGCATCACGACCCTTTGCGGCGACATTTAAATTTACGTCAGATCAAAACAATAACGATCAAAGCTGCCGTTTTTACGCCGCGTCCTCGAACGATGCCCTTTAAATTTACCACGCTACAGCAAGCGCCCGCAACGCTTGAAATTTTATCCGCACCGTTAATTTTACCTATGCCGTTTAAAATTTTATCCAAGGCGGCGCAGTTCAAACCTTTAAATTTACGCTCGCGGGTTTAAATTTAAACTGCGCACATAGCGAGCTAAAATTTTACCCTCTGTCCTCTGCGGCAAAATTCTACGAGCAAAAAACCTCGTACGAGAACGGAGGCTTTACCACTTTTTGCCCTTGTTTAGGCGCAGAAACTCATCGGCTGAAATTTTAGTGATATTGCCATCTTTAACGTGAAATTTTTGAGTGTTTCTTTCGCTGAAAGTTACGTTGCCATCGGCTTTGCCGAGCTCAAACATCCCGTGACCGGTAGAGATTAGCAGCTCCTCATCTCCTTGCGAAGCGACGACGTAAGGGGAATTTATGACCATCTCGCGCTTCTTGCCGCTTTTTAGATCGATGATACCGATCCACATTTTGCCGCGCGGATTAAGCACGATATCTTTGCTGGGTGCAGGTACGCTTTGCGTGGCGTTTTCGTCGGTGGAATTTTCCTCCGTTTTGGCACTCGCGCGCTCGATCCTGATAGAGCGGTCCAGCGCATTGAGCGAGCTTAAATTTTCATCCGCAACAGCGGCTGCATTGGCATCTGACTTTAGTGCGAATTTTTCATCTGTAGCGTTGTGCGAAACGACGTCGATACCGATGTTTTCAAGCTTTTTTTGAGTATTGTTTACAATCGGAGCGTCAGAATAGGTGGTTTTGTTTTGCTCCCATAAAAGCGAGCCCAAAAATTCGCCGAAGCTTTTATAAAGTCCAAAATAAAAGATCGCGCCTATGATTAGTACCATCGCAAGCAGCCACAAAAGCCAGCCGCTGCTGCTTTTGTTAGGGCTGACCCTTTGACCATAGACCTGCTCGACTTTGGCCTTTTTAACGGGCGCAAAGCTCGCTTTGGCGCTCTCAAACTCGCTAAGCCAGTCCGATAGATCCAGCCCGAACTCGCGCTCTAAAATTTTAATGTAGCCCTTCACATTAAAATTTGCTAGCTTCTCGAAGTCTTTGTTTATGATATATTCTAAATTTTGCGCGTCGATGCGCGTCGTGCGCGCAATCTCGATGAGATCCATAGATTTTAATTTATCTAGATCGCTGCTTTTTGGCTGCTGTGTTTGCTCCGGCTTCTCGGTTTGTTCCGCCTGCTCGTCCGTATTATTTAGCTTCTCTTTTATTTCTTCCATTTAAAATTCCATCGCATAGTATCGCAAATGCCGCGCTTACGTTAAGCGAGTCCCAGCCTTCGCGCATCTTTATCGATACCGCGCAGTCGCATTTTTTAAGCGCCCTAGCAGGTATCCCCTCTTCTTCGTTCCCCATTACGAGTGCATTTTTCGCGCCGAGCTCTAACTCCTTAAAGCTCGTCCCGTCCGCACTCGCGGCGTAAATTTCAAAGCCGCTTTGTTTAAGCTCATTTAGCACGCTAAGTCCGTCTGCGGCCTTAACGACATTTAGCTCATATGCCGCGCCCGAGCTTGCGCGCACTACGCCCGCCATATTTAGATTATTTGCGACGACGATCACGCTATTTGCACCCAAAGCATAGGCGCTGCGCATTATCGCGCCGACGTTTCCGACGTCGGTAAGCCGATAAAGGATTGGCACAAATTTATCGTCTTTGACGCTAGCAAGATCGCCGAAGCCAAACTCCTCCACCTCAGCCAAGAAGCCTTGATGGTTGCCGCCGCGAGCGAGGGCTTGAGCTTTTTTCGCATCGGCGCGCTCAATCTTTACGCCGGTCGCGGCGATCTTTTTAAAAATTTCTTTCTCGCACTCCTTTGCAAGGATGATGCGGATAAATTTCTGCGGATGCCGGTTTAAAAGGTGCAAAAACAGCTGCTTGCCGTAAATAATCATTTTGGGATTTTAGCGAAAAACGGTTAAAATATGACTTAGCGTATCAAATTTTTATATATTTCTTTGGCGGGTTCGCCGCTGATTTTTGAGAGCAGTTTCGCTTTTATTTTCGGGGCGATCTCAAGCGAGAGAATATCTTCCTGCGTGATTTTTTCAAAGCTTTTCTCGCCTGCGCCGTCAATCACGACGCACCATTCGCCGTTTAAATTTGCGCCGTTTAGGCCGGATAGAACCTCTGCGGCGCTACCGAAAAATTTGGTTTCAAATTTTTTCGTGGCTTCTTTGATCGCAAAAATTTTGCGTTGCGCGTCGATCCCCGCGATCTGCTCTATTAGCTTTACCACGCGCTTGGGAGATTCGTAGAGTATGCACGGATAGGGGCTTTGCATTAAATTTAGGATCTGAGCTTTGCGCTGCGCGCCGTCATTATTCAAAAAACCCAAAAAGCTAAATTCTTTCTCCACCAGCCCGCTTGCGGCGGCTGCGAGCAGCAGAGCGTTTGCGCCGCTAAGCACCTCGTAAGCTACGCCGCTTCGCTGCGCAAATTTAACGAGCGCAATTCCAGGATCGCTGATGCAGGGCATACCTGCGTCGCTTACGTATGCGCAAGCTTTTTCGCGCAGAAGCGTCGCGTTAAAGCTCGCGAAAAACTCCGCTTCATTGTGCGTGTGCAGCGAGTAAAACTGTGAAATTTTAAATGAAATTTGAAATTTATCGGATAATAAGTTTAGAAGTTTTTTTGAAACCCTCGTATCCTCGCAGATTAGGATTTCGCAGCTTTGCAATACCTCAAGCGCGCGGCTCGAGATATCGCTTAGATTTCCTATCGGCGTAGGAATGAGATATAGCAACTATTTCATTCCGTATTTTTGCTTAAATTTCTCGACGCGGCCCGCGCTATCTACGATCTTCTCGCTGCCGGTGAAAAACGGATGGCAATTGGAGCAGATATCGACGCGGATCTCAGGCTTGTTCGAGCGCGTTTTAAAAGTATTGCCGCAAGCGCAGGTAACGGTCGTTTCGACAAAGTTTGGATGGATATCTTTTTTCATTTTTGATCCTTTTTGATGATTTTAAAAGGCAGCGATTATACAACTTTTTTATCTAAAAAGCAAATTTAAAGGGTTTTAAAAATCTCTCGGCGAAGCGGCGGTTTTCTTTTCGAGCATGTTTGTTGAACGCGAAAATTTTAAAATTTAGCCCGCTTGCGAGTAAAATTTTATTTCACCGCGACCTACTGCGGCGTGCAAAATACAGCGCACGAATATAAGCCTCGGCAAATACGCGCAATGCATCAAGCCGCAGATAAACATAGCGGATCGCGCAGAGCAAATTTTAAATTCTAAAATTTAAAGCGCGCGACTTTTTAAATTTGCCGAGCGCTTAAAACATCAATTTTGCGCAAGTTGCGATCAACGCGGTGTTTGAGCGCAAAATATAGGGGCTATTAAGCGCATAGGCGTTTTTAAATTTCTCCCTTTCGCGCGGAGAAAACCCGCCCTCCGGGCCGATGAAAGCGATCTCGTCGCCGCCGAAAATGTCGATGTTCTTGCCGCCAAAATCGATTAGGCTTACGTTTTCATACCTTTGTGCAAGCTCGTCCGAGCCGCCCAAAACCTCGATCTGCATGATGGAATTTCGCCCGCATTGCTGCGACGAGTTGATCAAAATCCGCTCCATCCTCTGCAGATCGAGCCGCACGTTTTTCTGCGACAGATCGGCATAGACCAAAACAAGCCGCCCGACGCCCATCTCGTTTAGCGCAGGCAGGCTCTTTTCGATCACGGCGCTCTCGACGACCGCCCAAGCGACGCAAAAATCGTGGCTCGGCGTAAAAACCGAGCTTTTAAAAACTAAATTCAAAGCCGCGCCTTTGCGCGAAATTTCGACGATCTCATATAGATAACTCGCCCCGTCCTCAAGATTGCGCATGTCTATGCGCTCGCCCGCCCTTGCTCTCCTGGCCTTTAGGTGCAAAAACTGATCGTTCTGCAAAATTAGGCTCTGTTCGCCTGCAAGCTTATCGTAAAAATATACCATCAAATAACACTCGCTATCAAAATTATCGCTAAGCTTAGCCCCAAAATCACCCGCATTTTGCGCTGATACGGCGCAAAGTTTTGGCTCAGATACGCGATTTTTAGCCGCTTGTAAGACGCCGCGCTAAGTATGATCATCGCTAGCGCTGCGGCTGCCATAAAGTAAATTCTAAAGCTCAGATCAAAGCGCAGCACCGCTAGCATCACGCTTCCGCTGATAATCAGCGCCGCGATGCACGAATAATAGATCGGCAAAAAGAGCCTGATGCGCCTAAGAAATCTAAGCCCCGATCTGCTTTTTTGCTTTAAATTTTCAGCTTGCGGCGCGGAAGCGGCGGGATTTAAAGCCTTGCCGCGAGGACGAAATTCCGCCGCCGCGTCTATTTTAAGCTGGGTAAAAATCAGATAAATTATTGTTAAAATCGCCGTAGCTAGCGCGAAAAACTTATGAAAACCTAAGGCGCTTTGATACAGATAATCCATCACTTCCGCCAGGGAGTTAAATTTGCAGGATAAAATTTTGCGCGGCTAGAGCCGAAACGACCGAATTTCAACGCAAATTTTTCCGGCGCGAGATCAAACAGACCTGCTCCGCACCTTTGAAATTTTAAAAACTCTTCAAAGCGGCCGCGGATATTTGTTGCGTCAAAATTTACCGCGCGCGCTCTCAACTCCGGTTTCGAGCCGTATATCTCGCGCCAAGAATAAAATTTCGCAATTAGAGCTTTATAAAATTTAAAATTTCTCTGCGCAGATCGCATAGGCAAAAAAGACACCGAAATCGCGCTCGCACGCCGCATACAAACTACGCAAATTTTAAAAATTTTCAAATTTAGGCGCAGATTCTTCAATGCTCCGCCCTATTCGGTCACCGGAAGCGGCGGCATATCGGCGTTTATATCGACTTTGGGCTCGCTAGGCGCGATAGGCACGTCCTTTGGCACCTCGCTATCCACCGGCGGCTTTTGCAAGGTGTCCTTTTTCTCATCGTCGCAACCACCCAAAGCAAGCGCGCAGACAAAGATCGCGCACGTGGCAAAAACGCGCATAAGCCCCGCGCCAAATTTAAAGAAATTTCTCATCAGCAGTCCTTTGGATAGATGATTTTTTCGCCGCGCAGCAGCTTTTGCCAAAGCTCGGGCTGCCTCCACTCCTCGCGCACGGCGGGCGAGAATTCTATCTCATCCAGCGCGATCTCGCCCATCTGCGGATTGTAGGCGTCCTCGCGGAAGCACTGCGCGTAGCCGGTGGCAGTTTCGTGCACGATGACGCTGTGAAGCTTTACTTCGCGCTCGCCGTTTTGCATCTGAGTCAGGCTCAAAAGTCGGTCCACAAGGACGAAAAAAATTCTACAAAACTGCTCCGCGCTTGGATTTAGCGGTATCTGTACCCAGCGCGCGCTGTGTTTTTTAAGATCCGCGATATAGCCCGCATCATCGTGCGCGTAGATCGTCGTAGCGTGATCGAAACTATCGATAAGCTCGCGGATACCGAGCTTCATGTAGCCGAAGTCATAAACCATCCCCGCTTCATCCAAAAAATTTGAGCTAAGCAAAATTTCGCATCTGTAGGAGTGGCCGTGGATGCTCGTGCGACACCGCTTCGAACCGCACAGGCGCACGATATGAGCGTTTTCGAATTCGTATAATTTCCTAATTATCATACCCCGTCCTTCTCGCCCCAAATTCTAATGTGCAGGCGATCGGAGTAATTATAGCCGTTTTTTAGGCAAAAATCCACGCAAAATTGCGCGGCGCTTTCCAGCTCGCGACGATCTGCGCCGCACGGCATGCAATAAACCTCGCCGCCGCATGCCGCTAAAATTTCAGCGATCTCAGGCTGCGCGTCAAACTCGGGCGAGATCACGAACTTGTAAAAGCTATCCTTTGCGTTTTGTTTTAAGCTTCGTAGCGCGGCGAAGCTCAGCCTGCGTTCGCGCGGCTCGGCGGAGTTTGAGAGCTTGGGCGAGACTGCAAAGACGCAGTTTTTGTAGGCGGGAAAATTTTCAAAATCCACGAAAATCGTGCCGTTGGTTTCGAAGTGCACCGCATGTCCGCGCGCTAGCAGCTCGCAGACGAACTCGTAAAATAGCGCTTCTTTATGGTGCAGTAGCGGCTCGCCGCCGGTGATAACGATGATAGGCTTTTGATAAAGCTTAGCGCTCTGCGGTGAAACGGAGCTTTGCGGATTTAAATTTGAAGAATTCTGCGCCGCGGAATTTAAAGAATTTTCGCTCGTTAAATTTAAAGATTTTTCTGCGCTACCGTTTTGGCGGGGAAGTCTTTGCGCGGCGGCGGAATTTAAAGTATCGCTTTCAGAAAAAGGCTCGGCGGCGCAAAAGCCCGGCATAGAGCGTGCAGGTGCAGAACAGGATGAAGCGGATAAATTTGGAATTTTATTCAAAAGCTGCGCTAAATTTAAAATTTCTTCATGCTCGAAGTGGTTCGTAAAGACTGCATGGATCGTATCGCAACCGCGCAAGATCTCGCCGGTCTTTGGCGAAATGCACTCGCCGCCGAAGCCCTCGCAGCGCAGATTACAGCCCGCAAAGCGAAAGAAAAACGCGAGCCTGCCTGCGTATTTGCCCTCGCCTTGGATACTTAAAAAGCTCTCAACAAGCCTCATCCGCCCGTCTCGTAAAATGCGCGGCTTGAAATTTCATTCGCCTCGTCCGCTTCCCAGCGATTTTTTTCAGGCTTATTCGCTAAAATTTTAGCCAAAATTTCCGCGGCTGCGGCAATGTCGCCCTCTTTGACCGCCTTTTTGATACTTAGCGCGTCCTCGAAGTAAAGACACGGGATCAAAAGCCCCTCGGCGCTTAGTCTGATGCGGTTGCAGCTCTCGCAAAAATCGTGCTTGTGCGGATCGATTATGCCGAAGGTGTAGCCGTCTGCTAGCGCGTAAAGCGACGCGGGCGAGCTTTGCGATTTCGGCAGAGCGGTAAAGATAAATTTACGCCTTAAAATATCTAAAATTTCGTTTGATTTTAAGCCTGTAAGATCGCCGGCATGGGTGTTTTCCATAAATTCTATGAAGCGAATCTGACAATCCTTCTCGCGGGCAAATTCCAGCAAATAGATCAGCTCATCGTCGTTGATCCCCTTTAGCACGACGGTGTTTAGCTTGACTTTTAGTCCCGCTTCAAGCGCGGCGTCAAGGCCTTCTAAGACGTTATAAAGCACGCCGCGCTGAGCTATAAATTTAGCCCGCTCCGGACGCAGCGAGTCAAGCGACATATTGATGCGTTTTAGCCCCGCGTTTTTCAAGGCGCGCGCGTAGTTTTTGAGATAATACCCGTTGGTGGTAAGCGCGAGATCGATACCCGGAGCGTAATCCGCGATCATCTTTATAAAATCTTCGATCCCCCTGCGCACCAGCGGTTCGCCGCCGGTGATGCGGATCTTTTTCACGCCGCCGTCGATCGCAACCTTGACGAATAAAAACATCTCCTCAAAGCTTAAAATATTCTCTCGCGGCACCCAATTAAACGGCGTAGTAGGCATGCAATATCTGCATCTGAAATTACACCGCTGCGTAACCGAAATGCGCAAATAATCGATCGTTCGTCCAAATTTATCAATTAGCATATTTTGCCTTAATATCAATTTGCGGCGATTATATAAAAAACAAAGCGATTTTGCAAAATTTTATTTTTATATTGCTCCGGCTATTTTCTTACCGAGCCGATGAGCTCTTTAAGCTGATCTAGTAGCGGTCTAATCTGCTTTTCTACCCGCTCGTCGATCATCGTAGGCACTACATCTAGCCTCTGCTCTATCGTCTCGTCGATCACATCTGCGATCGCGTTTATATCGATATTGGGAGCTACTTTACCGCCCGAATCGATCATCTCTTTTAGCTCCTCGACCTTCTTTTTAAGCAGATAATTTTCCTGCATAGCGTCGGTCAGAACCTGATCGAAGCGCTCGAATTTTTTATCCGCTTGCTTATCCTTAAAATATATGACGAAAAACATCAAAAATATAACGACGCAAAGTCCTAAAATGATGATAGTGTTAAGATCCATAGGGGTTCCTTAAAATAAATTTACAAAAACAAAGGCAAAAAAAGCGATGCCCAAGTAGCCATTGAGCGTGAAAAACGCGCGATCAATCTTGCTAAAATCACTACGTACGATCCTATGCTCGAAGTACAAAATCATCGCGCACGCAGCCACGCCCAGATAGGCAAAAAAGCCTAAATTTGCCGCCGCGCAAAACAGCAGCCAAAAAAGCACTGCTACGGCGTGAAAAATTTTGGAGATAAACATCGAGGCTTCCTTGCCGTAAAGCGCAGGGATGCTGTAAAGCCCCGCCGTTCGGTCAAATTCTATATCTTGAAGCGAATACAACACGTCAAAGCCGCCTACCCAAAATACTACTCCAAAACACAGCAGCACCGACCATAGCGGAATTACGCCGCTAACGGCGATCGCTCCCGCAATCGGCGCAAGCCCTAAGCAAAAGCCGAGCATTAAATGCGCGGTCTCGCTAAAGCGTTTAAAATATGAATACCCGCCCAATGCCGCTAAAATCGGCACCGAAAGCTTAAGCGCCAAAGGATTTATAAGCGCCGAAACCGCTATGAAAACCACTGCGTTTGCGATGATGAAAAGCAGTAAATTCCCGCGTCCGATCCGTCCGTCCACGCTAGGGCGCGAAGCACAACGCGGATTGGCGCGGTCGATATCCTCGTCCAGGTAGCGATTTAGAGCCATCGCGAAGCTTCTCGCGCTCACCGCGCATAAAATTCCTAAAAAAAGTAGCTTCCAGCCGAACCATACCGAGCCGCTTTGCAGTTTGCTCGCGGTAATCATCGCCGTAAAGATAAACGGCAGCGCGAAAACCGAGTGTTTAAAAACTATTAATTCGTTGATATCGGATAAAATTTCTTTAAATTTAGCCATTTTGCCCCTTATTTTGGGCACCATTGTATCAAAAAAAAGTAAGAATAGCTCTAAATTTGATATAATTTGAACGAAAAATTTACGAAAGGAAACGCCTTGAACCAAAATCAAAACTCGCACGCAAGCCCGCAGATCGCGATCATCGGCACCACCGCAAGCGGCAAAAGCGATCTTGCACTAAGTATCGCGCGCGAAATGGACGCCGTGATTTTGAGCCTCGATTCGCTCTGCATTTATCGGCAGATCAACATCGCAAGCGCCAAGCCAAGCGAGGAGCAGCTGCGCGAGATCAGGCACTTCGGCGTAAATTTAATCTATCCAAACGAATACTTTAGTGTCGGCGAGTTTATCAAAGAATACGCAGCCGCGCGGGCTTTTGCAGATCGTAGCGGCGCGCCTTTGATAATCACGGGCGGCAGCGGGTTTTATCTAAAGGCGATGCTAAGCGGGCTGGCGCCGAAGGTTCCCGATTTTAAAAGTGAAATTTCAAACGATGAAATTTACGCTCTAGCCCAGCAGATCGATCCGGAATTTGCCGCAAAGCTTAGCGCGGCGGACGGCTTTCGGTTAAAAAAATGGCTAAGCATCTATAAATTTTGCAGCGAAGCGCCGAGTAAATTTCTGCGCGAAAAGACTGCTCCGCCCGTAATTTCGGATATTAAAATTTTTGAGATCGACGCGCCTAAGCAGTGGCTTGCGCAGCGTATCGAGGCGCGCACGAAAGCGATGTTTGAGCGCGGGCTTTTGGGGGAAGCGGAGTTTTTATTCGCCCGCTACGGCGCAGAGTGCAGGGCGCTAGGCTGCATCGGGCTAAAGGAGTGCGGGCAGCTTTTGCGCGGACAGATCTCGCGGGCGCAGTGCGAGCAGCTCGTGAGCCTGCACACGGTACAGCTCGCAAAGCGCCAACGCACTTTCAACCGCTCGCAGTTCGCAGATAAAATTTCGGCGTCGCCGCAAGAGCTGGAGCGTGAAATTTTAAAGCTCCTCCGCCGCGAGATTTAAAATCAAAATTTATCAAAATTTGTGCGCTTGCTAGAAAAAAGTGAGACAAGGAAGTAAAATTTAGATTTAAATTTACCGCGCCGGTCGTATCTTTAAAATTTTGCGGGGCGCGCCGAGGCCTTGCGTGACGCAGAATTTCGGTCAAATTTAATCGCCTTCGCAAATATCAAAGCTAAATTTATCGTTATCAAGCCTATCAAAATTTTAATTTTCCGCGCTTGCATTGCGCTTGAAAATAAAGACGTAACCGTATTTCTCGGGGTGCTGCGAGCTGTTTTTTAGCCCAACGACGCAAAGCTCGTAAGTGCCGCTTTGCAAGCCGAGCTTGAGCGTGGAATTAAATTTTCGTATCTTGCCCGCAGCGCCGCTTTGGCACTCATAGCCTAGCTCGAGTTCGCCGCTTTTTAGCTTATCGAAACGATATTGCAAAGCATCGAAGCTCGCTAGGATCGCGGAGCCGCTTTGCGGGGCGAAATACAGCTTATCGCGCTTGAAAGCTACTTCGTAGCCCGCAGGCAGCGCAAACTCCTCGTCCATGCAAACGAAGATCTCATAGCTGCGCACCGTAAGCGGGTAGAAGGGTAAAGCTTTAGGCCCTTTACGGCGTCATAAAACAGCTGCTTATGCGCGTCCCAGTAGCTTAGAAGCTTTTTTACTCTGCATTTTCGCTCCTTTAAAAACTCACTCAAATCGCGCACATCAAGCAGCGCAAAACCGTAGCCGTCAGCACTTAGCTCGCCCAAAAACATATCTCTCCTTGTTGGCAAAGCGCGATGGGTTCAATTCGCGCTTAAAATTTTAGCTCAATGCCCGCTTAAAAAGACGAAATTATTTACCGCGCCAGTTAGGAATTTCACCAAAAACGGCGCCAGCACGCACGCCACGCTAGCTAGCACGACGGCAAATTTTATCTGCACCGAGACCGCGCTCAGCGAGCCGTCAAGCTCCGCGTCCTCTCGCGGCTCGTGCAAAAACATACGCACGATGAGGCGCAGATAGTAATACAGGGCGAGCGCGCTATTTACCGCCATGATGACGGCGAGGGCGAAGTAGCCAGAATTGACCGCGGCGCTTAGCAGATACATCTTGCCCCAAAACACGCTAAACGGCGGAATGCCTGCAAGCGAGAGCATAAAAATCGCCGCACATAGCGCAAAGAGCGGATGGGTGCGGATCAGCCCGTCAAATTTCTCAAACGGATGCTCGAAGCGAACCGCGAACTTGGAGCTTTGCGCGCAAATTTCGGCGCCTGGCTCGCAAGTTTCAGTGCCGAAAAGGCTCGCTTCCGCGCCGGGCTCGATCGCTTTCAAATTTGGCCCGCTTGCTTTAGAATTTTGCTCGCTCGCTTTAACGCTCCACTCGGCGCAGGCTGAAATTTGTCCGTTCGCGCCTAAATTTAACTTGCCGGCAAAGCTCGGCTCGCGATTTTGCGAAAAAGTGGGCCTTGCATTTGAGATAGAGCTCTCGCCGTTTGCGTTTAAATTTAAAGCGGAGTTTTGGGTTTTAAATTTTAAATTTAACGAGCGTGCGCGCCTTTGCCGCACGCACCAGATGAACGCAAACGCACCGAGGTTCGCCACGGCATATAGGATCCAGTAGGTAAAAAGTGCGGCGTTTGCCTGCGTCGAGCCGATCACGATCGCGCAGAGCACGAAGCCCGCGTGCGAAACGGAGCTGAAAGCAAGCATCCGCTTGATGTCGCGCTGCACGAGAGCCATGAGGTTTGCTAGGCTCATCGTAGCCACCGCTACGGCATAGAGCACGATGTTTAGCCACTGCACGCCGATACTTCCCAGCGCTTCAAACAGCCTGATCGCTACGACAAAGCCCGCGATCTTGGGCACGACGGACAAAAAGCCCGCCATAGCCGAGCTCGCACCCTCGTAAACGTCGGGCGTCCAGGTGTGAAACGGGATCAGCGAGAGCTTAAATCCTATCGAGACGATCATAAATGAGCAAGCGGCGAAAAGCAGGACGTTGGTTTGTAAATTTGAACTCTTAGCGATCTGCGCGATATTTGAAATTTCCATAGAGCCGGTCGATAGAAAAAACATCGCCGCGCCGAATGCGAAAAAGCCCGATCCCAGCGCGCCCATTATGAAGTATTTTAGCGCCGCTTCGACCGATCTGGCGCGGTTGTGAAGCGCGATTAGCGTATAAAGCGCCAACGAGCCCGTCTCAAGCCCAACGAGGATCATCATTAAGCTTTCGCTCGCGACCATAAACTCATAGCCCACGAGCACGAATAAAAACAGCACGAAAAACTCCGCCGTGTGGTACTCGTGCGCGCTTCTTGCGCCCAAAGACAGAAAGATGAAAAATATCGAGCCTGCGAGCATGATAAGCATCGATAGCGTCGCGATTCCGTCCACCAGCATCACGTCGAAAAGCCCGCGTATGCCGCTGTTGTATCCAAAAACGAGCCCGAAGCCCAAAGCTAGCGCCAGTATCGTGATGACGGCGTAAAATTTATACGATAGCATGCGCGCAAAAAGCGAAACCGCAAGCATCAGCAGGGCAAATCCTCCGAGTATCGCCATAGGCGCGATCGAGGCTAAATTTAAAAGATTATTTTGCATCGCTTCTTACCTTAAAATTTGCTTTTTCCATATAGGCGCGAGTCGCGGTCTGAGAGGCTTTGTTAAACATCAGCTCAAGGCTTTGCGTCACACTAGGCTCGATGCTTTTTAGCATCAAATTCGGCGCTACGCCAAGCACCACTACCAGCACGCAGATCGGGATGATAGAGCAAAGCTCGGTTCTGTTTAGATCGCTTAACTTTTTATTCTCCTCATGTACGAGCGCGCCGAAGAAGGTCTTTTTATAAAGATTCATCGAATAGATCGCACCCATTATGATGCCGAGTCCACCCAAGAGCGCGTAGCTAAAGCTTATTTTAAAAATCCCCGCAAGGCTTAGGAATTCTCCCACGAAGCCGATCGTAAGCGGAAGACCTATCGAGCCTAACAGCACGACGCAAAAACAAAACGCATAAAGCGGCATTACCCGCGCAAGCCCGCCGAACTCGCTAAAAAGCTTCGTGTGCCTGCGGTCGTATAAAAAGCCTACGAGCATAAAGAGCCCGCCGCTTACGATGCCGTGGCTGATCATCAAAAATACCGCACCGCTCATTCCTTCGCGGCTCATTGAAAAAATTCCTAGCATTATGACGCCCATATGCGCGATCGAGCTATACGCGATTACCTGTTTGATGTCCTTTTGCGCAAAGGCGATGAAGCTTGCATAGATGATCATAACGATCGCTATGGCGCACATCATCCCGCTAAAATGCACGCTCGCGTCGGGAAATAGCGGCAGCGAAAATCGCACAAAGCCGTAGGTACCCATCTTAAGAAGCACCGCGGCAAGCAGAACCGAGCCTATCGTAGGGGCCTGCCCGTGCGCGTACGGAAGCCAGGTATGAAAAGGAAAGCAAGGCGTCTTGATCGCAAAAGCGACCGAAAATGCCAGAAATAGAGGAATTTGCGTGCTAAGCGGTAGCGACAAGCTCTGCCAGTTTAGGATATTAAAGCTATACTCCCCCGTAGCCTCGTGGTAGAAATAGCTCATCGCTACGAGTCCTACGAGTAGAAACATCGAACCCAGGAAGGTGTAGATGAAAAATTTCACCGCGGCGTAAATTCTCTTGCCGCTGCCCCATGCGCCGATTATGTAGAGCATCGGAATAAGCGAAAGCTCCCAAAAGATGTAAAACAAAATCGCATCCAGCGCCACAAAAACGCCCACCATCGTCATCTCTAAAAACAGAATGCAGATGATTAAATTTTTGGCGCGCTCTTTAATGCTTAGGCTAAGCAGCGCCAAAAAGGTAACCAGCGTGCTTAGGATCACTAAAAACAGCGAAATTCCGTCCACGCCGATGAAGTAGTTGATGCCGTATTCGCTTATGAAAGGGTGCAGCACGCTAAACGCGATACCGTCCACCGGCTCGTAGAGTATCCACAAAACGAGCGAAAGCACGAACTCTATAAAGCTCATCGTAACGGCGTAGGTCTTAATGCTCGCTTCGTCGATCAAAAAGCCCAAAACCGCAGCTACCGCAGGAAAAAATATAACCAAACTTAAAAAGTATTCCATGCCCACCTCACAGCGCAAACGCCAAAATCAGCAAAATGAAAGATCCCAAAACCATCCACCTTAAATTTGCGCTCAAATCTCCGCTATTGCTTGCGCGATCCGCACCTTCGCCGCTTTTTACCGCGGTGCGAGCGATCAGATCGACGCTGGCGTCTATGATCGCGCCGTCGCATTTAGCGCAGATCTCGCTAAGCTTAGCGTATACGCGCACGATCACGCGCTCGTAAATTTGCGGGATAAAATACTGCGCGATCAAAATTTTATAAAATTTGCAACTCTTTAAATTTTGGCTAAATTTGCCCTTGCCATATGTCCAAATCGTGCCGATCGCCACCGCGCTTATCATCGCTAGCGTTAGGGCGATCAAAATTACCTCCACGCCGTGCGGGATCGAAATTTTAAATCCCGGAAGTATGCTAAGCACGAACTCAGCAAAATCGTGCTCGAAAAAGCCTGCGATCACCGCAGGCACGGCTAGCACGCCCATCGCGATGAGGGCAAAGCCTTTCGCCTCGTGCGGATGGTGGGTAAAATTTTGCTTGCCGAAAAACACGAGCATTATCAGACGCACGCTGTAAAACGTCGTCATCGCAGCGCCCGCAAACAGCAGCGCCCAGATAAAATACGCGTCCGCGCTCCACGCCGCTTCTAAAATTTTATCTTTTGAGAAAAAGCCCGCGAACGGATAAAATCCGCAAAGCGCGAGCGAGCCTATGCACATTAAAATCGCCGTCGGTCGCATAAACTTATATAATCCGCCCATATTTTGGATATTTAGATCGTCTTTCATCGCGTGCATTACGTTGCCCGCGCCCAAAAATAGAAGTGCCTTGAAAAACGCATGCGTCGCCAGATGAAACAGCGCGATCCAATACGCCCCGAGCCCCGCAGCTACGAACATATAGCCAAGCTGCGAAAGCGTGGAATAGGCGATGATCTTTTTAAGATCGTTATGAACCAGCGCCATCGACGCCGCAAAGACCGCCACGAAAGCGCCCAAGCAGACGATGAAGCCGCTTACTTCTGGCGCGAGCGCGAAAATCGCGTTTGCGCGGATTACCAGATAAACGCCCGCCGTAACCATCGTCGCTGCGTGAATGAGCGCGGACACGGGCGTAGGACCCGCCATCGCATCAGCCAGCCAGGTATGGAACGGAAACTGCGCGCTTTTGCCCATCGCGCCGATAAATAAAAGCGCTGCGATCAGGGTTAAAATTTCAGGCTCCAAGCTCGCTGCGTTCGCAAATACCACCTCGTAGCGCAACGAGCCGAAATTTAAATAGATCAGAAAAATTCCAAGCAACATCCCAAGATCTGCGATGCGGTTCATTATGAAAGCTTCGTTGGCGCACCAGCTGTAGTTGCTCCTATCGTACCAAAAGCCTATTAACAGCCACGAGCAGAGTCCGACCCCCTCCCAGCCGATGAAAAGTCCTAAAAAATTATCGCTTGTTACCAAAACTAGCATCGAAAAAACGAAAAGCCCCAGGAAGCTGAAAAATTTAGCGAAGTTTTCATCATCCCACATATAGTAGATCGAATACACGTGCACTACGCTGGAAACGATGCCTACGACCACCATCATCACCGCACTTACGCTATCTATGAGAAAGCTAAATTTTGCATCCAAAAATCCCGTGCTTATGAAATCGGCTAAATTTACGCTGATTAGGCGGTTATCGGAGACGAGCTCCATCAAAGCAAGCGACGCGATAGTGCTTAAAACCACCAGCGCCGAGCAGATTACGCCAATAAACATCTTATCTTTGGCGCGAATGAAAACGCCTGCGAAGATCGCCGAGGCAAGCGGTGCGAAAAGAGCGATTAAGAGCCATACAAAAACGGTATCAAGCATCCGGCCCGTCCTTAGAAGGATTTTTAAAATTTACGAAGCTGTCAAGTTCGATGCTGCCCGTTTTCTTATACCACAAGATGAGCAGTCCAAGCCCCACGGCCATCTCGCTCGCGGCTATCGCTACGATGAAAAGCGCAAAAATTTCGCCGTTTATGTTGTCGTAAAATTTCGCCACGGCAACGAGGGCTAAATTTGCGGCGTTTAATAAAATTTCGCTCGAAAAAAAGAGCATTATCAAATTTCTTCGCTTCATCATACCCGCAAGCCCGAGCCCAAACATCATCGCAGCGACGATCAGATAGTGATTTAGAGCCATTTTACCCCTCGCTCTCTTCGTAGCTTAGGCTCGCGTCCATCTGCTTATGCGCAAGCACGATAGCGCAGATCATCGCCACGAGCAGCATCACGGCGGCAAGCTCGAAAATCGCCAGATATTTCGTAAAAATAATCATCCCAAGCGCCTCGGTATCGTCGGTGTTTAAAATTTTAAGCGTTTCTACGTTGTTTGCGACCACCGCGCCGAGCACGATAATCACGAGCAAAAATACGATCACGCCGCTAAGTGCGAAAAATAGCCTTGCACCCTTTTTCGGCTCGCTTACGTTTTTATCTGCGCCCAAAAACATCAGCGCGAAGCCGTAAAGCACGATCACGGCGCCAGCGTAGACTATGATCTGCACTACGCCCAAAAACTCCGCATCCAGCAAAAAGAAAAATCCGCTCATAAAGACCATGCCGCCGGCCAGCGCGCTAAGGGCGTAAAGGACGTTTTTGCTAAAAACGCTGATGCCGAAAAGTGCCAGGCAAACCGCGCTGAAAAAATAAAATGCAAGCGTTTGTATCATTGCTCCTCCCCCTGCGCGGCGGAATCTTCTGCGCATTGCGAGGCAGAATTTTCTTTGGAATTTCGCGCCGAATCAAGCATAGAATTTTCAGCGTCCGCGGCGGAATTCTTTTTGAAATTTGCCTTAGATTTTTTACCTCGCATCGCAGAATTCCCCGCGTCTTGCGGAACGAAATTTTCTTTAGAATTCTCCGAAGAATCGTCGTTCGTAGCAAGACCGCCCGTGGAATTCTCGACGTGCGGCGCAACCGAATTCTCTTTAAAATTTTTACTTTGAGCGGCGGAATCTTCGGCGCTCTGCGGAGCAAAATTTTCTTTAGAATTCTCCGCCAAATTTATACTATCCGTAGCGGAATCGCCGGTGCTTTGCGAGGTAGAATTTCCTTTAGAATTTCGCTGCGAATCAGGCGCGGAATTTTGAGCGTCCGTAACGGAATTTTCTTTAGAATTTTCGGCGTCCGCGGCGGAGTTTTCCTTTAAGCTTGCCCGCCCGACGTCTTGCCGCTCGGCTAAAATTTCGCCGCTTAAGCCCGCGCCTGAAAATAGAATTTTATCGCTAGCGGCGCCTTCTTTTTTGGAGCTTTCCACGGCGCTGCTTTTTAAATTTGAACCCGCGCTCTTTAAGCTTGGCTCGTCGCTTGCGGCGTCGCTTTTTATATAGGCATTCGGCGTCATCTTGATCCGCGCGCCCGCGTTTTCATCCAGGCTGCCATAGCCCGCAAACTCCTGCGCCGCGCCGTTTAGGCATAAATTTTCGCCGCGAATTAAAAGATCCTCTTTAAATCCGTAATACGCGCGCTGTTCGCTCGCAAGCTCATATTCGCAGCCGTGCACGATAGCGATCTCGGGGCAGACGTCCGCGCAAAGCCCGCAATAGACGCAGCGCCCTAAATTTATCGAGTAGTTATCTACCTTTTTGCGGCCATCGCTGCCGAGGCTGGTCTCCATCGCGATGCAGTTTGCAACGCAGATCTTCTCGCACAAGCCGCATCCGATGCAGCGCTCACTGCCGCTTTCAAGCAGGCGCATAAGCTTGTGCACGCCGCGATATCTAGGCGGCATGACAAATTTTTCCATAGGATATCGAAGCGTATGCGAGCCGCCGCGCTTAAACATATTTCGCAAAACGACCCACAGTCCCACGAAAAGCTCGCCGCGAAAGGTGCGGGTTAGAAATCTACGAAACTTATCGCCGCCTGAGTTAATAGGGGCTCGTTTATCGATCTGGGCGTATCTTGCCATCGTACCCTCCTTAAACGATCGCTAGCGCGGTAATTAGCACGCAAGCAAGAGCTAACGGCATGCAGACTTTCCAGCAAAGCCCCATCAGCTGATCGGGGCGCAGGTGCGGCCACGCCGCGCGCGCCCATAAGAAGCAGAAAAACACGAGGCTTGATTTTAATACCATCATGACGCCGCCAGGGATAAACCAAAACGCGTTAAATCCGCCCAAAAACAGTAGCGTCGTAACGACTGAGTAGGTTATGATATTGGCGTATTCGCCGATAAAAAACATACCCCAGCGCATGCCCGAATACGCCGTACCCGCGCCCGCTACGATCTCGGTTTCGTTTTCGGTGAGGCATAGCGGCGTGCGGTTGCACTCTACAAAGGCGGCGATAAGAAAGAGCGCGAAGCAGACGGGCTCTTTCCAGATAAACCACTTATCTATGCCGCCGCTTTGCGCGCTTACGATGTCTATAAGCGAGAGCGAGCCCGTGATCATCACGATAGGGATCAGGCTAAGGCCGTTGATCACCTCAAAGCAGGTGATCTGCAAAAACGCACGAAATGCGCCTATCGTGCCCCATTTATTGTAGCTCGCAAGCCCTCCAATCAGCAGTCCATAAACGCAGGTACCGCTAGCTCCGAGCAAAAATAAAATTCCCACATTTATATCGCTTAAAATCGGCTGGATGGTTCGCCCGCCGATCGTAAACTCCGGCAGCAGCGGCACTACCGAAAGCGCCACGAAAGCGCCCGTAGCCGATATTATTGGCGCGATTTTAAAAAGAAGCTTATTCGCCCGCGTAGGTATCGCGTCCTCTTTGGTAAAAAGCTTTATCATATCCGCACCCACTTGCAAAAGCCCAACAGGTCCGACCATAGAAGGCCCGATCCTGCGCTGCATAAAGGCAAGCACTTTGCGCTCGGCGTAGGTCGCAAGCCCCGAGAGCAGCGCGATGACGGCTAAAATCACGAGCGCCTTTAAGACGGTGGCTACGAAATAAAATACACTATCGCTCATCTGCCCTCTCCTTTGGAATTTGAAATTTTCTCGATTTTCGCCCTTGCGTAGCGCGAGGTTTTGAAAAATATCTCGCCGCGCAGTTTCTCATCAAAATACGGCAGATAGGCCCCGCTAAAGCCTGGATCGATCTTTACGCTAGCGACGATTTCGCGCTTTAAGCTTACGAGCCCCTCTGCGCCGCTTTCGCTATTTTCATTACCGGCGGCATCGGCTTTATGAGTACCGCTTGCACGATCCGCTTTTTTTGCATGGCTAGCGCCGTCCTTGTCGCTTTCTTTATCAGTAGCGCTAGCTTTACGTACATCGCTAGTTTTTTCATTATGCCCCGCATCGTCTGCTTGGTAAATTTTAACGACGTCACCTGCGCTTAAGCCCAGAGCTTCGGCGATGCCGGGGCTTAGATACAGTGCGCCCGCTTCGCCCAGAGCGCTGCTTGCGCCGCTAAATTTATTGAATTGATGCAGCGGATTTGCCTCATAGATTAAAATTTCGCCCTCGCCTGCTCTAAGCGGCGCGGAAGGCGAAATTTCAAACTCCTCCTCGCTAGCGGCGAACTTCTCATTTCGCAGCTCATATCCGCGGTGGTTTGCGCCGCCGTTGTCATAAAAATTTTCTAAATCGTCAAATTTAACCTGCTCAAAATCTGCGCCCAAGTTTGACGTATAGCTGATCGCGTGTTCCGCGCAAACTCCCAGCGCACAGGCGATGTCGTTTAGCTCATATCCGCCATAATCAAGCGCCGCATTCGTAGGCACTACGCGCTTGTCGTAGTTCGTGAATGTGCCCTCCTGCTGCACCAAGCTAGGCGCGTCCAGATCGGCTTCCAGCACGCCGAAGCTAATATCGCCCGCTTCGTTGTAGCCTAATGTCTCGCCCGCGCTCATTTGCGCGCTAAGTTCACAGATGAGCGCGACGCCAAGGCTATTCGTGCGCGGCGGCACCACTAGTACTTTAAATGGCGTGTAGCGCTGCACCAAGCCCGCTAGACGCGCAAGCATGGCGCTATTTGGCGTGCGGATAAAATCCTCGCCGATGATAAGCGAAAAACGCTCCTTTTTAGCCAAAAGCTCATCTACTTTCTGCTCATCCAGCCCGAGCGCGCGGGCAAAATTTGAAATTTTACTTTCCGCAGGATTTTCGGAATTCTGCGCGGAATTTTTTGCGGAATTTTTTGCGTTGCCGTCCGCGCTTGCGGAATTTTCGGCACCGCTCACACTCGCAACATTCCCAGAGCCATTTGCCTCCGCAGAATTCTCAGGATTTTGCGAATCTGCGGGTTTATCGTCTAAATTTTCCTTCGTCGCGGCGCGCGAAATTTCAAATTCCGCCGCGAGTTTCGCATCCAGCCACTCAGGCAGATCGCGCCCGAACTTTTGCAAGATCCAAAGCAGGATCTGTGCTTCCAAGCCCGCGGCGTGCGGCTGATGGATGAAATTTTTGCCAAAACCTTTAATGCCCTCGTCGCAAAACGGATGAAAATAGATCCCGCTTGCCTTATTTATCTTACAGGCACTATTTACCGCATAGCCCAGATTTGGAGCGTCACTGCGCAAAAATGTGCCGCAAACTACGATGAAATCGCTATTTTTAATAGTCTGCGAATCCGCATTATAAAATTTCGTGCCGCTAAGCTTTGAAAATTCGCGCAGGAATTTTTGATAGGCAAGCGCTTCGTCGTTGATCAGAGCGAGTTTAAATTTTTGCCGCAAAAGCTCTAAAATCCGGGCTTCTTCATTGGTGATGAAACTATTAAATTTAATATTTTTGATCTCGCCGTCCTCGATGCCGCGCACGATACGGCTAAAAACCGCTTCGTTTTTGCTCGCCCGCTCGTTTGAGAAATCCCAGCCGAAGCGCGCTCCTGCATGCAGAACGCTAAAATTTATGTCGCTGCTAACGCGATAAATTTTTTCACGCGGCTCGCCTATGCCGCGGCGCTTCACCTCGTAATAAAGCAGTTCGCAGTCGCTGCTGTGCGGATTGGAAGCGGGGATTTGGCGCAGCTCCCAGGCGTTTGAAACGTATTTAAACGCGCGCTCTACCAGAGCTCCAGTCGGGCAGACCGCCGCGCTCTCGCCATAGTTTACGCAATCGTCATTTTCATTTACCCGCGCGATTAGGCTTTTTTGCAGCTTATTCCACACGGCGTAGGCGTCTTTTGGCATCGCGTCCTTTTGCTCCTTACTCGGCGCGTCTCCGCCGCGCGGAACGAGCTTAAACGCATCTATGCCCAGGCGGTCTTTCGCGGCGGTGATACAGCGCTCGCAAACGATGCAAAGACTAGGATCATAGCTCAAATAACCCCAATCCTGCACCTCGCGCGCCGTATCGCGGATAGCGTAGCTTTGAGCATTTGTGCGCATCAGATGGGCTAAATTTTGAAGCTCGCACTCGCCGCTTTGATCGCAAACCCCGCACGCCATCGGATGGTTGATGCAATAAACCTGCGTGATCGCCTCGCGCTCGGCGTCGATCTCGGGGCTGCGGCTGTAAACGACCATGCCGTCCTTGGCCTTGGCGTTGCAGCTATAGACGCGCTTGCCGTCCGCTTCGACCATACAAAGCCTGCATGCGAGCGTCGGCGTACCGCCGCTTAGATAACAAAGCGCGGGGATAAAAACGCCGCAGCGACGCGCGACCTGCAAGATATACTCGCCCTCGTCGCACTCGCAAACTTTACCGTCGATCGTGATCTTTGCCATTTTAAACCTTAGAAATTTCGGCTAGTTCGAAATTATAGCCGCTAAAGCCCCGTCCGCCCGAGCCTAGAAGCGCGATCGCGCCATTTATCCACCCCTCTTGGATAAATTCTTTTTCCAAATTTAAATGCGGCGTTTTGATGCGGACGCGATCGCCGTATTTGATCTTTGCGACCATACTAAAATACACTCCGCCGACGAGCCGATCATCCGCATCGTGTTTGAAAACCACGGCGCCGTCGAAGTTCATAGGCTCTTTAAGCGGGCTTAAATTTACCGCATGCGGTGCGGCCAGCTCCACTTGCTCGCCGCGTAAGCTTAAAATTTTAACTCCGAATTCTGCCGCTATGAGAGACAGAAAAGCTTTGATATTTTCGGCATCGGGATGAGTTTTAATAAGCGCATCGTCGATCAAAAGCGCGTCGCAGCCTCCCCGTAAAAACTCCGCGATTTGTTCGATCTCCTCCTCGTCCACGTTGCTTTCGCCGTTTAGATACTCCAGATCCAGCTCCGCGAAATATGGCTCGTCGCAAAAGCTCGCGCAGATTAGCGCCAGCACGAAGTTTTGCGCGCCGATCTCGCATTTAATCAGCTCACTTTCTAAATACGGATCTCGCAACGGCGATACGCTTAAAATTTTAGCGTGTTTAAAACCTTCCGTAAGCCCCGGACTTTGCAGTCTAAGTAGCGGCGCAAAATTTAAAATTTTCATATTCTCCCCTTTTTTGCGACGATCATCCAATCGACCTGATTGTATCTGATAGAATTTAATAGCGTGGAATTTAGCCCCTCCACCAGATCTGCGCTTTTTTGAACCGCGCTGAAATCGCCCATCTCAAACATAAAGATCATCGTCTCGCCGTGAGCGGAATTTTTTAAAATTTCGCCCATACGGTTTAAAAATTTATCGCCCAGATGCCTCAAATCATAGCGCTTCATCGATCCACCTCGCCTAAGATAATATTAGTGCTGCCGATGATCGCCGCGGCGTCGGCAAGATACTGCCCCGGTAAAATTTCCTCATAGACCGCGCAATGCCAAAAGCTCGGCGTGCGGATCTTAAGGCGGTACGGGCGGCTTTCGCCCATCGAGCGGATATAAAATCCAAGCTCGCCCTTAGGACTCTCGCTCGCGGCGTAAATTTCGCCCACGGGCGGGCGCAAACCCTGCGTAACCAGCACGAAATGCTGCATCAGCGAGTAGTTTTGCGTCATGATCTGCTCTTTGCTAGGATTTACGTAGGCGGGATCAATCGCTAAAATTTGCGGATCGCTTAGCGGATAGTGCTTCGCACACTGGCGCAAAATTTTAAGGCTCTCGCGCATCTCTGCCATATAACACTTATAGCGCGCGTAGCAATCGCCCTCGCTCGCATACGGCACGTCAAAATCAAGCTCGTTGTAGATGAGATATGGCTCTTCTTTTCGGATATCCCACGCATGCCCGCTAGCGCGCAAGCTCACGCCGCTACAGCCGCAGCTAAGGGCATCTTCGTACGAGATCACGCCCACGCCCTCGGTTCGCATCAGCCAAATTCTATTCGTATCGAGCATATCTTCAAATTCTTTAATGTCGCTTGGGAATTCGTCGCAAAATTTCAACATCTCTTCTAACCAGCCGTTAGGCAAATCCAAAAAGACGCCGCCGATTTTGATATTATTGTGCGTAAGGCGCGCGCCGCAGTATTTTTCTATGAGATCAAGTATGTATTCGCGCGAGCGAAAGCAATAAAGAAATACCGTCATCGCGCCGATATCAAGCGCGTGCGTACCCAAAAATAGAAGGTGCGAGCTAATGCGATTAAGCTCCAGTAGGATCGTGCGGATGATCTGCGCGCGGCGCGGCACTTCGATGCCGCAGAGCTTCTCAACCGCGGCGCAAAAGCCGTAGTTGTTCGAGCCCGATGCGATGTAATCGATGCGGTCGGTTACAGGAACGAATTCCGCGTAGATCATATTTTCTGCCATCTTTTCGATGCCTCGGTGCATATAGCCTACGCCGGGGCGGGCTCGCACGATTCGCTCGCCGTCAAGCTCCAGCACGAGCTTTAGCTGGCCGTGCGCGCTTGGATGCTGCGGACCGAAATTTAAGATCATATTCGCGCCCTCGCGCTCGTACTCGATGTTTTCGAAAAACGGTCTTAGCTTGCTTGGATTTTGCATTATTTTCTCTTTGTGATGATCTTGTAAATTCCGCGTTTAGCGCGTTTTACGAAGCGCACGCCGCCCTCTTCTTGATATTCTTGTAAAATTTTTTCTTGCGGCCTAGGCTCGCCGTAACCGCTCTCATGGTAGAGGCGCGCGAAGTTAAAGGTATCTTTTTCATCTACGAATGCGGAATTTCGGTTCTCTTCGCCGATCCGTTCGCGTGCGCCAACCCCAAAAATTTTATCCACCTCGTACCACTTGGCAAAATCGTCTCCTTGCAGCGGATAGGACTTTAAAAGAGGGTGTCCGAACCAATCATCGGGCATTATTAGGCGCGCTAAATTTGGATGATTCTCAATCCAAACGCCCATCATATCGTATAGCTCGCGCTCCGCCCAGTTCGCGCTTTTGTAAATACCCGCAGCGCTTTGCAAAAAGCTCTCATTCGGTACGAAGCACTTTAGCCGCGCGCGGCGCGCTCTTTTGATATCCAAAAGCTGATAAAAAACCTCGATGCCGCCGCGAGTCTCGGTAAAATCTACTCCGCTTAGCTCGCATAAAATTTCATATCCCGCACCCTTAAGCGCACGCAGCGCCGCTAAATTTTGCGCAGGCTCCACGTAGAGCACGAGAGTGTTAAATTCCACGTACGAGTTTAAAATTTGGACGCCTTCAAGCGCGTCCAGATCGTCTTTGAAATCGCTCTCGTTTGCGCTGGATTTAGGCGTTTCCTCGGGAATGAAAAATCTGTCTTTGTAGTAATTTTTTTTACTCTGATCGCCTTTGGGATTAAATTTTCTCATCAGATCAGCCTTTTTGCCTTTTGCGCGCGGCGCGGAGTTTGGGTGCGGATCTTTTTTTGCAGCACCATCAGCGCAAACTGCAGCGTCTCGGGGCGCGGCGCGCATCCAGGCAGATAGATATCAACTGGCACTATGCGGTCGCAGCCCTGTACCGTCGCGTAGGTATTAAACATCCCCCCGGTATTGGCGCAGCTGCCCATGCTGATGACCCATTTGGGCTCGGGCATCGCGTCATATAGGCGGCGCGTAAACTCGGCGTGCTTTTTGCTAAGCGTGCCTG
This sequence comes from uncultured Campylobacter sp., assembly GCF_938017775.1. Classification (GTDB taxonomy): domain Bacteria; phylum Campylobacterota; class Campylobacteria; order Campylobacterales; family Campylobacteraceae; genus Campylobacter_B. The sequence continues at coordinate 36,380 of NZ_CALIIU010000021.1, forward strand.
CGATTATCATCACATCCGATTGCTTGGCGCTTGCGCGAAATATCGTGCCGAAGCGGTCAAAGTCAAATCTGCCCGCACCCGCCGCCATCATCTCGATCGCACAGCAAGCAAGCCCGTACGTCATCGCCCACAAGGAGTTACTCCTGCCCCACGCGATCAGCTTATCGACGGTGGTGAGAACTATGGGAAGTCCGTTTTCGCGCGCGTAGTTTATCTTATGCTCTGCCAATTTAGCGCTCCTTTTTTCCAGGCGTAGATGAAACCGATGCCTAATAATACGATGAAAAACGCCATCTCCACGAGCCCGAACACGCCTAAAATTTTAAAATTTACCGCCCACGGAAACATAAAGATAATCTCGACGTCAAAAAGTATGAAAAGCACGGCTATCAAAAAAAAGTGGGAGTTCATTCGGTTAGGCTGTTTGACGGCCTCGGGTCCGCTTTCGTAAATTTCGCCCTTTAGCCGCTCATCGCGCCTGTCTGCTAAACGCGAGCCTACCAAAGAGGATAGTTTAACGATGAGCGAAAAGACGCAAAAAGCTAGGATTAGCATTACGAATATTCCGAAATACGGGCTTTGCAGCGGAATTCTAGACATTTTTCGCCTCGGTTTTAAAATTTAATGCGGATTGTAACGAAGTATTGATTTAATAAAGCTTAGCGCGCGCCACTAAATTCGCTTTTAAAAGTAAAATTTAATATACCTCTCTCGTGCGATTTAGTGGGGATTAAGGCGCGTGTGGTAAAATTTCGCGGATTTTAAGGGAGAGCTATGAAATCTAGCAAGATAAGTCTCATTTTCTACGGCATATTCTGCGGCGTAACAATTTATTTTCTTATCTGGGGATTCGGTTTTATAGGAAGCGGCGATAAAATGCTATTTTTAGTTTCGGTATTTTTAGGCATCTTTATGGCCTTTAATATCGGCGGAAACGACGTGGCAAATTCCTTTGGCACCAGCGTCGGAAGCGGCACCCTTAGTATCGCGCAAGCCCTTTGTATCGCGGCGGTATTTGAAGCAAGCGGCGCGGTAATCGCAGGCGGCGAAGTAACTTCGACGATCCGCAGCGGCATAATCGATCTTAGCAAAATGGACGTGCATCCTAGGGATTTTATCTACGTAATGATGAGCGCGCTTTTTGCGGCGGGGGCATGGTTGCTTTTTGCCAGCAGAAAGGGTTTGCCCGTATCCACTACTCATGCGATCATCGGCGGTATCGTAGGCTCGGGACTTACGCTAGGCGCTCTACTTAATACCGCAGAGACTTCCGCATTGTGGCTCGTGCAATGGGATAAGATCGGCAAAATAGCGATCTCTTGGGTGCTCTCGCCAATTTTGGGCGGAGTGATCTCCTTTGGAATTTTCTGGCTCATCAAACATTATATTTTGGATTATAACCGCTACGCTCAAATAAAGATCGACCGCATAAAGCGCGAAAAAAAATCTCTCCGCAAGCTTCACAAAAAGACCTTCGAGACCCTGGACGACATCCAAAAGATCGCCTATGCAGAGGCGCTAAATCACGATATTTACGCGATGCGCGATCCAGATTTTGATCCAAGTGAGCTGGATAGCGAGTATTATAAAAAGGTGATCGAGCTTGACGCTAAAAAAGAGAAGCTCAAATCCCACAAGGCCCTAGAGTACGGAATCCCTGCCGTAGCCGGTATCGGAGCCTTCGTAATCTCGGCGATGCTGATATTTAAGGGGCTGCATAATCTAAATTTCGGGCTTACAAATTTTTACAACTACCTCATCATCGGTATGTCGACGCTAATTACCTGGCTTTTGATGTTTATTTTCGCTAAAACCCTGCGCCGCTCAAATTTAAACAAATCCGCGTTTTTGATGTTTAGCTGGCTGCAGGTACTCACTGCTAGCGGCTTTGCCTTTTCGCACGGCAGCAACGACATCGCAAACGCCGTGGGTCCGTTTGCCGCCATCATCGATACGATGGCTACGAATAGTATCAATCCCTCCACTCCCGTACCGCAGCAGATTATGATAATGTTCGCAGTAGCCCTCATAGCGGGGCTTTGGTTCATCGGCAAAGAGGTAATCGCCACCGTAGGCACCAATCTTACGAAAATCCACCCCGCCTCGGGCTTTAGCGCCGAGCTCGCAAGCGCCGTCGTCGTCATGGCGGCATCGGTGCTGGGGCTGCCAATCTCCTCGACCCACGTGCTAATCGGCGCGATTTTAGGAATCGGCCTGGTAAATCACAGCACAAACTGGTCGCTGATGAAGCCGATTGGGCTAGCGTGGATCATCACTCTGCCGGTCTCGGCGCTGCTTTCGGCGTTTGCATTCGTGCTTTTGCGCCACGTATTTTAGGCTAAATTTAAAAATCCGCTCCCCGGAATTTTAAAATTTCGCAAAATTCTACGCAGGCTAAATTTTAAAATTTTGCGGCGGCGAACCGAGTAAATTTTACAGCTCCTCTTGCGACGCGCTACAGCGCAAAACCGGCTCGCAGCGGCGCAGATCCCGCCTGCGCGCCCCGTAAAAAATTTAATAAAATTTTAGCTACAATCACCCTTTTAAATTTAGGAAAGCTATGAGTAAATTTGAAATTTTCAGATCGACCCTTGCCGTGATGATGGGCTACGTACCGCTGGGGCTGGCGTTTGGTATCTACGGCATCAGCCAAGACCTGCCCGTATGGGCACTGGCGCTAACCTCGCTGCTGATCTACGCAGGCAGCGTGGAGTTCGTGCTGATCGCGTTCATCGCAACCCACGCCTCGCTCGTAGATACCTTCGTCGTGGCGTTTTTGCTAAATTTTCGCCATTTTTTCTACACGATGTCGCTACTGGACGAGCTGCGCTTCGTGCGTCATAAAATTTACGCCGTATATGCTCTTACCGACGAAACCTTTGCGCTGCTAAAAGCGCGCGCGTTTTTGCGCCCCGAGGAGCTTAGCGGCGAACAGCCCGTAACGCCGCAGAGACTAAAAGAGCTTGATCTGCTCTATAATCTAACCGCGGTCTTAAATCACTCCTACTGGGTCGCGGGCGTCGTTGCAGGGGCTGTTTTGGGAGCAAGCTTAAAGCTCGATTTTAGCGGAGTCGAGTTTAGTCTGACGGCGCTTTTTGCGATGCTAACCTATGAGGTTTTTAAAGCAAACCCGCAATACAAAGTGCTATTTCTGGGCTTTGCCTGCGCATTTGCGGGGCTTTTTATCTTTCCTGCAAAATACTTTTTATTCGGCACCCTGATTTTCGGCACTGCGGTACTGCTACTCTTTCGTAAATACTTCGAGCGACCTTCGCACGCGGGACGCAGGCTGCGAAAATTCCCAAAAAGGAGTAAGTAGTGGAAATTTTGCCCTATATCTTTCTGGCCTCGCTCGCTACGATTTTGACGCGATTTTTGCCGCTGCTGCTTTTTAAGAAAAAGACCGCAAGTCCAAATCTGGCGTATTTGCAGAAAAACTCGGGGCTTTTGATAATGGTCGTTTTGACGATCTATGCGCTTAAGACGATGCTGCCTAGCTTTTCAGGCGAGCGGGCTTTTAGCGCGGACGCGCTGCAAACGGCGGTGCTGCTATTTTGCCTGATTATGGCGTTTGTCGTGCATGCTAAATTTCGCAATTCCCTCGTTACGATAGCGCTTCCTACGCTAAGTTATATGGCGGCGCTACGCTTTTTATTAAATTATTGATAAATTTATAAGTTAGTTTTCGATAAACTTCAAAAATTAATTTTTAAGTTTAAAAAAGGTTAAAGTTTTATGAATTTTATCAGTCAAATGGTGCATAGCTTCGCCAAAAAATACGCCGCCGAAACTATGCAAAAATCTCTATACAACTCCCTTAGAATCGACATCACACAGGAAAATATCGCTAAAATTCCAAACCCCGATAAAAAATATATGCTCTACATGCATGTGCCCTTTTGTCACACGTTTTGCCCGTACTGCTCCTTTCACAAATACGCCTACGATCGCGGTGCGTGCAAGGCGTATTTCAGCGCGCTGCGCACCGAGATGCAGCGCACGAAGGACGCAGGCTACGACTTTGAGACGCTTTATGTAGGCGGCGGCACGACGCTTATCGATGAGGATGAGCTAGCGCGCACGCTGGAGCTTGCAAAGTCACTTTTTAGCATTAAAGAGGTTTCGTGTGAGAGCGATCCCAACCACATCGAGCCTGAGAGCTTGCTGCGATTTCGTGGGCTAATAGATCGCCTAAGCGTGGGAGTTCAGAGCTTTGATGACGATATTTTACGTAAAGCTTCGCGTTACGATAAATTTGGCTCAGGCGAAATTTTACAAGAAAAGCTATCCCGAGCGGTCGGAATTTTGCCGATTTTAAGCCTGGATCTGATCTTTAATTTTCCGTTTCAAACGCGCAAAATTTTACTTCGCGACATCGAAGCGGCAAAGGCGGTGAAACCCGAACAGATCACGCTGTATCCGCTGATGAAATCGCCTTTGATGCGCGATCAAATAGCACGTAGCCTCGGCGTTAGCAACATAGACCGCGAAGAGGAGTTTTACTTCATCATCTGCAAGGAATTTTCTAGCTGGCACCGCAGCAACGCATGGGCCTTTGCTCGCGAAAAATCAAATATGAGCGACGAGTACGTAGGCACGAATCACGAATACGTGGGCATCGGAAGCGGTGCGTTTAGTTTCTTAGGCGGCAGGCTGCTCGTAAATGCGTTCAACCTCGAAGACTACGCAAGCAGAGTGCATAAAAACGAAAGCACCGTCATCGCCACTTGCGATTTTAGCAGATCCGAGCGCGCGAAATACCTCTTTTTGACCGAGCTTTTCAACGGCGAGATCGATATCGCTAAATTTAACGCCGCAAACGATCTAAATTTGCGCCGCGAACTGGGCAGAGAACTTAGCCTGCTAAGGCTTGCAGGAGCCGTGCGCATCGAGGGCGAGATCATCCGTACGACGGAATTTGGCGCGTATTTGTGCCTTGTTTTGATGAAGGAATTTTACACCGGTATGGACAAGGTGCGCGCAGCTTTTCGCGACGATGCCAAGATTAAGCGCGTAAAACAGCTCATCATTATGGATGAAAGCGAATCCGCCGCAGCTAGCGCGGCAAAAAGCGAGATAGCCTCGTAAATTTTACGCCCGGCCGCTACGACTAGCGCTTGGACGCACCCGCGACTTAAGCGCAAATATCGTCTGGCATTTAAAACACAAACGAATTTTTTATTTCAAAATTTAGGAAACGCCGCAATGAAACGCAGAATGATCAAGCTATTCATTTTATTTCTGTTTTTTGTCCTTGTATTTGAGCTCGTCGGCAATCTTTTTAATTTCGGCCGCTTCCCGTTTCATAAGAGCTGCGAGCCGTTTATGATGATAAACCGATATGGTAGCGGCGATTCAAACGATAGGTGCATAATGCAACTTATGGATGAAAATCGAACGGCCGATCTTTTCTTATATTACTTTAAAACCAAATATAATCACGAGGAGCCATTGTCAGAGCTGGACGAAAAAGCTATAAAATTTTTAAATATTCCAAACTCAAAGATAATCACCGTAAATAAAGACGGCATGGAAAAGAAATTTTTAATAAGCGATTAAATTTAAATAGCAAAGAAGCCCTGCTTCAATTGCAATATCAAAGCCTAACAAATCGAGAATTTTAAAAATTTATAAAATTAAAGGAGGAGCAATGAGTAATCTAAAACTCATACAAAACTGGTACGCTTCCAAATGCGATGGAGAATGGGAGCATCAATACGGCCTTACGCTGGAGACGGTCGATAACCCGGGCTGGTGGATCGAAATCGATGGTGAGAGCGGGAAAAAGCCTATAAAAATAAATGTCGATAGAGATGACGAGGATTGGTTTTTCATCAATGCCACGGAAAACGAACTCAAAGGAAGTTGCGGAGCCGAAAATTTAGAGGAATTATTGGAGCATGTAGTAAAATGGCTAACGGATTAAAATTTAGCAAGACAAATAAAGGAGCCTAGATGATCGAAGTCGAGATAAAAAACGAATCTTGCAAAAAGACCGAAATTACGCTTGCAAATATCGAAATTGTTAAGGACGCCGTAAAGGAATTTGCCTATAAAAGCTTTAAGGGCAGCTATCTGTTTTTTGATATTTACGGCGAGATAGATATGGATTTTCGCGCGCTTGGAGCAATTGGCGAAGGAGATGAAAACAATATCCGAAAAATAGATCTTAAAAAATATGAAAAAAGCTCCGTAGGCGCCACCGACATATCGCAAGATATGGAGGGCGTGGAATTCTGCACCTATTTTAAGCTGGATCAAAGTGAAATTTTAAAGCAAATATTATATTATATAGCCTATGAAAGATTTGAAGGCGGCTATTACGCAAAGGGTAAATTTATAGGCAAAAACAGAGACGATCTTATTTTTATCGGTATCTGCGGCGATGTAAAAAATTGCGCCGAAATAAAGAGCGTCGATTTAGATGAAATAATAAAAAGTATGCCCAAGCTCTCGGAATCAAATAATTTTTATATTAACGAGTTTATGAGATCGACCAAACGGATCGATGAGGTAAATTCTATCGGCAACCGATTAAATTTAAAAAGGAGATACTATGAAATTTAAAATTTTGAAACCGAATGAACTATACGGCTGGGTTTTTAACAAAGATGAAGAACTTTATAAGGCTTTAGGATTTGATTGTTGGATGGATTCGTTTGTTCGCATATTAGCTAAAATTCCGGGTACCAGGAAAAAAGATATTTTGGATTACCTTGAATATGAAATTTTTGATTGGTACGAATGGTTTGAACTATATGGGATTATCCAAAGCGACTATAAGCTGGCGGACGAAGATAATCCTGAAATTTCAGCCTATCCGACATACGCGGGAGAGTATTTCGGAGTAATGGGCCAACTATTTTTAGGGGGTATGATAGACTTCGGCATAGAGGGCGAAAATTTAAGAAAGAAATGGGCTGACTTCGATACGAATTTATCCAAGATCGATCTGGGTATGTCGCTTTATGAGAAGTGGATCTATTTTAGAGATAATTTCTTTTTTGGGTATAAATTTTTAGAGGAGGAGAACATAACTCCCAAAGCAGAGATAACTTGGAAGAATCCCGATACCTGGAGTAGATTTAGCCACTGGATGTGTATGACTAATGCGGGCAAAGAGTATCGTGATAAAATTTTAAAGCCGAGGCTTTATGAAAAGTATAAAGATGTGAGTATAGAGGTGTAATTTAGCGATTACAAATAACGAAAATTTATTATGAACATGTTTAATCTAGCAAGCAAAAAGGACTTTAAATGACTATCTTACCAATATCAACCTTCGACAATGACTTACAAAGAGGTGATATTATAAAATTTAACGACGATGAGCTTATGGTCTGCGATGAGCGCTGTTTCTGGACAGAAAATCCTTGCCTTTTAAATTTAAAAGATACCAAATATTTTGAGCTGCCTAGCGAGATGCTATCAAGCAAAGCGGGATTTGTCGTGGACAAGGAGCAATTGATTCGTAATTTAGCAAATTTCGGCATCAATGCGAGCCCCCAGGAGGTATTTATATGCTCCGATAATTACCTTAGTAGCAATGAACTAGAAGATTGCGACGAAACAATCCCTGGTTTCAGACTGATAAAACCTAGGGATAAATTCGGACGCAATAGACGCATAAAGACAAATTTGATAGAAAAGCTTAGTATTCCTCTCTTGAAATTCCTCGGAAAGATCAAGGTCGGAGATATTATCGAATGTAGAAAATCCTGCTATCCATACGAGAAAAATGTAAGCTTTATCGTAGTAAAAGCAAAAGACGATGATGGAGTAAATTTTATAAAATTGATCGTAATTAGCGGCTACAAAGCGGGTTTATGGGTTTTGCCGTTTTTATTTAAAACGGATAAAAACACAATAGAAGCAGACTGGCTAATTAAAAATTGGAAATATATTTTTTATAAATGCTGCGATATAAGGCACACTTATGTAAATTTACAAAATCGAAAAGAGGTTTTAAATTTTACCGATAAGCAACTGGAAAATTTTATAAAAATGAAGCGAAAGAGATTTAAATTTAAATGGAAAAAGTAGATGGGGATTTTAAATCACGCAACAAAAGGTTTTTAAAAGGCGGCGGCGATGATAAAAGACGTTATAAATCCAAGTAATTTTGACGTAGAATTCAGGAAAATAAGCAGAAATAAAAGAGGCGTAGCCAGATCGAGAATAGATTTTGAAAATATCGATGTAGAGGCTAAAATAAGGCTAGTTATGTTTTTAATTTCAAAAGCAAGCCACTTAGATAGCGTAGTTTATAAAATTCTTTTTTGGGAAAGAGATGAGAAAATAGAAGAATATCTTCTTAAAAATATGAAGGGGCAATACACAAAAGCTAAGCCTTATAAAAACGGCGCCAGAGCGGGCGTTATTTTTATAAAAGAAAAGACGCTTGAGCCAAATTTTTTGAGATCCATACTGCTACGCCATTTTAATTTTGAGCTGGCAAAAGAACCCTCTTTGAACATTAGAGTTCAGTTAGCCGTAAACAATAAAGAGAAATTTTCGATTTTATTTGATATATACGATGACCGAGGCTGCTATGTGTATTACTTTTAAAATTTTATAATGAAAATATTTGAGGAAAGAGGATATGGCAATTTGGCAATGTGAGTTTTTTATTCTGCCTAAAAGCGATACCTACGATCTGCAATACGACCGGCAATATGGCAATATAAAGCTCTTTGAAGACGATAAGTATTGGAAAAAGGCAAAGATCAAAAAGAGATATTTTCTGAAATTTTCGCACCTATTAAAGCCCGAAAAATCTTAGTCTAACGAAATGGATCTATATGGAAGCGAAAACGGCAACCGCTTAGAGGTATTTTTTGATGCTAATAATATAATAGAGTCCGTTACGTTTCGTATCGATTTTAGATCCGAGTATGAAGCCGTATTAAGGGGCATAATATCATTGTGTGAGAAAAACGGTTTTTGCATTATAGACGGCAATTTAAAGAATTTAAAATTATCCTTTAATGCTATAAAAGAGGCAATCAACAAATCCAAAAACAAAGAATTTTTTACAGAACTTGTTAGAAATAGTATAATAGGCGATAAAGACGAGTAGCCCATCATAGAAGCCGTAGACGATTTCAAATTTAAGGATGATTAAAAATGATTGTAAAATGTATAAAAGAAGATAGGCATGAGCATCTGAGATTAAATAGAACCTATTTTGTTTATGGCATTCAATACATAAATGAGGAGATGCATTATTGTATATTACCGTATGAAGGAATTTGGTATTGGAGTCAATTTGGTGCTGAATATTTTCAAATAATAGATGAAACGATACCTACGAATTGGAAATTTGGGATGTACGGGGAATATTTTAGATGCTTTACCGCGTCTTACGAAGAGGCCGCAACCGATGAAGATCATTATGGAAAGCTTATTGATGGAGACCCAATAGAAGAGGAAATTTTTAGGAAGAGAAGAGCCGAGATGATCGATGATGTATATAATACGCATATCATCAAAGATTTTAACCGTTTCATATATGATCTAAGCTCCAACCTATCGGTGCAGATGAATATCGCAAATAAAGTACTGGATATAGAGATATCTGACACAAACACTGAGGTCAAACACCGCAAAATGAATATTTTAAAGGATGACGGATATAGCTGGTATTTGATAGAATCAGACGCGAGCACCTTTAAAGCCAACGCTACTAATGATTATTTAAGACCCGTATTAAAATATCTTAAATTGTGGCTAGGCAAAAAGAATTTTAGATAACCGGGCGGAAAGATTTAATATGGCGAGCGCGACCGATAAAGAAATTTTTATAAAAATTTTGAATGAAGATATTAATGTATGGCGCCCGGTAAAGGCTGCTCAAATCGCGCAATATATTTTTAAAATTACCGATACGACGAAATTTGAATCCGAACTGGATGAAATTTTAGAATTTAAATACGGAGATATCGTTAAGTGTAAGGAAAAAGATGGCGATTTCTATGCTTTTGAGCTATTATGAAAAAACCCGCCTTATAAATAGCAATGCGCTTATCATATGGCTTGATTTAATCCCATTTTTCGCTATAATGAGCGTCAAATTTCACTCACGGGGATAGCGATGAGCCTTGTTTCTTATGAATTAAAAAAGCAAAAACTAGATGGAGCGCGCAATGTGGCGCTTTGGAAGGCGCGTGGCGGCGTGGCGGCAGTAGTGCTGGCACTATTCATCGCTATGCGCAAGGATTTCGGAGATTTCTCGTTCCTGTTTTTATTGGTACTGCTAGCTCTTGCTTATCCTGCTTACAAATACCTAGCCGTGCGTATTTCGCGTAAATTTGAAGCGCTCAGCGAAGAGGCTTTTAAAAACGAATTTTTGCTTTGGATCGCAAAGGAGCTGCGTCTTACTTTTCAGCCTTTTGGCGCGTTTTTACTCGATGAAATTTACAAAAATCCGCTCCGTAAAGAAGCAAATCTATGCACTTGCAAGCACGCTATAGTGGGTAAGACGCCCGAATTTGGTATAAAAATCGGTGACATCTGCCTAAGTCGCGATTTTGATAAAAACAGAGAAAATCGGGTCTTTGAGCTGGATAAAATTTTGCATCTTAAAAAAAAGGATGATACGGCGATTTTCGACGGGCTTTTTGCAAAATTTGATTTTAGCGAGACCTTCGATAGTAAAATTTTAGTCGTACCGCGCGGAGAGTTCATCTTCGGCGCGTCGGATCTTAAGCTGCTTAAAGACAGCCCGCATTTAAGCGCATCGTTTGACGTCTATCTCAACAATCCCGCTGCCGCCGCATTTTTGCAAAACAAAAAAATTTTAGAAAACATGCAGACGATCACCGTAAATTTATTTGGTAAAACCGAGCTTTATCTGGGCGAAAATAGCCTTGTAATAGGCGTTGAAAATAGCGAAATTTTCAAATCCGCGCCGAGCTCGCAAAGCGCGAAGCTGCTCGAAAGCCTAAATAAAATGATCGAGATCGCTAAAATTTTTGCCTATCTCAAAAAGCTCGGGCAGGTGGAATAAAAACATTCGGTTTTGTAAATTTAAAACAGGGTTGCAGCGGGCGAAATAGAATTTACGATAAGGGATAAATTTAAAAAGGAGGGGCTGCGTTATGGATATAAACGAAATACAAGCTAAAACTCGCAGTATGCGCGCCCTATATGTCGAGGATGATAATGAGGTAAGGCGGCAGACCGCGAAAATTTTAAAACTATTCTTTCATCAAGTTATCGACTGCGGCGACGCGCGGGAAGGTATCGAGAAATTTAAAGCAAACAAAGCGGGTATTGTTTTTACCGATATCAATATGCCGGGCATTAACGGGCTTGAAATGATAGAGCAGATCAAACAGATTGATCCTTTGGTAAAAACGGTTATATTCTCGGCTCATGACGAGTCTAAATTTTTTACCAAAGCGATATCCATCGGCGTGAACGGCTATATTCTAAAGCCTTTTACGACCGAGGATCTACTAAGCGTGCTTGAAAAAATCACGCAAAGTATCGAAACCAAACCCGCAAAGTTTATTTATCTAAGCGGCGATTTCGTGTGGGACAAGCAGAGATTGAGCTTATCCAAGGCGGGCGAAATAATCAAACTAACCAAAAACGAAACTTCTTTGTTGCAGCTGCTTCTAAGCTCTAGCGGACGGATCGCAAGCGGCCTTGAGATAGAAAACGAGCTGTTTGAGGACTGCGACGAGTATAACGACAAACGGGTAAGAAATATCATATCCAGATTTCACCGAAAAATCGGCTATAAGCTGATAGAAAACATCTACTCGCAAGGATACAGAATAAAATGGCGATAGTAGACATCAAAAAAAACCATCAGAGATTTGAGACGATATTTTCAAATTCCGGCGTCGGCATCTTCATCGTGGATAAGAAAAGAAACATTATGGAGTGCAACGAGACCTTTTGCAAAATTTTCGGCTACAAATACGACGAGATCATCGGCAAATCCGCGCAAACCATACATTTAAGCGAAGAAAAATACTTGCACTTCGCAGACATCGCCTTTAATAAAGTAAGGAAAAATGAGGCTCTGCAGCTAAACTACGAGCTAAGGCACAAAAGCGGCAAAGGGCTGTGGATTAGAATTTCGGGCGATTCCATATCGGGAAACGACGAGGTGCTTTGGATAGTGGTGGATATCACCAAAAGAGTGATGGCGGAGAAGAAATTAAAACAAAGCAGGCTAAAGGTCAAACGGCTAAATTTAACGCTCAACCACGAGATCGAGGAGCAGTTAAAGCTCATAAGGCGCCAAGACGAGCAGCTGCAGTATCAATCAAGGCTCGCTCAGATGGGCGAAATTTTAAATATGATAGCGCATCAATGGAGGCAGCCGCTATCTGCTATCTCGGCTACGGCTTCGTATCTAAGCACTAGCTGCTTGATGGCGGATAAATTTGACAAAACCGCCCTTTTGGAGGAACTCGGCAAGATCGAGCAGTATTCCAAGCACCTATCCGAAACGATCGACGAGTTTAGAAATTTCTTTAAGCCCGCCAAGATCAAGGAAGTTACGAGCCTGGAGGAGCTTTGCAATATGGCGATAAATATCGCAAAAGCGATACTGCAAAACCAAAAGATTAAAATTTACGCGAAATACGGCTGCAACCAGACTCTGCTCACATATAAAAACGAGGTTTCGCAGGTTATTTTAAATATCATAAAAAACGCGCAGGACGCCTTTTTGGAAAGAAATATCGACGACGGCGTTATCGAAATTTCAACCTATATCGAAAAATCTTATCTTTGCTTAAGCGTAAAAGACAATGCAGGCGGCATCAAAAAGGAGATCGCGGATAAAATTTTCGATCTGTATTTTTCTACCAAAGCCAGCAAAAACGGCACCGGCATCGGGCTATATATGTCAAAGATCATCATCGAAGATCACTGCAAGGGCTCGCTCGTCGTAGAGAGCCTAAAGAACGGCTCAAATTTCATAATCAAACTTCCGAAATGAAGCTTTTCTGAGACAATTTAAAATTTAATTCAAATTTACGCTACAAATGGGCTGCACTCTTTTTATATAATTAACAAAGATTAAATTTTATGTAAGGAGGAAGCGATGAGCGAACCTGAAGACAAAATTTATCTGGAGGAGCGGAAGCTTGTTAGAAGATATTCTCCGCTCACATCGGTGCTTGTTAACACTCTGTTTTTGTTTGTGGTGTTTTACGCATCGTGGTGGATCTTTCAAGATCCTAGGGGACTGATGAGGATGTATACTCCATACGTGGGGTATATGTGGTGTAGATGGCTGCTCGTAGTCATCATCTGGATCGCGTATATTTTTAATTTTTGGCCATTCAAAAGAGAGTGGCTCTATACGGCGGGGCCCGCGAAAAAGGGCATTATCTTTACGGTGATGGTGTTTTTTACCTTCTTCGTATTCTTAAAGATATTCTTCGAATTTATTCTAGGCGAGCTTGCCATATCGTATTTTAGTCCGCGAAGGCTTGCAGAGCTTGGTATAACCGATTTTTACGCGCTTGAATACTCGGCACAGGCTATTTTGATGTTTGCCGCTATCGCGTCGTGGCTAAGTCCTTCTTGGGTGGTAGCTGCGGATAATTCGCCGTGGCAGAAGCTAAAGCAGCCCGTTAAAGGCTTTACAGTTTTTATCTGGACCTTTTTGCTAAGTATGATTGTGTATTTCGTATTTTTCCATTCGCAAATGGGAATTTTATTCGATCCGTGGCAAAAATACACATCCATTACTCCGCCTTGGTGGCATAATTTCGCCGATACCGTGCACGGAAATTTCAATATTGCATGGATTATGTGCTGTACCGTTATGGTCTGGGTATATGAAACTATCTGGGAGAGGTATCCTTTTAGCCTTATTAAGACGAATTGGCTTAGAAGGACGGCGTCGTTTTTCGGCATTATAGCGATGGCGTTTTGCTTTTCATTCTTCTTTTATTATCTGCAAGAGCTCATCTGGGGTGTGCATATTAGAGGCGATAGAAGGCTTTTTGCGCCCGATTGGAGATGGCTGCACGTAGGCGAGATAGCTATATTTTGGCTGGTGCCGGTGCTATTTATTAAATTTTACTGCAACAATGCGGTCAATAAATTTTCAAAGCCCGTCAATATCCTTCTTAGAACGATCATAAGCATGGTAGCGGCTATCGTCCTATACTACGTTTATTATCAGGTCTCTCACTTTTTGCTAGGCACTCAAAAGGGCTTTTCGCATCCGCAACAATTCCCGATGATCCCGATGATCTGGTTTATCAACGTTATGCTGATAAATTACTGGTTTATGGACGGTTGGCCGGGATGGAAACTTGCTGGTAAAAAAGAAGAAGCGGATGAAGTAGGCGAAGAAGACGATTTTAGAAATAAAAATTCCATCAAAGGCTTGGTTGTGGGCTTTATCATAGGCGTGATCATCTATCTCGCCGTAGTTTATCTAGCGCCTGTCGTGGGCAATATGCTTACAATTTTTAAATAAAGGATATGAGATGAATGAAGCTAGAAGAGATTTTATAAAAGGCGGCGCAGCGGGCATAGGACTCGGTGCGCTCGCATCGATGGGGGTATTTTCATACTCTCCTGCGAGGGAATTTTTTCTTCCGGATGAAGTGCGAAAGATGACCGATTTTGGCGCGATTAAAAGCGTCGAGGTTACTAATATCTCCGAAACGAGCTGGTTTGATAACTCGATGCTGATGGGAGATATTAAAGGCGCAGGCGGACTGCTCGTTAATCAATATCTATTTAACTGGCCGCCGTTTGGTAACGGCAAAGGGCTTGCCAAAGGAAGCTACGAAGAGGGAATTTCACAGATCAAACATCTCCTGCCGGATAAAATAGATGAGGCGTGGGAGGCAACCAAAAAACTCTCCGTAAATCCCGATAATGCGGGCGGCTACTCTGCTTTGATAGAGATAGAGCGGCTAAACGGCGAAAAGAAAAAATATCTGCTTGATTGCGGTTGGTCCTATAAATGGATGCACGAGTGCTTTAAGCGAGAGGGGATCGATAAGATGCTGCAAAGCGGCGAGATCGACACTCTCATAATGTCGCACGAGCACTACGATCACTTTTGGGCGCTACCCGTCGTTTTAAAGTATAAGCCCGACATCAGAATCATCATTCACGAAGGCTTTTACCCCGAGGGCAGACAATATATCAAAGATTCGGGTCACAAGGGCGAGCTTGTAGTGTTTAAAAAGGGCAGAAACGAGATCGAGCCCGGAATGTGCACGTTCTGCTATGATTGCCCTATCATTACGAGAGTTTTTGGCGAGCAGTCGATCTTCGTAAATGTCAAAGACAAAGGTCTTGTGAGCATTACGGGATGTTGTCATCAGGGTATTATTACATTCTCTGATTCCGCATACAAAGAGCTAAAATATGACAACGACCAGCTCTATGGGCTTTACGGCGGACTTCATATCTCGCCGTTTGATGACTGGGATCCTAAATACGACGATCTGGTTATTGGACTGAAAAGATGGAACTACCAAGTCATGGCGTGCAACCACTGCACGGGCCTGCTGACCGTGCAAAAATTCGTCCGCGAGGGCTATCCGATCGTAAAAGGCACGGCTAGATTTAGAACCAAAACGTCCGATTATCTCGGCAACGGCGATAAGGTTAAATTTGGATAGAAGCATGGAATTCCAAGATATTTTCCCTTTGAAATTTAAATACTCATTTGAGGATTACAGGTCGCTTATGAGATGTATATTGATGAAGTCTCTTTACGATAGCGACGTAAAATCCTCAAGCAGGTATCAGGGGATGTATAAGGGGAACTATTTTAACGAATGCTGGAGCATAAAATTCGGCTTTTACGGCGGAATTTACGGTATCGTTTTGCGGGAGGTGAAAGAGGATACGGGCGTATTTGAGCTTTATTATTTCCCCTCCGCAAATGACGAGCTGCTAGACAACGTCTCGCTTTTTGAAGCCGTTTTAACCGGAGGGCCGGAGTTTTTAACAAAAGTGCGAAATTTCTCCGCGCACGAGGAGCTTTTAAATAACTTCTGCGTCGCTACGATCTACTTAAAACCGCAAGAGCGGGACATAGCGCTATCTTTTAAAACAAAGCTCAGAGATAGGTCGTACGCAAAGGACGGCGTCTGCGTAGAGGGCAAGCAGATCATCGCAAAAGAGGGGCTCGATAAAAATTTCCCCTGCTTTAGGATATCGCTTGCGTTTATGAACTTTTTGCATATCGCGCTTTGTAAAATTTACGAGCCGCGCTACGAGAGCTTTGAAATTTACAAAAAAGCGGCTCGCGCCGTGATCTATGACAAAGATCGTAATTTAGAAAGCAAAGCAGATCCGCTCTGCGGCGAAATTTTTGTAAATTTAATCTACGGCGAGGACGCGGGCGACGGGCGCTTTAAATTTAACGATAAAACCTTTAAAAAGCTACCCGGCTCGGCGCCTTTGTTTAAATTTTTGCTGCGCTTAGCCAAAGAGGATAAAAAGCAAATTTTTATGCAAGGCGGCGAGCGGCCGAATTTCTTCATCGTCACCGGCTATCTGGGCTCTGGCAAGACGAAATTTATCCAAAATTTCATCGAGCACGAAACGGCGCAAAATAGATTTACCGGCATCATCCAAAACGAGATCGGCAAGATCGGTCTCGACGGCGCGCTGCTGGACGCCAAATACGCGCTCGTAGAGATAGATGAGGGGTGCGTTTGCTGCTCTATGGCGGGGCAGATCAAGCTTGCGATTTCGCAGCTTAAGCCCAAAAAGCCCGACAGCATCGTGCTTGAAACCACGGGCGTCGCCAATCCTTTCAATATCTTAAGCGAGCTAAACGAGATAAAAGATGCGGTCAATCTATGCGCCATCGTCACAGTCGTCGATGGGGCGAATTTTTTAAAAGAGCGGGGCAGATCAAAAATAATGCTTGAGCAGATCAAGGCCGCCGACGTCATAGTGCTCAATAAAATCGATCTGATCTCGCCCGAGCAAAAGGAGCGGATACGACAAGCTTTGATCCAAAACAACCGCTGCGCCGAGATATTCGAGACGGTTGGCGCCGAGCTCAATCCAAACTATCTGCTCTACCGCCAGAGCGATACTTCCTATATGGCGTCCGTCCTGCTCGAGGGCAAAATGCATGCTACGCACGAAGACGAGGGGATAGTCTCGTTTAAAAAGGATCTACCTGAGGGCATCGATAGGCAAAATTTCATCAAATTTATGAGCAATATGCCGGAAAATTTTTACCGCATAAAAGGGCTTGCGAGCTTTAAAGATGATGAAGCGCAATACGTCGTGCAGTTCGTAAACGGTAAATTTGAGATAACGCCTTTTAGCGACCGCAAACGCTGCGATAATTTTTTGGTCTTTATTGGGCGAGGGATAGAGCAGGCGCCTTTTCGACCGATCTTTTTTAGGGCTTAGAGGTCAAATTGTTTTGATCCGTAGGGCAAATTTGTGCGTTTTTGGACGGCGATGCGGCACGACTTTATAAAAACGATAGAATGCCGCCGCCAAACATTAAATCTAAATACAGTTTGGCTTGATCTTTTGCGGTAAATTTCCCGAATCAATCGCGGAATTTTATGTAGTGCACTGCTTGCCCTTGAAAGTCCTTCAGGTCGTTTGTTCTACTTTAAAACTTTACCCCAAAATATCCTCAAGCGCGGTTTTTAGATCGCTAAATTTAAAGCTAAAACCGCTTTCTATCAAAGCTCTTGGATAGACTTTCGCACCCTCAAGCAGTACACTTGACCCCTCGCCCAGCATCAAATTTAACGCAAATTTAGGCACTTTAAAAAAAGTCGGTCGCCCTAAAACCTCGCCTAAAATTTTAGTAAATTCGCCGTTTGTGCTAGGGTTTGGCGAAACGAGATTAAAAACGCCGCTTTGACGGTTTTGCAAGGTAAATTTAAATGCCTCTAGCAAATCAGCGATGTGAATCCAGCAAAATGCCTGCTCGCCGCTACCGATCTTGCCGCCAAGACCGAGCCTAAATGCGGGCAGCATCTTAGCTAGCGCACCGCCTCGACCTAGCACCACGCCTAGGCGAAATATCGCCGTTTGCGTCCGCGCCTTAGCAGCTTCGCTCTCCCACTCGCATGCTAGCTCGCCCAAAAATCCGCGGTCAAATTTGACCGAGCTCTCGTCCTGACCAAGGCCGTTTTCGTAGATACCCACAGCCGAAGCGCTGATGAAAAATGGCGGATTTTCTAGCTCGTTTATCGCGCCTACCAGCGTGCGCGTAGTCTCTATCCTGCTTGCGCGAAGACTCTTTTTATAGTCCTCGCTCCACCTTGCGGCGATAGAAGCGCCCGCTAAATTTATAACCGCGTCGCAGCCGCTGATGAGGTTTTTGAGTGTGTCTTTGTCGGCGTAGGCGGCCCTCGGTATAGCTACGACCTCATGACCTTCGGCTCTAAAAAAGCGGCAGAGCTCGCCGCCGATAAATCCGCTCGTGCCGTTTACGGCTATTTTCATATTTTGCCTTTTTGATAAATTTGCTTTGACGCGTGCGGTCAAATTTGATGCGGCACAGGGTTAAATTTGGCTCCAAATTTAACGCCCGAAGCCAAGCCGTTTCGCTCAAATTTGACGGCGAAACGAGGGCTTAAATTTGCCCGTCAAATTTACTTTCTAAAATACTCTTTCACGCTGTTTTCGCCATCTAGTTGCGAGCGTAAATTTTCTAACGCGGCGAATAAATTTTACTGACACCCTTCGCACTCGATAGAGCGATCTGCGACGTTGTTTAACTTCTCGCTATCGGGACTTTCGGAGCGTAGATAGTAGGTCGATTTTAGCCCGAGCTGCCACGCAAGCGTGTAAATTTCGCTCAGATAGCCGCCGCTAGCTTTGTCTAAGCTCATGAAAATATTTAAGCTCTGGCCTTGATCGATCCATTTTTGGCGGATGGCGCCCGCCTTTACGAGTAGGCGCTGATCGAGCTCGTATGCAGGTACGTACGCCTGCCACGTTTTCGGGCTTAAATTCGGCACGACGACCGGGATCATGCCGCTTAGGTTGTGCTCGAACCACTTTCGCTTATACACCGGCTCGATCGTCTGCGTGGTGCCTACGAGTATGCTGATACTCGATGTCGGCGCGATCGCCATCAGGTAGCCGTTTCGCATGCCGTCGCGCTTTACTTTCTCGCGCAGTCCGTCCCAGTCGCAGCTGCTCTGCTCAAAAAGCCCACCGCGCTTAACGAGCGCCTTAGCGTTTTCGTTCGCCAAATCGATCGGGAAAATTCCTTCGCTCCATTTTGAGCCCGCAAAATCAGGGTATTTGCCCTTTTCTACGGCTAAATTTGAGCTTGCTTTGATCGCGTTAAAACTCACGTTTTCCATTATCCTATCAATCAGCTCGAAGTGCTCGTAGCTACCCCACTTCACGCCGCGCTCGGCAAGCATCTGCGCCTCGCCCATTACGCCGAGCCCTATCGCGCGCGTTTTTAGATTGGTGTGCTTGACCTTGGCGTGCGGGTAAAAATTTAGATCGATGACGTTATCGAGCATCCGCACGGCGATCGGCATCACGCGAGCTATCTCCTCGCGGCTGTTGATTTTGCTTAAATTTACGCTTGCGAGGTTGCAAACCGCCGTCGCGCCCTCGCTGCAGCCCTTTTCTACGATAAAAATTTCTTTACCGCCCAGCGTATCTAGCGCGGTGATCTTTTTTGCCTTTTTTACGATGCCCGCGTCGGTTCTTACCTCTTCGTTTTCCTCAAACAGCCTCTCGCTGCCGTCAGCAAAAACGACTTTGATTTTGTAGTGGTTCGGCGCCGTGTTCTGAAAGATCTCGGTGCATAAATTTGAGCTCCTGATTAAGCCTTGATGCGCGTTTGGATTGATGCGGTTGGCGTTATCTTTGAAGCACAAAAAGGGCATGCCGGTCTCAAAATAGCTCGTTAAAATTTTCTTCCAAAGCTCCTTTGCCAGGATAGTGGATTTTGAAATTTTATCGTCGGCCTCGTATTGCTCGTAGCGCGCCTCAAATTCCGCGCCGTATAGATCACTCAGATCGCTTACCTCTGCAGGATCGAAGAGCGTCCATTTGTCGCCGCTTTGAAGTCTTTTCATAAACAGATCGTTTATCCACAACGCGGGGAAAATTTCATGCGCGCGGCGCCTCTCCTCGCCCGAGTTTTTGCGCAGATCTAAAAAGTCGCTCACGTCCATATGCCACGGCTCGATATACACGGCGATAGCGCCCTTGCGCGTGCCCAGCTGATCGACGGCAACGGCGATGTCGTTGGTGATCTTTAAAAACGGGATGATGCCGCCCGCGGCGTTTTTATGCCCGTCGATGCTGCCGCCCATCGCGCGCACCTTGCACCAGTCCCAGCCGATACCGCCGCCGAATTTGCTCAGTAGCGCCATCTCCTTGTAACTATCGAAAATTCCTTCGATATTATCGGGCGTGGAGCCCACGTAGCAGCTGCTTAGCTGATGGCGCGTCGTGCGGGCATTTGAGAGCGTCGGAGTGGCGAGCATGACTTCAAATTTAGATATAAGATCGTAAAATTTCTTCGCCCAGCTCTGGCAGTCAAGCTCGTTTTGCGCGAGGAACATCGCGATCGCCATAAACATCTGCTGCGGAAGCTCGATCGGCGCGCCGCTTTTATCCTTGATGAGGTAGCGATCGTAAAGCGTCTTGATGCCTAG
Organism: uncultured Campylobacter sp.; assembly: GCF_938017775.1. Lineage (GTDB taxonomy): Bacteria > Campylobacterota > Campylobacteria > Campylobacterales > Campylobacteraceae > Campylobacter_B. Next base: position 57,001 of record NZ_CALIIU010000021.1, read on the forward strand.
GTAGTTAAACTGCAAATCGCGCTGCGGCTGCAGATAGGAATTTAGATCCTCTAAATCGTATTTTTCCTTAAGCCCGAGCATTATGCGACCCGCCGCCTCGCCGCGAGCGAAGTAATCTTTTAGGCTGTTGTAGCCGCTAAAGCCCGTTACTTTGTGATATAGATCGTATAAAAATAACCGCGCGGCGACGAAGGTCCAGTTCGGGCGGTCCACATCAATCTTCTCGACTGCGGTTTTGATGAGGGTTTGCTGGATCTCCTCCGTGGTGATCATATCTCGAAACTGGATCTTTGCGTCCACCTCAAGCTCGCTAAGGCTTACGTTTTCCAGCCCCTCCACTGCCTCGCTCGTGTATTTTTTGATCTTGCTTACGTCAAGTTCCTCGGTTCTGCCGTTGCGTTTGATTACTTTCATATCGTTCCTTGAAATTTAAAAATGCAAATTTAGCGTTAGTTTCCCAATATAAAATACGTCGTCAAAAGAGGCGGCGTAATAAATGCCGCTCATAATCCGCCGTCTTTTAAATTTACGCTAGCTGCGCTGCAAAAGCGCGCATTATAGCCAAAATTGCTTAAGCCTATCTGTCATTAAAGGATAAAATTTTTCGATTGTCGAATTAAGATTTAGCTGGGCGGGCGGAAACGATGCGGTAAAATTCGAGCGAAATTTTATGGTAGAGCCGCGAAATTCTGCAGGTAAAAATTTACGCAAAGCTTTGCGAAATTTTGCGCTGAAAAAGTAAGAAACAAAAAAAGCTTTGCGAACAGGTTTAAAATTTGCCCGCAAAGCTTAAAAATTTAATTGTGCGGTAGCGGGATAGGCTTTCCGTTTAAGATCATAGAGTTGCTTGCCTTATCGAAGCTAAACTCCATCTTAACTCCATCTCCATCAGGCTTAAGAAACTGCGAGCCGTAAACTTCCGCCATCGGCGCAAAATCGCGCAAGCTGTCATAAGGCGATAAGAAGTCCGTAATGGTCGTATTTATCGTAGCTTTGCCGTCCAAGCTCATACGCTTAAAAAGCTGCGTCTCGTCGATGTAGCCGCCTAATAGCGCGCTTGCGTTAAAAGCAAATTTCTTGCCGAGGCTATTTTCAAACGAAAAATCATTCACGTTGATTTTCATATCATCTTTTAGCAGCTTCATAAAAAGCTCTTTATTTTCCGCTAATTTTTCGCCTTCTTGCGGATTTGAGATAACAGACAGATATTTTTCGAAAAGTGCGGCGCTAAAGCTGGTATCGACACCTAAATGGATGTTTCGCACTAGCACATCGGCGATTTTTAGGCTTTGGGCTTTATCGCTTTCGTTGAAATTTAAAATTCCATCTTTTACGCGGTAGCTACCTTCTGTGCTCATATCCGTAACTACGACGAAACGCTGCTTATCTACAGTTACGACGAGCTCTTTTGTGCTGCCTGCAAAATCTATGTCATTCAAAAAGAGCTTAGTTATATTATCGTCTAGATCTTGGATACCGTTTTTAAAGTTTGCCTCATAGATAAGATCCTTTATATCAAGACCCGAATCCTTGCCGTCGTCTATAAAAATTTCACCGATTTTAAAGCCCAAGGCTTTTATCGTTTTGCCGCTCATATCGCTCGTGCCGTTTAGGCTAAGGCCTGCAAGACGTCCTATTCCGCCATCTTCGAGCACATTTATATCGGCTAGCTTTGCGCTAAATTTAACCTCAGTAGGCCCGTAGTTTAGATGCGTACTAAGCGGCGCGTCAGTCTTAAACAGCTTCTTGCAAGGCTCCGCGTAATATGGCGTCTTAATCGTTAAAATTCCGTCGCTCTCAAATCCATCCGCAGCGTTTTTTACGCTATGCTTAATAGTGTAGTCATAGCGAAAAGCAAAATCTTCCGGGAAAATTTTAGCAGGATCCGGCTCGTCCGTATCGTTGCTATCTTGCGCGCCTGCTTTTTCCTTTAGCTTGTTAAAGCCTTCAGCAAGGCTTTTTTGTAGTTTCTCTTTTTTTACTACGCCTTCGATAAAGCCGCTTGAGTTGCTATCTCCCGGATAAAATTTAGCGCTCTTAGTCTCGAAAATTTCGTTTCTAGCGATAAATTCCGCAATCTGCTGCTCAATCGCCGCGCTGGCACTCTTGCCGACCGCACCGTCAACCGTTTTGGTTATGCTATCGTTTACACTTTTAGCTACGCCCGTTTTAGCGTCCTTTGTCGCTACAAAAACGCCCGCTATAAGCGCTACGATGACCACTAAAGCCGCGATGATCTTTTTCATCATCTCTCCTTTAAATTTAAAATTTATTTGGGTCGTATTTTGCCGTAAATTTCTAAAATTTTCAAATTCTAGCTTAGTGTGCTTTAACCTAAAAGAAGTTATAATCGCGACATTAATATCAAAATTTAGGAAAACTTATGGCAAAACAAACGAAATATATTTTCGTCACCGGCGGAGTGCTGAGCTCGCTGGGTAAGGGCATTGCGGCGGCGTCGATCGCGACGCTTTTAAAGCACGCTGGGCTTAAAGTACGCATATTAAAGGCGGATCCTTATATCAACGTCGATCCCGGCACCATGAGCCCGCTGGAGCACGGAGAGGTTTTCGTCACCGACGACGGCGCGGAGACCGACCTGGATCTTGGGCATTATGAGCGGTTCTTGGATGAAAATTTAAGCCAAGACAACAACTTCACCACGGGCAAAGTTTACAGCTCCGTCATCGAAAAGGAGCGCAGGGGCGATTATCTGGGCAAGACGATCCAGGTGATCCCTCATATCGTAGGCGAGATCGTGCGCCGCATAAAAAAGGCGGGCGAGGGCAACGACGTGCTGATCGTCGAGATCGGCGGCACCGTAGGCGACATCGAGGGGCTACCGTTTTTAGAGGCGATCCGCGCGATGAGAGTGGAGCTTGGTAGGGTAAATACGATGAATATCCACCTCACGCTCGTGCCTTTTATAAAAGTCGCGGGCGAGCTTAAAACCAAGCCCACGCAGCATAGCGTAGGCGAGCTGCGCCGCATCGGTATCAGCCCCGATATGATAATCTGCCGCTCCGAAATGCCGCTAAATCGCGCGCTGAAAGATAAGATCGCGCTAAGCTGCGGCGTGGATAAAAACTGCGTCATCGAAAGCCCGGATAGCGCGAGCATCTATCAGATCCCGCTTGCGTTTTTGAAACAGGATATTTTAACGCCGATTGCGGAGACCCTAAGCTTAAACAAGCTCGAAGTCGATATGAGCAACTGGGACAGCCTAGTTAAGCGCGTCATCGTGCCTACGAACGAAACCACGATCGCCTTCGTCGGCAAATATATCGATCTGAAAGAAAGCTATAAATCCCTCACCGAGGGGATCATCCACGCGGGCGCTACGCTTGATACGCGGATAAGCTTAAAGTGGGTAGATAGCGAAAAAATTGAAGCAAGCAATGTGGATGAAATTTTCCGTGACGTAAACGGAATTTTAGTCGCAGGCGGCTTCGGCTCGCGCGGGATAGAGGGTAAAATTTTAGCCATAAACTACGCGCGAGTGCATAATGTGCCATTTTTAGGCATCTGCCTAGGGATGCAGCTTGCGATGGTGGAGTTTGCGCGCAATGTCTTAAAACTGAAAAACGCCAACTCCTCGGAATTTGACCCGCAGACTGAAGATCCGGTGATCTACCTCATAGACAGCTTCATCGACGCGAGCGGCAAAAAGCAGATCCGCACGCACAAATCCCCTATGGGCGGCACTATGCGGCTGGGCGGCTATGACTGCGACGTCAAAAAAGGCTCGCTTTTGGGTAAAATTTACGGCGAGCAAAAGACCATCCGCGAGCGCCACCGCCATCGCTACGAAGCCAATCCGAAGTACCGCGCCGAGTTTGAAAAGCACGGTCTTATCGTCTGCGGCGAGAGCGACGGGCTTATCGAAGCAGTCGAGCTAAAAAACCATCCGTTTTTTCTGGGCGTGCAGTTTCACCCGGAATTTACCAGCCGTCTAGTGCGCCCAAATCCTGCTATTTTGGGCTTTATCGAAGCATCTATAAAAAATGCTAGGTAAAAATGAGATAAGGGAAATTCTAAAATCGAGATTTGCAAACGATCGGCATACTAAAATTTCTGAAATTCCCTTACCCTGCGATCTGAAAGATACCTATAAGGCGGCTTTGCGCATAAAAACTGCCATCGAAGAAAACCAGCGCATAGCCGTAGTCGGCGATTACGACGTCGACGGTATCGTAAGCACCGTCATAATGAGCGATTTTTTCAATCAAATAGGCGCGGAGTACGTTATCAAGATACCAAACCGCTTCACCGACGGATACGGGCTAAACAGCGAGATCATAGGCGAGCTTGAGGATGTGGATCTCATCATCACAGTAGATAACGGCACCTCCGCGACGGAAGCTGCCGAAATTTGCGCTCAAAAGGGGATCGATCTCATCATCACCGATCATCACATGCCCCCACCCGTGCTGCCGAGAGCTTACGCGATAATCAATCCGAAGCAGCCTGACTGCACCTTCCCAAATATCGAAATTTGCGGCGCTCAGGTAGCGTGGTATCTCGTAGGCGCGCTAAAAGAAACCCTCGGCGTGAACTACGATATGGCAAGCTCGATGGATATCCTCATCATCGCCATAATCGCCGATATGATGGAGCTGCGCGATATGAATCGCGCGCTTTTGCGCTTCGGCATCAAGCGGCTAAATAGCTCGAACCGCGCTTGCTTCAAGGCGATTAAAGAGCATTATTTTAAAAAGCACTTCGAATTTGACGATATTAGCTACACGATCGCGCCGCTAATCAACTGCACGGGGCGGATGGACGATGCGACGATGTCGTATAATTTCCTATGCGCCAAAAATATCAGAGAGGCAAACCACTACCTAGAGACGATAAATTCCATCAACAACTCGCGCAAAGAGGAGGAGAAAAGCCTCTACGACGAGATCGTAAAAAGCGTCGATCCGAGCGACAACGTCATCGTCGTATGGGGTCCGCAGTGGCACGAAGGGATCATCGGCATCGTCGCAAGCCGCCTAAGCAAGACCTACAAAAAGCCCGCGATCGTCTTTAGCGTAAGCGACTCGCGCGCCAAAGGAAGCGCGCGCAGCATCGGTAAATTTGACATTTTAGAGCTAATCTCTTCGCAAAGCGAAATTTTAACGACCTTCGGCGGACACAAGGGCGCTGCGGGCGTGGGGATCGATCCTGCGCTACTTCAGGAGTTTAAGCGGCGCGTAAATGAGCGCATTACGCCCAAGGATCTGAGCGATTTTAGCGCGCAAGATGATCTGCTGGGCGAGCTGGACGCGTCGCAGATAGATTTCGAGCTACTTGAAATTTTGGAATTTTACGAGCCGTACGGGCAGAAAAATCCGCGCCCGCTCTTTTGTATCAAAGGCGCGCGCGCCCGCAATATCAGGGAGATCGGCAAGGAGGGCAAGCATATCAAAATGGCGCTTGACAAAAACGGCGGCAGCGTCGAGGCGCTGTTTTTTAACTACGACTTTTTGCCGCGCGCGGGCGAGCGGGTCGACGTGATCTTTACGATTAGCAAAAACAACTTCCGCGGCACAATCACGCCCGAGCTAATCATCAAGGAGCTAACCCCGAGCGAGAGTTAAATTTTAAAATTTAAGCGGGCTTGGCGTGCATTTCGCGCAGGACACGGCCTTTAAATTTAACTCTCGATCTATGAGCTAGGCCGCGCATTGCGCACTCGGCGGGTTCGCCCTACTACAGCGCCCGTCTACTCTACTCGCCCGATATGTATTGCACGCTCGGCGCGACTTTGAAATTTAATGCGCGAGCTATGGATTTGACTTGCGATGCGAGCTCAAGCGTGCGATTTCGGGCTCGGTACGGCGCGCAAACGCGATGTGTTATTTTCAGCTCCCGCACGGTTTGCAAAACAGACGAAATTTTTGTGCGCGGTAAAAGTAAAATTTAAACGTTTCTAAATTTTAAAATTTTGCGAGGGCGAGTGAAAATGGTCTGAAACAGACAGAAGAAGCCCTGCGAATGGAATTTCGGATAAAATTTTATAAAGCGGCGGGCGGGCTAAATTTAAAATTTGACCCGCCCTAAACTCAGAGGCTAAAAAACCACTACTAAAAACCACTTAAACGGCGCGGGTGCCGAGATCGCGTGCGGCAAGCCCGCAGGCATTACGATGCTTTGCCCCGCTTTTACGCGGTGTTTCTGCCCGTCGATCGTGAAATCGCCCTCACCCTCAAGCACGTAAACGAACGCGTCGCCATCGGATTTATGCGAGCTGATCTCCTCGCCGCCGTCGAAGGCGAAAAGCGTCATATTCAGCGCAGGATTTTGCGCGAGGGTGCGCGAAATCACCTTATGAGGGGCCACTTCGACTAGCGAAGCAAGCTCTACGGCCTTAGCGGCGTCGATATTTTTGATGTGTTGCATAAGCTCTCCTTGAAATGAAATTTGATCGATTTTAGCTAAAATTTGGCAAGCCTGCTTTGATGATCATCAATCCGGATCCGCGCTGAAAGGATTTTTCAGAAAGATCGGAACGAAATTTATCAGATATAGCGCGACCGCGGCGATGAAAAGCGCCGAGGGGATCATCACGTACAAAACAAAGCTCTCGCCCGCAAAAACGGCTCTTAAACCTCCCGCGAGTAGAGCCAAAACGAGCGCCGCGCGGCTTAGACGCGGGAAGTTTAGCGGCGAAATTCCGCTGTGGCGCTGACCGGCGATCATCCCTACGAAAAGTATCGCTCCATACATATAGCAGATCGCGATGACGTGCAGCGGCGCGGCAGCGTACCCTTCGCGGATCAGCTCCCAGCCCAGCCACAGGTATCCCGCCGCGCACGCAGCCTGCAACCCGTAGTAAAACGCCATATAGTGGCGGCTTAAAATTTCGGCGTAGTGCAGCTCGCGAAGCTTCGCCAAAAACAAAAACCCGATGCCAAGCGCGATAAATCCGCATGCCGCCTCGCTTAAAAATGGGCTCGCGAGCGCCAAAGCGAAAGCAAGAAAAGCGGCTAAATTTTTGTAGATAAAATTTGGAATAAAAACGGCGTCCTTCAGCCCCGCCTCTCTTAGCGCTTCGTTGCCGATGACGACGCTTATGCGGTAGCTTACGACGGCGATCGCCGCGACATTGATATGCACGAAGCTAAGCAAAAACTTCTCATCCCCGCTCGCGCCGTAGGCCACAGAGCAGACGCAAAACGCCGCTAAGACCGCCAGGATGCTAAAATTATTCGAGTTTTTATCCAGCCACAAAAGCCATGCCGCAAAGATGAAAAATATCGCCCAAAACAGTCCCGTAATCGCAGCCGCAAGCCGTAAATTTAAAAAGCTCACGATAAAAGCTGCGATCAGGCAGGCGGCAAAGGCGAGCGAAACGGGCTTTAGCGAGCCCTCGAAGTTCGTCCAATCGGGCAGCGCGGTAAGCAAAAACGCCGCGTAGATGCACGAAGGCGCCAAAAACAGAAAGTAAAACTTATGAGCGTCGACATAATCGATCGCCAGCGCATCGGGTGCTAAAAAGCTAAGCGCGCCCAGCGCCGCAAAAAAGCAGGCGCAAAGAACGAAGGCGCGCATCGGATGGGAGAAAAAATTCCTCGCGCGCTCATCTTTAAATTTAGGCGCGTAAAAGCCCGGCTCTTGCTTCTGCGCCGGGCACGGCTCGGAATTTTTGAGCTCCTGCGGCGAAACGGGCTCAGTTTGGTTTTGCGTGGAATTAACTTTGGAATCCTGATCGGAATTTTTAGAGCACTGCGAGAAGGTTTGAACAGAACTCGGCTCGGCATGGCTTTGCGCGCGCGCGGATTTAAAATTTTGACTTTGATCGGAATTTTTGATGCCTTGCAAGAAGCTTAGCGGGAAATTCCGTTCGGAATTTTTACCATCCCGCGAGAAGTCCTGAGCGGAATTTTGATTTTTAAATCCTCGCGCAGGCTCCGCCTCCAAATTTCGATCGGATTTTTTGACACTCTGCGAAAGATTCTGCTCGGAGTCCCCAACTCTCTGTAAGAGATTTAGCTCGAAATTTTGCTTGAAATTCTTAGTACTCTGCGGGAATTTCGGCTCAAGATTTCGGTCGTAATTTTTGACGCTCTGCGAGAAACTTGGCTCAAAATTTCGGCCCGAATTCCCGAAGCCTTGCATAGACCCGGCTTCCCTGCCGCGAGCGGAATTTTTAAAGTTTCGGGTAAAATTTAGAGCGGAAATTTTACAATTTTGCGCGAGCTCGGCTTCCAAGCTCCAAGTAAAATCTTTAAAATTTTCTGCGAAATCAGGGGCGAAACGTTTGAAATTTTGCGCAAATTCGCAATTTCTGTATCCGAGGTCGGGTCCGCACGGCGCACCGACCGCGCCCTCAGAGAGAAATCCGTGCGTCGCGAGAATTTTACTTTCAGAGCCTAGTCTACGCAGCACCCGGGTCTCGCGCCCAAAACCAGTCAAATTGCGCGGCTCGGCGCTCTTATCGGAATCTTTATCGGCGCGGATTTGCTTTTTTAAATTTACAAATTGCGAGGCGGCGAGGTTAAATTTCTTCAAATTTACAGAGCCAAAATTCTTAAAATCGCGCGCGACATGTAAACTCAAAAAATTCCGCACCGCACAAAACGTGTCTAGAGCTGGATTTTGCTCGCTACCTAGCCCACTTGCATCGCAAAACAGCGAGTGGCAGGCACCCAAAATAGTTTTTTGAGTGCTACACTTCGCGATAAATCCGCATGTATCAAAACCGCAACGTAGAAAGGCGTCTCGGTTCGCGCCAAATTTGCAGTACAAATAAACGCCCTGCTTCGTGCCAACGCGCCGTAAGCAAACGCCTGCATTGAAGTTGCGCTGCGAGCAGACGCTCATACTAGATTGCAAACGATCGCTCGCGCTATGGCTGCGTCGCAAGCTGACACTCCCACTAGAGTCGCGGCGTGAGTGGACATCTCGGTTCGCGTCAACGCGCCGTAAGCAAGCACTCGCGTTAGAGCCGCAGTATGTATCACCGCTAAATTTCGACGAATTTTGCGCTGTAAAATCGCAGTGCGCTGCGCCGCTCAAGAGCACGCTCACGCTATAATCGCAGTTCACACGGCTGCGCAGTTCGTATTTCGGTGTGATAAAACCGCGGTGCCCTGTATCCTGTGAGAGGCTGTACTCGCCCGCTCCGACATCGATACATCCAGAACTCCGCAAAAGCTCGTGCCTGCGTGCATCCAGATCGTAGCGCCAGGTGCCCCGAAAAAGCCCATCTATGCGAGCGCTGAGATCGTCGCAACTAGCGCCCAGCAAATTCCCGTGTTCGTACGCGCTCAGAGCACGCTGTGCGCCAAAGCCTCGCTTGTCCGCGCCTAGGCCGCAACGTAAGTTTAAAGTTCGTGCGGAGCCTCCCTGTTTGCGCGCATTAAAGATAAAATTTCTATTCATAATAGCTTACTCCCCCGAACTGCTCGCTTACCACGCGCTCTTCGTACCGCTCGTCGCGCGCGTTTAGCGGCTCGTCCAGGCTCACGACGCGCCTAAGCCCCATCCCTTTGGGCTCAAGCTCGATGATCTCGTGGCTTAGGCGTGCGGCTTCGAAGCGGTCGTGGGTCACCAAAAGGCAGGCAAGTCCCTCATGCTCGATCTTTGAGACCAAAATTTCGATCAGTACGCCGCGCAGATCGCGATCTAGACCTACAAACGGCTCATCAAGCAGCGCCAGATCGCAGCCGCTAAGGATCGTGCGTAAAAAAGCCGTGCGCTTTTGCATACCGCCGCTTAGCTCGCGCGGGAATTTATTCAGATCGCTCGGGCTTAGCCCTATCTGTACGGCGAGGGCGTAAATTTCGCTCACGCCGGCGGGGCTAAAAATTTCGATATTTTTAAGCGCCGTGAGGTTCGGTAGCAGGCGGTTTTCTTGAAACAAAAAGCTGATTTTCTTAAAGCCGTTTTCGATCTGCCCGCTTTTTTTATCCTCTAGCCCGCAGACCAGCCGCAAAAGCGAGGTCTTGCCGCAGCCGCTGGGGCCAAAAAGCGTCTTTACTTCGCCCGTGCGCAGCTGCAGTGAAAAATCTGAAATTATAACGTCGCGCAGAATTTCGTAGCGCAGATTTGAAATTTTTAGCATCATCTGCTCCACGGCATCAGTAAAATTTGAAGCGGCTTGGTCACGAGATAATCGAAAAGCGCCGTAAAGGCTATGACTAGGCACACATATGCCATAACCTCGACCGTATCGATATTGACGCGTGCTTCGGCGATCTTTGCGCCGATGCCGTCGTTCGCGCCCAAAAGCTCCGCCATCACAAGCACCTTCGCGCCGTTGCTGACCGCGACGTAGATCGCGGGAAGCAGCCGCTCGATTAGATGCGGCGCGTAGAGGTAGCGCAGTTTTTTTAAAATTGAGCTTTTGTAGCTGTCGAAAAGCTCGGTGTATTCGGCGCTCACGCTAGCCATCGCCTGCGCCGCGGACGCAAAAGTCATCGGCGCGACGACGATAACGACGGTAAAAAGCACGCTTGTATCGCCGAAATGAAACCAAAATATCGCAAGCACGATCCAAACGATGGGCGGCGTCGAGAGAAGCACGGTAATTAGCGGGTTTAAAAAGGCTCGCAGGCTTTTAAAATACCCTGCTGCAAGCCCGCTGCAAATCCCCGCAAAAAGCGCGAGGAAGGTGCCTGCAAGCGCACGTTTAAGCGACAAGGCCAGATCGTTTGCGGCGAAATTTTTTAAAATTTCGCACGCCTTAGAAAAAACAGCCGCGGGTTCCGGAAGGATGAGCGGCCCGTAAGCCTCACTCGCCACCTGCCAGACGGCTATGAAAAAGCACACCGCCCCTAGGCTCGCAAAGCCGCCCCACAGATAGTCTATGACGTAAAATACGGGGTTTTGAGCTTTGCGAATTTTATCGATTTTTAGCATAGGAAAAACTCGTCCTTAGGCATCGCACCGCCGAGGAGCTTAGGGTTAAATTCCATTAAAATTTCATAAAATTTCAAAAGCTCGTCCTTGATCTCGCTAGGTTTTTTGACGCACAAATTCGATGTATCGATGCTCATAAATATCGCAGGCGGCGGCGCGGGAAAGAAATTCGTCCCGATCGCCGCGGCGCTTTGTTTGTTCGCTTTGATCCATGCAAGCGCGTCTGTCAAATCGACATTTAAAATTTCAAAATCTGCCTTTTTCGCGGCGTAAAAATCGGTATCTGCGATGATGCCCGCTTGCGGGATGATGGGCTTTACCGAAAACGCTTGCGCCCACATATCGCTTAAATTTGCTCCTCGCTGCACGGCGATGCCCGATACTTTGCCCTTTAAGATCATGGCGCTTGCTAGCGGCTCGACCGTGATCGCGACGTCGTAGTCTTTGGCCAAAAACAGCTGCGCGCTCTCTGCGGGGCTGGCGGTGTAGTCGATGTTTAGCCCGCTAATGCCCTGCTTTTTCGCTATGGCTCGCACGATGATGTCTAGCATATCGTTTTTAAAAGGCATGACGATCTTTTTGCCCTTAAGCTGCGCAAATTCCGTTATCTTCTCGCCCTTGCTCATCACGAAATTTAGCCCCTCGGTGAGGATATTTACCATGCCGATCTTGCGCCCCTGATTTGCGAGGTTCATCCCCACGTTGCTCGGGCTCATCATGACCTTGTACTCGCCGCTTGCCACGCCCGCGCGAAGCTGATCGGGATCGCGCCAAAGCTCCAGCTTCGCGTCGTATTTTTTGCCGATCTGCCCCTGCATGCACGCAACGCCGATGATGAGGCTAGGCATCGCGGGCGCGCCGTAGATAGTAAAAGCTTCCTTCGCAAAAAGAGGGCTAGCAAGCCCGCTAGCCGCCAACGCAGACGTTAGTTTTAAGAAATTTCTTCTTTGCATATTCTCCTCTTTTCATTCCTGCCAAACGGCAAGATTTTGATAACCGATGTGCAATTATATCAAAAACAGGAGTGATTCGGTTTGATTAAGCTCAATAGTCCGGCTTTAAATTTTAATGCGCTAAAATTTTAAACGTCCGCAGCGGTAAAATTTTATGCTAAAATGGAGAAAATTTCAATCCAAGGACATAAAATGAGAAGCGACATCATCAAAAAGGGCTATACGCGTGCGCCGCACAGAAGCTTGCTAAGAGCGACAGGGCTAAAGGACGAGGACTTTGAAAAGCCCTTCATCGGCGTGGCAAACAGCTTCATCGAGATCATCCCGGGGCACTTTTTCCTCAACAAATATTCCGAAATTTTAAAAGACGAGATCCGCAAAAACGGCTGCGTACCATTTGAGTTTAACTGTATCGGCGTGGACGACGGCATCGCGATGGGGCACAGCGGGATGCTTTATAGCCTGCCTAGCCGCGAGCTGATCGCAAACTCCATAGAAACGGTGATGAACGCGCACGCGCTAGACGCTCTCGTGTGTATGCCAAACTGCGATAAAATCGTGCCCGGCATGGTGATGGGCGCGCTTCGCGTGAACATGCCGACGGTTTTTGTTAGCGGCGGCCCGATGAAAAAGGGCTACACCAAAAAAGGCGAGCCGATCGACTTATCCACGGCGTTTGAGGCGGTGGGTAAATTTGAAACCAAAGAGATCAGCGCCGAGGAACTAAAAGATATCGAGTGCAATGCCTGTCCAAGCGGCGGCAGCTGCTCGGGGATGTTTACGGCAAACTCGATGAATACGCTGTGCGAAGCGATGGGTATCGCGCTAAAAGGCAACGGCACCGTGCCGGCTCTTACGCCAGAGCGCGAGGAGCTTATCAGGCAGGCGGGACGCTGTATCTGCGAGATAGTGCTCGATGAAAAATACAAAATCCGAAATATCGTGAACGAAAAATCGATCCAAAACGCCCTCGTAGTCGATATGGCAATGGGCGGCAGCAGCAACACCGTGCTGCATATCCTGGCTATCGCGCGCGAAGCGGGAGTAAATTTGCAGATCGCAAGCCTAAACGACATCAGCCGCAAGATCGCCCACATTGCCAAAATCAGCCCTAGCCTGCCAAATATCCACATGGAGGATATCGACCGCGCGGGCGGGCTAAGCGCCGTGATAAACGAAATTTCGCGCCGCGATAACGGGCTGCTAGACCTTGGTGCGCCGACGGTCACGGGCGAGAGCCTGGGCGAGCGCGTGGGCGCTAGCACCATAAAAGACGAAGAGGTCATCCATAAGGTCGAAAACGCCTACTCGCAAGTCGGCGGACTGGCGATTTTGTTTGGAAATTTAGCCGAGCAGGGCTGCGTCATCAAGACCGCGGGCATCATCGGCGAACGTAAATTTAGCGGCAAGGCGGTCTGCTTTAACAGCCAAGACGAGGCGATAGAGGGGATCTCAAACGGCAAGGTAAACAAGGGCGACGTAGTCGTTATCCGCTACGAAGGGCCGCGCGGAGGTCCCGGCATGCAGGAGATGCTAAGCCCAACGAGCCTAATCATGGGGCGAGGGCTGGGCGCGGACGTGGCGCTGATCACGGACGGCAGATTTAGCGGCGCGACGAGAGGGTTAAGCGTCGGGCACGTGAGCCCGGAGGCTGCTGAGGGCGGCATGATCGGACTGCTGCGAGACGGCGATATAATCGACATCGACGTGGATACGTACGCGATCAATGTGCGCCTAAGCGAGGAGGAGATCGCCGAGCGCAGGGCTAAATTTAAGCCTATCGAAAAACCGCTGCCGTATCGCTGGCTGCGAATGTATCGCAAGCTGGTAACAAACGCTAGCAACGGAGCGATTTTGGAGGCGTAATGCGCCTTAAATTTTTAAAACATGCCGCCGTAAATTTGAGCGAAGTTCCGGCGGTTTTTTGCTAAATTCTCGCGCGATTTTTATCGTTAAAAGCCTCAAATTTACTTCGGCTAGGTGCATCTAATACTTAGCGCCGTGATATTAGAATAGTGAGGTGCTTTGCGGTTGTTTGCAGACGACAAGCTCAATCCAGTATGACGCGAGAAATAGAGTCATTAAGGCGCTTAAAACCTAGTAGATCGATATTTATCATCAAAAAACTTATGTTTTTAAAATTTGGCGCTTCACATGCGGGCTTCACTGTGATGGGTTAATAAACTCGCCATTTGCAAAGCAAAATCCGCCTAGTTTTTAGCCACGCTACGCTTTTGCTTATTTTTACACTTAAATTTTTACGATTCGCGTAGAGTTTGTTAGTGTTTTGTTTCGTCATGCTTTCGTTGCGCTTAAAATTTGCTCGACTACAGTATGCGCATGGCGGTGAGGAAGCAAAAAGTTGCGTTTATAATAAATGCGGCGTGCTTATGGGTATAGCTAGTATTAGATACAGTTTATATTTTAGCTTCTCTCTTCTGGTAGCGGTCGGCAGCGTCCGATCTTCTTAAAATAGCTCCAAAATACAATTTGTAGATAGACTATTAAAAGCAATACGATATTAAAAAATACGAACGAGACACGTCATATCAATTTTTATTTTTACAGTAACTCTTATTGTAAAAACCGCCGCGCAAGCCTTACCTATAGCTCATACAGTATAGTGCTATATTTTATAGCCTGCCGTCCACCACATCACTTTCTTCTACTACTCTACTGTCAGCATTTTACTCTTTATGCAGATGACTATCGACATACTGCGTGTCTTATATAGTTCGTGCATGAGAAAAACTTATTGAGCTTTAATTGTGTTTTTAGGGTATAATGTATGGTTACTTGAAAAATAATTCAGTTATTTATTTTGTATATAAAAGAATAACATATTTTTTCCAACCCTCTCTTTATTTTGTTTATATTTCTAATACTGTATTCATAATTTGACTCTCTTTGATAGCAGTCTTTTTTTATCTCGTTAAGATACTTTTCATACAGTATATTATAATCTTCAGAATAATATCTCCCATTATC
>NZ_CALIIU010000022.1 GCF_938017775.1 uncultured Campylobacter sp.
ATAAGTTATGGGGTCTTCTTAAAACAATTGTTAATGAAACTCACGATTCAAGAATAAGTGAATTTATTATAGCTATAGAACCATACGTTAATGATTTTTCAAAAATAGACTTAACCGGAGAGACATTTAGATATCCATACAACCAAGATTATACCAAAAAGCATTTGGAAAATATGTCCGTAATTGGTTTATATAATTTTTATCACAAATTTAATAAATTATCTAAATATATGACTGATTTTGACTGTTTATTTTAAACTGATTTATTGCATAGACTTTTTGTTTAAGATACAATTCAATATAATGTCTTGCAGAAAATAAGATTGGGTATATAGCCGTATCAACATACCAATAATTAGCATTTTCTGGAACATCTTTGCGGCAATTGACGGATTTTAAAACCGATTCAAGCATCACCAGGGTGGCTGCCTGATAACCATGGATATAAGTATTAATATTTATCCATCCGTTATTGCCTACACAAGCATTATAGTCAACGTTATCTTGTTCCTTTTGAAATAAGTTAGCAGTCTTCATTTGTTGCCTTTCTTAATATAATATACATTTGAGAACCTTTATTGCTTTTTTGACTCCTTTTTGTCATTATCTGGTGCCTGGACTATTTCGCCTGCCTTCAGTATTTCCTAAAGGCTGCAGAGCCAGTAGAGCAAATACATCTGTCAAAATCAGAATACAAAATTTAAGCAGTAAAATTACCAATTTATAAAATCTAGAGCTGATTTTTGCAGCCGCAAACCAAGTTTGCTTTAACAAAGTGACAAAATATTTAATTTTATCTAGCATTGATTAAATTTAAATCCACTCATAAGCCTTAAAATTTTACAGATCTCGCCAGCGCTAAATTTAGCCGAGCGATTTAATCAAATTTACTTTGCCAGCTCAAAAATATCTTTGATATTTTCCTTCGTATAGAGCTTGTCTTTGCGCCAGTTTACCGCGTAGTCGTGGGCTAAATTTACCACCTTGTCTAGAGTTTCGCCCTCTATGCCGACGATTTTTATGGCAAACGAGGTCAAATTTCGCCTACCCGCGAGTAAAGTCTACGTATTTCGGGTGATCGCAGCCAGTTTGCTAGCAGGCCCTGTCGCACATCTGCACTTAGTCGCAGCCTGCTTGATTTTTTCGCTGGGCTGCCGTATTTCTCACTACATACGTGGCTCTTGCTGTGTTTATGGTGCTTGACATCTACACCGCGATCAAACAATCAAGTCCACTAAGTCGCATATAAACAAACCACATTGCCATTAAGTTTTAAATTCTAAATTTTACAAATCCCTCGGGTCGGCGATCTTGCCTGCGACGGCGCTGGCTGCGGCGACGGCGGAGTTTGCCAGATATACTTCGCTGCTGCGATCTCCCATGCGGCCGACAAAATTTCGATTAGTCGTGCTTACGCAGCGCTCGCCCACGCCTAAAATCCCCATATATCCGCCCAGGCACGCGCCGCAGGTCGGGTTGCTCACGACCGCGCCCGCCTCGACGAAAATATCCCAGAGCCCCTCTTTTTGCGCGGCCAAAGCAATCTTTTGCGTCGCAGGCGTGATGATGAGGCGGGTTTTGCGCGCAACCTTGCGACCTTTTAAAATTTGCGCGGCGATCCGCAGATCGGAGAGCCTGCCGTTGGTGCAGCTGCCGATAAAGACCTGATCGACGGCGATATCATCGCGCACCGCCTCGCGCACGCTCTTGCCGTTGCTAGGCAGAAACGGATACGCAATCACCGGATCAAGCTTGCTAACGTCGATCTGCAAAATTTGCTCATAGTTCGCGCCCTCGTCGGAGTAGTGAAATTTCGGCTCGGCGCGCAAGCTTTTATCCGCCAAAAATTCCTTCGTGATCTCATCGACCGCGACGATGCCGCTCTTGCCACCCGCTTCGATCGCCATATTGCAAAGCGAAAATCTGCTATCCATATCCAGATACTCCAGCGCGTCGCCGCAGAACTCTAAAGCCTTATAGCGCGCGCCGTCCACGCCGATGAGGCGGATCACTTCTAGGATCAGATCCTTGCCGTAGATGTGCTGCGCGGGCTTGCCGTGAAAAATTACTTTGATAGTAGGCGGTACTTTAAACCAGTTCCTGCCCGTTATCATCGCAAAAGCAAGATCGGTGCTGCCCATACCGGTCGCAAATGCCCCCAGCGCGCCGTGGGTACAGGTGTGGCTGTCCGCGCCGATGATGACGTCGCCGGGCACTACGAGCCCCTTTTCAGGCATCAGCGCGTGCTCGATACCCATATCTTTTTCGTCGAAATAGTTTTTCAAATCGTGCTTGTAAGCAAACTCGCGTGAAATTTTAGCTTGGTTTGCGCTTAAAATGTCTTTCGTAGGGATGTAGTGATCCATCACGATCGCAAAGCCGTCCGGGTTGGCGAGCTTTTTTGCGCCGCTAAGCTCAAACTGCTTGATCGAAATCGGCGTCGTGATGTCGTTGCCGATGACCATATCGATGGCGCTTTCGATGATCTGTCCCGCAAAAACCGCCTCGCCCACGTGCTCGCTAAAAATTTTCTCCGTGATCGTCTGCTTCATAAAATCTCCTTCGTATCGGTTAAATTTGCGCGATTTTAGCTAAAAAATCATAAATTTTTGCAATTTTATGTATAATTGAGCCGCAAGGAGCGAGACGATGGAAATTTTAGATATTTTTGCAAACCGCAGAAGTGTAAGAAAATACGCGCAGGGACCGCTTGAGGACGAGGCACTGGATAAAATTTTAAAAGCGGGCCTGCTTGCGCCGTCGGGGCATGCACGCCGCCCGTGGGAGTTCATCCTCGTGCGCGATAAACGGATGCTTGAGCGACTAAGCGCGTGCCGCAGCAGCGGAGCGAATATGCTAAAACAGGCTGCGGCCGCGATCGTCGTGATCGCAGATGAGCAGAAGCAGGACGTCTGGATCGAGGACTGCTCGGTAGCGCTAGGCTACATGCACCTTGCCGCAAGCGCACTAAATCTCGGTAGCTGCTGGGTGCAGGTAAGATTGCGCGCCGCTGCGGACGGACGCAGCTGCGAGGAGTTTTTGCGCGAGGCGCTGGGCTTTCCGCTAAATTTCAAAGCAGAAGCGATACTAGCCCTCGGCGTGCTGCAACGGCACCCGAGCCCGCACGATCTGCAGAAGCTAAATTTAAGCAAAATCCACAAAGAGAAATTTTAACGCATATGAAGTATCAAAACTTAATTCAAATTTGCGACTATCTACGCGCCAAACGCTTCCTTTCGCACATTAAACGCGTAGGAGATAACCTTTTTAAAGTCTGTTTTGACGGCAATGAGACGCTGTTTTTCGATATGAATAAATCGGGCTGCAATATCCACGAAAATGACGCTTTTACCGAAGGCAAGGTTTACGCGGCGCCCTTTGATGTGCTACTTGCCAAGCGCTTCGTAAAATCGCGCATCACTTCCGTTAGCGTGCCAGAAAATAATAGAATTCTATGCCTTAGCGTGAGCCAAAACGCAAGCTACAAAACCCAAAGCTCAAATATCTACTTCGAATTTACCGGGCGCTTTACAAACGTAATAATCACCGATGAAAACGATGTGATTTTAGAGGCGCTGCGGCACTTCGAGACGGAATTTAGACAGATCAAGGTAGGAAGAAAGCTCCGCCATCTGCCGCCTGCAAATATTAAAGAAGCCCCCGTGCCAAAAATTTCGGACTTTAGGGCATTTTTTCGCGCGGAATTTAACGCGCTAAATGCGGATCGCTTAAACTCACTCAAATCCGCAAAAATCACGGCGCTAAATAAAAAGCTAGACTCGGTGCGTGAGGCTTTAGACTCTTTGCAAAGCAGCGCCGAACTACTGCGAAGCGCCGAGCTTTTAGGTGCGAAAGCCGCCTTGCTAAAAGAAAATATCTATAAAATTCCAACTAGCGCGCGAGAATTTACGCTGCAAAAAGGAGATGCCAAAGCGGTAGAATTTAAGCTACAAAAGCCCGCAAGCGCCGCTTTAGGCGAGCTTTACTCCGAGGCAAAGCGTATGCGCCAAAAGGCTGCTAATATCCATATCGAAGAGCAAAATTTAAAGGAGAAACTCGCGTTTTATGAGAATTTAAAATCGCTCATTCTCGCCGCACAGGATGCACACGAGATCGAAATTCTAATGCCTAAGCGCACACAAACTAGGCAAAAAAGCAAGGAAAAAAATAGCGAATATGTAGCGAGCTTTTATCTCGGGGATTTTAAAATCAGCGTCGGTAAAAACGAAAAAGGCAATGAGTTCTTACTAAAAAATAGCTCCAAATCCGACTATTGGTTTCATCTTAAGGATATTCCAAGTGCACACGTCATCGTAAAGACAAATAAGCAAAATCTAAGCGAAGAGGTGATTGAATTCGCCGCTAAAATTTGCGTGAGCTTCAGTGCAAGCGGCAGCGGAAAATATCTCGTCGATTACACTAAACGTCAAAATGTCAAAATCAACGAAGGTGCTTTCGTAAACTACGTAAATTTTAAAACAATCAGCGTTTTAAAGCCGTAATAAGCGAGCTTGCGATATAATTGCTCAAAATAAATTCCAAGGAAATTCTATGAAGCAAAGAATAATCACGGCAAGCATTTTACTCGCCGTATTTTTGGCTCTAATTCTCATAAACGCCAGGTGGCTAAATTTCGCCGTATTTGCGCTGATACTCGTGCTTGCGTTTTTTGAAAGCCTCAAGTTATGGGGTCTAGAGGAAACTAGCAAAAAGTGGCTCGCGCTGGCGATCGCGTTTTTTGCATTGCTACCATTTACGCAGACCGACGAACCTTTCGTCTCAGCGCTAAAAGTTAGCATCCTGATGATCCTATGCGTCGCCTCTGTCGTAGCCTTTACCAAGGGCCCTAGCCTGAAGATCACGCTTCCTTTCATCTATCCCGTTGCGCCGATATTTTTTATGTGGGCGGCCTATGATGATTTCGGGGAAGTTTTTCACTTCGTTTGGCTGATCTTTATTATCGTAGCTAGCGATAGCGGCGCATATTTTATCGGAAGAGCCTTTGGCAAAACTCCGCTAAGCGCTAGCTCGCCAAATAAAACCGTAGAAGGCGTGCTAGGTGGTCTTGCGCTCGCGCTTATAGTTAGCCTCATTTATGCGCGCATCTTTACCAATATGCCACCGCTTGAAATTTTAGGAAAAACCATCATCATAGCAATTTTTGGCGTATTCGGCGATCTGTTTGAAAGCTACCTAAAACGCGCGGCGGGTCTTAAAGACAGCGGCGCGCTCTTTCCCGGACACGGCGGGATTTTAGACCGCATCGACGGCTATATGTTCGGCGCGATCGCGATGGCGATAGTCTATTCATGGTAGTTTTAGGCTCTACGGGCTCTATCGGCACAAACACCCTAGACGTAGCCGCTCGCA
The DNA here is from genome assembly GCF_938017775.1 of uncultured Campylobacter sp. Classification (GTDB taxonomy): domain Bacteria; phylum Campylobacterota; class Campylobacteria; order Campylobacterales; family Campylobacteraceae; genus Campylobacter_B. The sequence goes on from NZ_CALIIU010000022.1 coordinate 5,371, forward strand.
GCGGCAGTATGATCGAAGCGCTTAGCTGCGGGCGCAATATCAAGCTTTTAAACGAACAGATCGCAAAATTTCACCCAAAGCTCGTCTGTATCGCGGACGCGCAGCAAAAAAGCGAGGTAGATCACGAGCGCGTATTTTGCGGCGCAGATGGAATTTTGCAGATGCTTGCGGAGTGCAAAAGCACGACCGTGGTAAACGCTCTCGTAGGCTTTGCGGGCATGATGCCCAGCCTAAAAACCCAAGAGCTCGGCAAAAGGCTCTGTCTAGCTAACAAAGAAAGCCTCGTCGTCGGCGGGAAATTTCTGCAAACGGATAAAATTTACCCGATCGACAGCGAGCATTTCGGACTGAAATTTTTACTTAGCAACGCCAAAATCCCCGTTTCGCGCCTAATCATCACGGCTAGCGGCGGCGCATTTTACGACGTGCCGCTAACGCAGCTAGGCTCGCTCACGCCGCAAAACGCCCTCAAGCACCCCAACTGGAAGATGGGCGCGAAGATCACGATCGACAGCGCTACGATGGCGAATAAGCTCTTTGAGGTGATCGAGGCGTTTTGGCTCTACGGCATGCGCGAGATCGATGCGCTTATCGAGCGCACCTCGCAGATCCACGCGCTGGTCGAATTTGCGGACGGCTCTACGACGGCGCATATTAGCAGGGCCGATATGCGGCTAGCCATCGCGCACGCACTGCTTGGCGGCGACGTACGGGAGCAGATCACCGCGCCCGTGGATCTGTGCGCCCTGCGGCCGATAGAGCTTAAACCGATCGACGAGATGAAATTTCAAATCTTTACCCTCAAAGACGCGCTGTTAGCGAATCCCGATCTCGGCGTCGTCATCAACGCCGCAAACGAAGCGGGCGTAAATGCATTTTTGCAGCAGCGGTGCCGCTTCGCCGACATTGCGCGCGTAGTACTAAAGTGCGCGGAGAAATTTAACTCGCCTAGCGTAACGGACGCGGACGCGCTTACGGCGGTGGATGCGAGCGTGCGAGCGTATGCAAACGAGCTGCTGAAATTTAACGGGGAGCTTTAAGCCTAGCTTTGCCTGCTTAAATTTAGAGTTTAAATTTGAGCTATCTTGCCGCAAGCGGTGAAATTTAGGATCGAAAATTGTTGGACGTACAAACTATCGTAAATTTGGAAAAAGAGCGCCGCAAGCTGCTGCAAAGCCGTATAAAATGGAAAATAATAAGCCTGCTTAAAGCCTGTGCGATATTTATCCCGCTGATTTGTTTGATGATATACAAGGTCCGCGGAGAGAAAATATCTTTTGAGCTGCTATCGGAAATTTTATTTGATCTAATAATGCTGTACTTTGCATATAGGTTCTTTTACGAAAAAACCTACAAAGTCAAAACGCGAGAATTCGCGCTACAATACAAAGCCCTCTACATAGCACCCTACGTCGAAAATCTAGGATACAAATACAACAGATTCGGTGCCATAGCTTTGGAACAAGATATTGAGCATAGCGGGCTTTTTGGAGAATACGCGAACTTTGGCGGAGATGATTTGATATTCGGAAACATAGACGGCGTAGATTTTAGCTTCGGCGATATTTGGCTATCAAAAGACTTCGATAAAAAATTTTTGGTTTTGGCGTCTAAAAAGAAATACATTGAACCGTTCCAGGGTCTTTTTTTCGTGGCGGATTTTCATAAAAAGATCGATCTGATGTTTTTATTCTCCCCAGCATAACGAAGCTGCAAACCTTCGCCTCCGAAAGCAATGCGTGGCTTCGCAAGATGGATAACGCAAAATTCGACAAATCCTTCGCGGTCTATGCGAAAGACCCGCTCGCCGCTGCGTATGTGCTAACGCCGGCGCTGATGGAGAAAATTTTATTTTTAAAAGTGCTTACGAAATCATACATTGAACTTAGCTTCAGAAAAAACAAAATTTATATAAAAATACCTCGTCTATACGATAGCTTTGAGCCTGATCTAAGTAAGCCGATACGAGGCGACAAGCTCGCGAGCAAGATACAAATCGATCTGGACGCGATGCTACAAATCGTAAAAATTCTAAAGCTGAATGAAAAAATTTGGACGTCTTAACGGGCGCAAGGCGGAGCGAGGCAAGCGGGCGAAATAAGACAGGGCAAGGCAAGTAGATGAAACGAGGCGGGGCGGGGAAAAGCGACTAGATAAAACAAAGCGGAGCAGAATAGGCTGCTGAGGCAAAACACGCGAGCGCCGCGCAAGCGCGATAAAATTCCGCACGGGATTGCGAAATTTTAGTAATAGGATAAAATTCCGCGCGGGATTGCGGCAAAATCGTGAAATTTCGCGTAGAATTTCGACGGGATTTGATGTCGCGGCGAAATCTTGTATAGAATTTCGGCAAGGGTAAATAGAATTTCGGCGGAATTTTACGAAAAATTAAAATTTGCTTGCTATTGAGAGATTTTTTTGATATACTGCCGTTTCTTTTTGGCCCCGTAACTCAGTTGGTAGAGTGTCACCTTGACATGGTGGAAGTCGTTGGTTCAAGTCCAATCGGGACCACCATTTAAGCTATTTTTAAGTTTTAATCACTTCATTTTCGCGCACAGCTCTTATCTTAAATTTAGTTATTCCAACCCCTTTCATTTTTATTTTAGATATAATTTTTCCAAAATACTACGAGATCGATTAGCCGATCGATGAGGTAAATTCATTCGCCAACCGATTAAATTTAAAAAGGAGTATCGGCGATATATGGGACAGTGTGTTATAAAAACCTTAGACTACTGCGCAGAAAAGGGACTGCAGCTACAATGGGAAAAGGACTTCGCGATCTCCGTCAATGCTCTAGGAAACGAAGTTACTATAAGGGCGTAAAAGCGGACTTATATCTCTTGCCAGGCATTTGCTTACTTTAGCGCAAGATTCTGCGCCGAAACATTCGCATATACATCTGGATGAGTATAATTCGCTTGAGGAGGGCTCGGCGGAACTTATATTGGAGAAAATATGAATACGAATAGCATCAATGTAGATGGAAAAAGTTATTATCCTCCGCGATTGAAGTGACGGGATCATATTTGACGGCGCTCGATGAATAACGGCGTAGTGCGTGAAAAGGAGAATAAATCAGTGCTACCGAATAAAATTTATATAAAAGACGATCCTCTAACTATCGATGACGAACTTATGGGGCATGAGTATCATAAATTAGATATTAAAATTCTAGAAGACAAAAAGCTTGTGGTTTTGGGTTTTACTACGAATTTGGCTATGTATTATTTCGCAAAAAACATTTTAACATCATCGTATAATGAAAGGGTCTCATACCTAGAGCTTTTTCCTTATGATACAGTGAACGGAGTGCGATTTGCAAAAAATAGCGCTCAACTATGCATAGATATAGAGAAATTTATCAAAATGGACGAAGCGGAGTGTTATATAGTGGACGATATGGGTGAGTATAAATTTGAGCTGGATTTTAAAACATTCTACCAAAGCGTTACATTTTATTTCCCTAATACGGAGGATTACATAAATTTCGCCAAATATCTGCTAAGTATGAGTATCTACAATAGAAAAAATAGGGTAAAATTTTATAGCGAAGATTATACGTTGATTTTACAATATTCCAGGTTTGTTATATGAGAAATTTCGAACTATCAAAAATAAAATTTCTCTCATAGAGCCAAAATTTAAGGATCAGACGGCATGACGCAAAACACGATGAATGAAGCAGATCGTAACGAAAAGGAGCGGCAAAATGCTAGATAGAATCGGCTCCTGTTGTATCGGCATGATGGCAACTATCTCAAAAGCCTATAGGAATAAAAAATGAGCGCTAGAATAGGTTTAATACTTTTGGGTGCATTTTTTGTATTTGAAAGTATTCTTGGCTGCTTTAGCGGAAAGATGTATTTTAAATACCGAGGCTGGAGCGCAGTTGAGCCGGTCTATATTATCAAAATTTTTATCATCGGCGTATTGTTTGTTTCTGCAGGAATTTTCATAAACAAAAAAATAGGTAGAGTGATTAATGCCTTGATAGGCTTAAACCTTTTAATAATATCTATAGAAATTTTTACAACGCAAGATCCCACAGGAATACAAAGCAAAATCGGATATCCTTTTCTTATCTCGGGATTTTTGGTTTTACTTATTAGTATCTCGTTTTTTTACCTCGCCTTCCGCTCTGAAAAGAACATAAAAAGATATCCGAAGTATATGTGGTGTAAGGACTGCTTTAAATTTTACATGTACGAGGACGTCAAAGATACGGATCAAATTTGCCCGGACTGCGGCAAAAAGCTTACGGAGTATAATGACGGCGACTACTGGCGAAGAAACGCTCCTCATCAAGGCGCTAAAACTCCGAAGATCAAAAAGCGTAAATTTAAAAAGCGATGAAATTTTGATTTGTTATAGAGGAATATATAAAAATGCTAAATAGAATTTTTGCGCTAATCGGCTTTTTTGCTTTTTTCGCATGGGGACTGGTGGCCGCTTTATTGGGAAAAGTCGATATAAAGCCTGGCTTTATGGCATCGGTAAAATTCGATAGCTCGCATCTGCGTATCATCATAGGAATTTTATGCTTTGCGGCGTGCGCTTTCTTTTTATATCTCGCCTTTCGCTCCGAAAAAAAGCATAAAATATTATCCTAAATTTATGCGTTGCAAAGGGTGCCTTAAATTTTATAATTTCTCGGACGTTAAAGATAGGAGTGTTTGCCCTAAATGCGGAGGCGAGCTGCAAGATTATGCCGAGATAGAAAAGTGGAATCAAGCGGAAAAGAATAAAAAGCTTGAGAAATATTTTAAATTTGAAAAAGAGTGGCTAAAGAGGGTGAGTCATGATAAAAATAATTGATGCGCAAGCAAAATCAAAAAGGCCATATGGAAAAAAATGAGCACTAGGATAGGTTTAATACTTTTGGTCGCATTTTAGACGGGTATGATTTTAGGGATTTGGCTAAATTTCAAAATTTCAGCTAGATCCGCTTTGCGAATTTGCCTTTTTAAAAAAACGCTGCTAAAGAATCTAAATTTAAAACTGAAATTTTATCGCGCCCAGCAAAACGCTCGAAATTAAAATTTCATCCAATCTCCGCCTAAATTTTAAAAAATCTATCTTTAATCTTTGAAATTTATTATTATTTAATCAAGAGGAATTATAATATAGCATTTGCAAATCATTCGCAAAATTCTAATTTTAAATAGGAGAGAGTGATGTTTAAGAAATTTTATCTTTCAAATGCCGCGATCGCGCTAAGTTTGTGCGCCGCATTGCAACTAAACGGATCCGAAAACAACGCTACGTCCGCAAATATCGCGCCTAGCGCGAGAGCCGTAAATTCCGCAGCTCCTAAAAACGCTTCCGGCGCGAACGCCACAAAGCTGGGTACCATCGTAGTTACCGCGACAGGTTTTGAGGACACGCTTAAAAACGAGGTTCGCAACGTCTCCGTTATCACCGCGGAGGATACGGAAAACCGCGGTTACCGTGATCTGCGTGAGATTTTAGAAAAGGCGCCTGGGGTTAGCTTTAACGGCAGATCGGTTGATCTACGCGGGCAGGGCGCGAAGGCCAATACCTCCGTCAAGGTCCTTCTTAACGGAGTCGCGCTCAATATGATTGACACGACGCCGACGACCATCCCGATCGATTTAGTTCCGATCGAAGATATCGAGCGCGTGGAGATCATCCCTGGCGGCGGTAGCGTGCTTTACGGCAGCGGCACCAGCGGCGGTGTGATAAATATTATCACAAAAAAGGGCGTCAGATACCCGTACGCCAATATCTCGACCAAGATCGCGTCGTATAACTACAATGATCTAAATTTAGGCGTTGGCGGCAGCGTGAGCGACAATCTGTTTCTAAAAACCGCCGTTAAGGGCTTTAAGCAGCGCGGATACCGCAAGGGCGAAAGAGAGCGAGGTTACTATACATCATTTGGACTAAATTACAAAATTTCAGATGATCAAAGCCTATCTTTTAATCCCAGCTTTTATCGCGCTAGGACGCATGATGTACCGGGTTTAGGGCTTGCCAAACTTAAAGCGGATCGCCGCCAGCAGGGAGGCGAGAGAACCTTTACTAAAAGCACACGATTAAATTTTGACTTGGATTATGCGGTGAAATTTGGCGATAGATTTGAAGCAAATTTACAGCCTTATTATCAAGATATTAGAATTTTGCAAAAGGGCTTTGTAATGAAAGATCGCAAAGAAGGGGCGAATTTAAAGGGCAAGTTTACCTATGATAACGACGAGCTCATAGCGGGATATGATTATCTTAAAAATAAGGGCTTCCGCAGGATCGATTTTAATACCGCAATAAATCCTATGATGAGCCTTTCACAACTTACGATCTTTGATATGCAAAAACAGACGCACTCGGTTTATGCCTTAGAAAAGCACGACTTTACGGAGCTATTTTCGCTTAGTGCGGGCGGGCGCTTTGAACGCGCCGAATACAAAGTAGATCGCGAGGTCTCTACGACGATGCGTAGGATGGGGCGCATCTTTCACACTCAAGACAGCACGCACGTAACGGACGATAAAAACAACTATGCGTTTGAGATCACGCCGAATTTTAAATATTCTAAAGACGGCAATGTCTATTTTAAATTTGAGCGAGGCTATATCTCGCCGGGTCCTAATCAGCTCATCGATAAGCTAAGTTCTAGCGGCCCTTACGTGCTTAATAACCTCAAATCCGAAACCTTTAAAACCTACGAGATCGGCATGAAGGATCTAATCTATGGGCAATACGTAAGCGCTACGATCTTTTGGACCGATACGAAAAACGAGATCGTAAACGAGCTACTCGGTAGCGGCTTTAATAGCGGTTGGCATTTCATCAATATCGACGAGACGCGCCGCAAGGGCGTGGAGCTGTATGCGGAGCAAAGTCTGCTTTCAAATTTAAAGCTCAGCGAGACCTTTTCATACGTGGACGCCAAGATCCAATCCGGCGCGAATAAAGGCAAGCAGGTTCCGCTAGTGGAGCGCTCGAAGTTCGTTTTGGGCGTCGATTATGAGCCGATTAGAAATTTAACGCTGATGAGCGATTTTAAATATTTCTCATCATCGCACGACGCCAACCACGATAGGATCGATTCGCGCACGATCGTAGATCTGGGCGCTGCGTACCGCTTCGCAAGCGGATTTTTGATAAGCGCCGGAGTCAAAAACGTCTTTGACGAGGAGTATAATTACAACCAAAATTTACGCGCAGACGTCTATACTCCGGCTCCCGGGCGCAACTACTACGTGGAGTTTAAATACGCCTATTAGCGCGCGTTTAAATTTAAGCGAGGTTTGAGCTGCGAAATTTAAAATTTACGGGCGGAATTTAAAATTTCGCCGCGACGTGCTTTGCCGCCGCGAGATTAAATTTAATAAAAGGAGCAAAGATGAAACCGGACTATAAAAACTGGGTGCCTAAGGGCATGATCGCGAGCTTTGCCGCAGGTGCGGGCATAGCGTTAGTTTTGTTTTTGATTTTCGGCGTTTGCGGCGCTTTTGTTGGCGGCGTGCTGAGGTGGTTTCTTGCGGGGCTTTTCGGCGCAGCGGCGCTGGTTTTGATCGGCTTTACGATCTACTGCGTCGTGTGGTACCGCACGTTTGATTACGGCGGCAAACGTCAGCTCTCTCGCGCGATCGTAGAGGGCACGGCAAAATACGTAGATCTACCTGAGGGCGGGCGCGGGCTAGACGTAGGCTGCGGCAGCGGCGCGCTAACGATCGCCGTGGCTAAGCGCAACCCGCACGCATCGGTGCTAGGCGTCGATCGCTGGGGCTTTGAGTATGCGTCTTTTAACAAGCAGCTGTGCGAATCCAATGCGCGCGCCGAAGGGGTGCAGAACATCGGCTTCGAGCAGGCCGACGCCACGCAGCTACCCTTTGAGGACGGCAGTTTCGATGCGGTTACAAGCAACTACGTCTATCACAACATCATGCGCAAGGACCGCCAGGCGCTGCTTTTAGAGACGCTCCGCGTGCTTAAAAAGGGCGGCAGCTTCGCAATCCACGATCTTTTCTCGCGCGGAAACTACGGCGATATGGACGCTTTCATAGCGCGACTTAAAGAGCAGGGCTATGAGCAGCTCGAGCTCATAGACACGACGCAGGGGCTTTTTATGGGCCCGCGCGAAGCCAAATGGCTGATGTTAGGCAGCTCAAAGCTTCTGGTGGGCAAAAAATAAAAAGCCTTTGTAAATTTTGAAATTTGAGTTAATTTAGAATTCCTAGGCGACGGATTTAAATTTAAGGCCGATCGCTTTTATGAAATTTCGCTTTTAAATTTTGAAATTTTATGTTTTGGGCGTGCGGCACGGCGTGAGTTTGCGCGTAGAATTACGCTATGATAAGATTAAAATTTCACGCTGCGAAAGAGCAGTGAGTAAGACGATCCTTCGGGTAAATTTGACCGCGGATAAAGCGGATTTGATGCTGAACTACTATCTTTAAGATAAGCTTTTGTTTAAAAATATATAATTCACATTTCATTTAATTTCAAAGGAGAAACTGTGAAAGGAACTATTTTGGCTAAGGGCATTATCCTTGCCGCAGATGAGAGCCGCTACTCATACCAGCAAGAGGATGTGAAATCGGCAAATGAGGAAGGCAAACCAGTCGTTTTGAGTCAAGGCGATGAAGTTGATTTTATCGCAGAGGGGCAAACTGCAAAGGAGATATACCTTACAAAAACAAAGCTCATTAACGTAGATTTCTCTAATTTTTCTCTTGGGGATGATAATTTATCAACCATCAGAACGCTTGGACTAGCGGGATCGGCGCTACCGATTTTAGGCGTTATTCCGTTTATCGGTTTAGTTTTCGTTATCGCAGGTTTTATATGTATATTGCTCGCTATCATCAAGCTTTCAAATAAAGCTGCCAGCCCTACGCTTAAGAAAAACTACATCATTTATCTAGTAGCCACCGTCGTAGCGACCATACTTATCTTTATAGGTGCGACTATGGGGGTGTTTGCGCTGATAGGCGCGAGCGCTAAATATGGCAGTGCTAGCGGTATCGGCATAGCCATCGGCGTCATTTTCTTCATCGCCGGCATAATCGGTATGATTTATGCGTTTTTTAAAGAATTCCAAGTTTATAATGAGCTTTCAAGAATATCGGGCGATAAATTTTTCCTCTATTACTTCATTTGCACGGTCGTCGGTGCGCTAACGGTCGCTATCGTTATCGGATATTTTATACTGTTAGCGGCGTTTATCTTACAAATCATCGCTTGGTATAGATTGCGAGAGATTAAGGCGGCTTAAATTTTTGTATTTTTGATCGGCAGGTAAATTTACGCAAACAAAACCCCGCCGATAAATTTTAATTTTGCGAGTTTATGCGCAAATCCGCATTGTAAATTTAATGGCTCCGTGATATTTTAAATTTAAACGCGATATAGACTAAAGCAGCCGTAGTCGGTGCGCACGGCCAAAACTTCCTCGCCGTTTATGCGCTCAAATTTCGCCTCGCAGCGCTTCACGACGTGCGAGAGCTCGAAGCTAAGCTGCAAATTACCGCTTTTTAGATCGATGATGCGGGCTTTGTCGTAATTAATCAATGCGAGCCGTGAAACGTCCGCACTAATGCAAAGCTCGTCCGCCTCGGCGCATTCAGCTCGTAGCCACGCAGGATTAAGCCACTCGCCGCTTGCAACGTCAATGCAAACTAGCTTGCTCGCGTAGCGCTCCTTGCCCAGCACCGAGCCGTCCGCCAAAAAGCAAATTTTATCAAAAATGCCGAAATCGCCTTTTATCTCGTTTAAAATTTCGCCGTTTAGCGTGCTTAAAATTTTGATCTCGTTTTGTTTGCAATGAAGCGCCAGCCGCGCGCCGTCATCGCTAATCGCGGCGCACAAGGTCGGTGTATAGCTTTTCATTCGGATCTGTACTCGGCTAGAGGCGAAATCTCGTCGCCGCGCAAAGTAAAAATTTGACCGAACATCGCAAACGACGCCATATCTTTCGCCGCACAAACGAAACTCGTAAATTCTTTGCTATTTTTAAAGCTCAACCATTGAGAGAGATCGCTAAATTCGCCGCTTGCGGGATCAAATTTAAAGATAAAATGATCCAGATCCAAAAGCAAAACCTCACCCGCACGCTCCGCCCGCCATGCAAGCGGCTTTGGCAGGACGATCTGCTGCTTTACGGCGCCGCTCGCGTCCAGCCTGATGAGAAAGTCATCCAGCGCGCCGCCCTCTTTGTAGCCGCCGCATTTATAGACGAAAAGATCGTCTCCCGTGCCCGCAAAGGCCAGCGCGCCCGTGTAACCGCCGCCGATATAGATGTGCAAACTCGCCTCGCCCGCTTTGGCGTCTGCGTTTTGCAGGACGTAGCCTTTCTTTAGGCTCTCCCACTCCTTTTTCACGCAGGCTTTTTGCGCCTCGTCCGCGCCGGCAAACTCCTTTTGCGTCTGCCTCGTTTTGCCGTTTTTGACGCTCTCGCTGATTAAAATTTTGCCCTCGACGCGCAAATTTAATCGGTCGCCGCTGGTTAAATTTATCAAATTTTTCATTTTCGCTCCTGCGGATTGTTTTGAAAATTATCGCAAAAACCCGCTTAAAGGCCGCCTAAATATCGATAACGCCGAGGTGCGAGAGCAAAATTTTAACCCCGATTAGGATCAAAATCGCGCCGCCTAAAACGAGCGCCTTTGAGTGCAGGTATTCGCCCGTTAGCTTGCCTGCGTAGCACGCCGCGACACACAGCGCGAAGCAGACGAGCCCGATTACGCAACAGGCGTAAAGGATGTTTATCTCGCCAAAGGCAAAGGTCACGCCCACGGCTATAGCATCGATGCTGGTAGCGATCGCACCCAGCACCAGCTCCTTCGTGCTTAGGCGTAGAGCTGGCTCGTCCTGCTCGCGGCGGGATTCCGCGATCATCTTGACGCCTAAAAACGATAAAATTCCAAACGCGACGAAGTGATCGATCTGCGCGATAAATTTTACGAAATTTATCCCCAAAGCGTAGCCCGCAAGCGGCATTATAAACTGAGCCGCCGCGTAGAAAAACGCGATGCGCACGATCTGCGCAAATTTAAAATTCGGATATTTCGCGCCGTTTGAGATACTAAGCGCGACGCTGTCCATCGCAAGCGCAAAAGCGATGAGTAAAAGCTCCATATTTAGCCCTTTTGGTATTATAAAAGCGTTGATTATACATTAAAATTTCTGAAATAAAATGAACAATCTTAAATCGGGAAAAAGCCTTGCTTAAAAATCTAATTCTTTGCCTTTTGCCGCTCATAGCGGCTGCGAGTTGGGAAGAGGTCGCCGTAAAGGGGCTGGACGTAGTCATCAGCGCAAACGTGGGCGATAGCGAAAATTTCAAAAGCTCGCTAAGTACTCTGATCGAACGCGCTGCAAATGAGTACGAACGCACTGGCGTACAGGATTACGAGCTTGATCTGCCTAGCTACATTACCGAGCGTGCGGGCAAAAAAAGCATCGCCGTGCAAAATATGCGCCGCCTGGCCACTCAAAAGCTAAATCCGGCGATCGAGCCGCTAAAAAATTTGATACTTACTAAAATCAAAGAGATGCCCGAGGCCGATACCAAGGCGGTTATGAGCGGCGAAGTGCTGTTTAGCCACTATCTACGCACAAACGCCTTTGATGAAATTTACGATATTTTGCTGCCGTTCGCGCGCGCTCTGGGCTCGGACGCGGGCTTTGCCAAAAGCTACAAAAACGCCGTGGGCAAGGAGATTGCGGATGATTTCGGCAGCGAATTCAGTAGCGCCTTCATCAACGAAAGCTTTGATTTTTTGAGCAAAAACGAAAGGGAGTTTCGCAAAAACTCGGGCGCGATTTTAAACGCGATAAAGACGGTCAGATAGGCGCGCAACTACGATAAGATCTCGGCGAAATTCTACTTTAAATTTATGAAAAATTCTATCTCGGAGCTCGCGGAAAATTTTAATTCAAAATCCGCTTTAAATTTTATTTTAGATCCGGTGCGCGAGCGCGCGAAAAACACAGCTTTAAATTCTGCTTCAAATGTGGCGTTTACGTGCGCGAAAAATACAGCGCCTGGCGGTGCGGTAAATTTCGCTCCCGCTCCCTACCTCAAAAGAAATTTCAAATTTCAAGACGCGGCCGCCGAGTTAAATTTCATCTGCAAAAGAAATTTAAAATTTTATCCCGTTTCGGTCGGTTTTGCCGTATGCAATCGTGCCTCGGCCAGTTTTGCCGCGCGCAATCTCGTCGCGCTCTATTCCGCTCCGCGCGTCAAAAATCCAGGGAGAAAATTCGCTTTAAATTCCGCGGCTATTGCGCTAAATTTAAAGCCCGCGCAGGATATGAGCCGCACCGAAAATAAAGCTTTAAATTCTGCAAAATCTCCCGAAACAAATCCTTGCGAAAATTCCGCAAGAAATTTCAAGCGAAATTTTATATTAAATTTTACGGAAAATTCCATTCATAGCGGCGCAAATAGCGCGAGTTCGCTAAGCCGTGCAAGCGTCGTAGACGATCCAAATTTAAGCTCTGCAAAAAGCCTTGCTGACGCCCATACGCGACGCTCAAAGAAAAATTTTACTGGGGTTCTTGCAAACGATCCGGACTCCGCTCATACGCCGCAGAGCTTTGGATTGAAAAATTTTGAGGCGCGGAATTTTGCGAAGAAATCCAATTCGGCACAGAATTCTAGCTCCGCTCGAAGCTTAAATTCCGCGCAGAATTTCGATTTCGCGCAAAGCTCTGATTCTACGCAGAGCCCTGCTGCTGCGCAAAATTCTGCCTCTACGCAAAACTGCACGCAAAGCTCGAATTCCGCGCAGAGTTTCGGGCAAAATTCTAATTCCGTGCAAAGCCGCGCGCAAAACCCCGTTCCGCCTAGCAGGCTGTGGGACCTGGGGCTACTTTTCGTGGCGATCGTTTGGGGATGCACTTTCGTGCCGGTTCAGCGCGCGCTGCATAGCGGCGACGTTTTTAGCTTTTTGTTTTGGCGCTTTTTGGCGGCGAGCATTTTTACTTACCTCGCCTGCCTGCGCTTCGGCGTCAAATTTGACCGCGGCACGATAGGGCGGGGCGTGTTTTGCGGGCTGATGCTGTTTTGCGATTTTTCCTGCCAGACCATAGCGCTTGATTATGCGCTATCATCGACGGTGGCGTTTATTTTGGGGCTAAATGTCGTCATCGTGCCCTTTTTGATGCTTGCGTTTTTCAGCAAAAAGATCGGTGCTAGCGCCTTTGGCGGCGCGGTCGTGGCGCTTTTGGGGCTGTATTTTTTAAGCGGAGCAAGCGGCGCGGTGGGATTTGGCATAGGTGAGCGGTTGACGCTGATTTCGGCGTTTGCATACGCGCTTCACATCGTATTTACGGGCGTCTGTGCGCGCAAAAGCAATCTCTACGGCTTTGTGATCGTGCAGTTTATCTGCGTCTGCGTCTGCGCGCTGATCGCGGCGGTTTTCACTCCGCACGCGGAATTTGAAGGCGAGATAAAGGTGCTAGGAAATTTAATCTTTTCGCCGAGCTTCGACTTCGTTTTTGCGCTGGTTTTGACCTCGATCTTTGCCACTGTCGCGGCGTTTGTGATTCAAACAATGGCGCAAAACCGCGGCGTAAGCGAGATAAAAACGGTGCTGATTTTCGCGCTGGAGCCCGTAAGCGCGGGCATTATGGGGTATGCTTTCGGTGAGAAGCTAAGCGCGCTTCAAATTTTGGGTGCGGCGCTGATACTCGCGGGCATCCTGCTTAGCGAGCTGGGCGGGATTTTAGGCGCGAAGTTTGCTAAAGACCGAGCTTGCGAAAAAGCAGACCGAGGCGACTAGGATGATCGAAGCGCCGCTGGTTAGATTGAGCTTAAAGCTCAAAATAAGCCCCGCCGCGCAGAAAAGCGCTGATAGCGCGCAGCTTATCGCCATCATCGAGCCTAAGTTTTTTGAAATTTTTTCGGCGATAAAGGGCGGGATCGTCATCAGCGAGATCACTAAGATTAGTCCTACGATCTGAATCGACGCGACCACCGCGAGGCTCGCCATCACCACGAGGACATAGTAAAAGACGCTCGTATTTACCCCACGCAGCAGGGCGAATTCCTTATCGAAGCTGATCGCTAAAAACTGCCTGTAAAAGCACGCCGTAAGCGCCGCAAACGTCGCGTCGCAAATGCCGATGAAGATTAAATTTTCGTGATTTATCGCTAAGATCGAGCCGAATAAAAAGCTCATCAGATCGGATTTGTACCCAGGCGTGAGATCGGCGAATATTATCCCCAGCGCCATTCCAAACGCCCATATCGCGCCGATTACGGCATCGAAGCGCTCGGTATTTCGCAGCGTGACGTAGGCGATGAGCAGCCCCAAAAACAGCGCAAATACGCTAGCTCCCAGTACGGGCGAGATGCCTAAAAATAGCGCGATGCCGATGCCGCCGTATGCGCCGTGCGCGATGCCGCCTGCTATGAAGCTCATGCGATTTATCACGACTAAAGAGCCCACGACGCCGCAGACTATACTGACCAAAAGCCCGCCGAGTAGGGCGTTTTGCATGAAATCATAGGATAGAATTTCAGCCATTTTTGCACTCCTTGCAGCAGCATTCGTTAAGCGCGAGATCGACGGCGCAAAAGTGCCCGTGCTCGCGTCGCAGGTGATCTAAAAATTCCGCTCTGCCCCCCGGATCGATCTCGTGGGTGTGCGCCGAGCCGTTTGCGACGTAAAGCGCGCGGTTTGCGTAGTTTAGCGCGAGTTGCACGTCGTGGCTGATTAAAATTATGCCGCAGCCGCCCTCGTTTAGGGATTTTAAAAGCTCGTAAATTTGAACCTGCCCCATCGTATCTATGCTCGCTAGCGGCTCGTCAAGAAGTAAAATTTTAGCCTTCGCGCACAGCGCCCGCGCGATGTAAACGCGCTGTCTCTGCCCGCCGCTAAGCTCGCTGATACGGCAGTCAGCTAAGCTTTGCATACCTACGCGCTCCAAGGCTTGCATGGCTTGCTCGCGCTCGGATTTTGAGTAAAAGCCGAAAATTTTCTTATCTATCAGCCCCATTAAAACGACTTCGAGCACGCTGATGGGAAAGCTTTTGTTTATCGCGATGAACTGCGGTACGTAGCCCATTTGCGCCCTGGCAAGCGCGGGCGATCTGCCTAAAATTTCGATCGTGCCCGAGCTTGGTTGTAGCAGCCCCAAAAGCAGCTTCAAAAGGGTGCTTTTGCCGCCGCCGTTGGGCCCGAAAATCGCCAAAAAATCGCGCAGCTCGTAGCTTAAGTTTATATCTTTTAAAATTTCGCGTTTTTCGTAAGCAAAGTTTAAATTTTTTATCGTCACGTCCGCCATGAACGCCCTTTCGCCTAGATTTTGAAAGCATTTATTATAGCCCAAATTCGGAAAAATTGCCAAATTTTGCTATTATTACAAAAAATTTAAAGGCAAGCGGTGGAGAAAATCGGCGAAAAAACACATGAAAATAGCTGGGATAAAAAGTCCGAAAGTTACGCTAAATTTAGCGGCGAGTTAGGAGATTTCGGCAAGCGGGTGTTTGAGATACTGCGCGGCTGGGGGGTGAGCTTTGCGGGTAAAAGCGTGCTTGACGTGGGCGCCGGTACGGGGGTTTACTCGCTGTATCTCGCGTCGCTGGGCGCCAAGGTCACGGCGATCGATAGCTCGGAGGGGATGCTGCGCGAGCTAAGGCGCAGCGCGGGGGAGTTTGGCATCAGCTTGCAAAACGTATTAAATTTAAGCTTTGCGGAGTTTTGCGAGCGGCTGAGCCGCGATGGTTTTGCAAATGCGGCGGGCGAAAATTTTAAAATTTATCCGCGCTCGCAGAGCGAAATTTCAAATGTGCAAGCTCAAGAAGTCCGGGCTTTAAATTTAAAAGACGCTGCGAGCAAAACCCACGAGAGCGAAAATTTTAAAATTCCCGCAGTTTTTGATATCGCGTTTCTTACGATGAGCCCTGCACTGAAGAGCACGGAGGATTTTGAGGCGTTTTTGGCTTTAGGCGAGCGAAAAATTTATCTAAACTGGGCGAGCGAGCGCAATTCATCGATGCTTGCGCCGCTTTTTGAGCGCTTTGGCACGGGGCATAAAAGACTTGCTACCGCCGCCGAAAAGTTCGAGGCGCTACTAAAGACGCGCGACATCAAATTTAAAAGCGAAATTTTAACTGAAAAGCGCGAGCAAAAACGCAGCCTGCAAGAAGCTGTGCAAAACGCCGCATGGCACCTACATATGGACGGCGCGAAGGCCAGTGAGCGCGAGATCGAGGAGATTTTGAAAAAGCGGGCTAAAGGCGGGATGATAAGCGATGAGATCGAAGCGAGTTTTAAGCTGTTTTATATTTAGCCTGGCGCCGCTTTTGGGGCTTTGCGGCAATCTTTTCTCGCCGCTTGAGATGCCTAAATACGACCCGCAAAAGGCGCGGCTGGGCGCAAAAATTTTTACTGACGTAAGATTTAGCAGCAAAGGCCGCTCCTGCGAAAGTTGCCACAACTTCTATCTAAACGATTCGGGTGCTTCGGTGCGCGATGGACGCGTGCCTACGCTCATAAATTCTTATTATTTTGATCGCTACTTGGGCGATTATAATTTCGCGGGCTTTGAAGCGCGGATCGCGGCATCGGTTTTTAGCGAGAATGAACTGGATGCGAGCGAAGATAGAATTTTAGAGCTTATCAGGAAGAATTTAGCCTACAAGCAGGCTTTTGAAAGTGCTTACGGCGAGGCGAATACGGCGAACTTCATTGATGCGTTGAAGGAATTTTTAAAGTCCAAAACGGCGATAAATTCCAAATTTGACCGATTTTTGCGCGGCGAGGTTAAGCTAAATGATGCCGAATATAACGGATATGTGCTTTTTGTGCGGCTATGCTCGGCATGTCACAACGGCGTTAGCCTAGGCACCGGCAGCTTTACTAAAATTCGTCCAAGTTCAGAAGAGGAGGATGTGCCTAGGCATAGGTTCACTTCCGACGGATTTGAGTTGCGCCGCGTGCCTAGCTTGCGCAATATCACGCAAACCGCGCCTTACGTAAACGGGCAGATGGATTTGCGTCTTGCGGTGCGGCAGATTGCAAAGGATCTGCTAAAATACGATCTTAGCGATGGGGAGCTTGATGCTTTGATGAGCTTTTTGGCTACACTTAAGGGCGAGATGACGGAGGCGCAGGATGAAAGATAAGATAATGTGGACTTTGATGGTGGGGATTATGATATTAGGCATAATCATCGCCGGGAATTATTTCTCGTCGCTAAGAGATGTAGCGAGATTTAGCACGATTTCGCGCGAGCTAGCTTTGATCGATAATGCCGATAACCGCCTAAATATATTATTTGATGCAAAAATCGCAAGAAGGGACTTTTCGATTGCAAATGCCGATATGCGCGGCATCTATCAGGTGCTGCAAGCTCTGCAAAAAGACAAAATCATCGATAAAATCGGACTTAGCAGCGATGTGCGCGCGATCGGAAGCGCTTTTAGCGATAAAATTTCACTTTTGGACGAGCTTGGGGCTTTAAATTCGCAGAATTTAATCCTTTTTCAAAGTCTGCAGCAAAAATTTTTATCCAGTGGCACAAATGCGCAAAGAGCAAATCTCTACTCTCAAATTTTAGGGCTTAATTATAAAAATCGCTCCGAGATCTCTGCTTTAAAAAGTGCGCTAGAAAACGCAGATGCGTCAAGCCCCGACGAAGCTGCGTTTATAGGAATTGCGCGGCAAATTTTAAGGAATTTTGAGCGGCAAAATATCATCGTAAGCGATAATCTCTCGTTGCTCAACGAGCGCTTCGCAAGCCTGCGCGAGCGATTTTCTTACGCTAGTGAGGAATTCTACGGCTCGTTTATGCAAATGACGATGCTTTACACGGCGGTGTTTTTGTCGTTTTTACTGCTTACTTACATCATAAATTCCGATGCTTTGCGTAGTAAACGCGCCCTTGCGCCCTATCGCGCGCTATGCGAGCAAGCAGGCGAAGCGATAGTTTTAGCAGATCAGAGCTTTAAAATTTTATACGCTAATAAAAGCGCGCTTAGCTTAAGCGGCTACGAACAAAGCGAGCTGGAAGGAAGCGATCTTGGAGTTTTGATGCCCAAAGATAAGGGGACCGAACTTCCTGCGATGGTAAATAAAAGCGCCAAAGATACGCGCCTGCTCCGTAAAAACGGCGAACTAGCCGATGTGGGCCTAAGGCTAGCAAATATCGCGGCTGCATCCAAGCCGCCGCTATATGCGCTTTACGCTCATGACATCGGCGAGCGCGAGATTATGAAGCTAGCTCTTGCGAACGCGAAGGAGAGCTTAAACAATCAAGTCTATATCGATCATCTTACGGGCCAGGGCAACGAAGCAGCGCTATACGAGCTAATAAACGCCGAAAAAACGGGCGTAGCGATCTACATAACTATCGTAAATTTTGCAAATTTACGGCTTTTTTACAAGGCGGAGACGACGAATGAAATTCTGCGCTCATTTGCGCGCACGCTTGCGATGTGTATCGAATCGCACGAGATCAAAGCCAGTATCTTTCGCATCCAATCGGATGAGTTTTGCCTATTTTACGAGGGACTAAATGTCGCGCGCGACGTGGAGATCATAAATAAATACTTCACCGACAAGGTTTTTAATCTCCATACGACCGAGGGCTTTGCCTCCGCGCCTTTAAATATCACGATGGGCGTAAGCGAGCGTGCCGACGTAGCGGGCGGCGCGAATAGGGTCTTTCAGGCGGTTATGGCGATGTATGAGGCGCAGAGCAAAAACGAGCACGTGGGCTTTTACTCGCGTCCAAATGCGATTGAGGAAAAATATCTGCAAAATCAGATTATGATCAACACTATTCAAAACGCGATCAAGAAAAATCAAGTCTTTGTGCTTGTCCAGCCCATATTTGATATCACCCACCGCGATCCTAGTGGTAACACCTACGGCACCGAGGGCGGTGATTATGTCCCGTTAGTATATGAAATTCTAATCCGTCTAATCGACCGCTCGGGCAAGACGCGCTGCCCGGGTGAGTTTATCGATATCGCAAAGCAAACCTCGCTCTACATACCGCTAACTCAGGTAGTAATAAACGAAGCTTTTCGCTTGCTAGACCGCTTCGCGGGAACTTGCTTTAGCATAAATCTTTCATATTTTGACATCGCAAACGAAGGTATCAAGGAGCTTTTAGAGCGCAAGCTCGCATCCAGCCCAAATGCTTCAAATCTATTTATTGAAATTTTAGAAAGCGAGGAATTTGACGATTACGAGAGCCTTAGAAGCTTCATCGCCGTAGCCAAAAATTACGGCTGCAAGGTCGCGATAGACGATTTTGGCAGCGGATACTCCAACTACTATAGAATTTTAACTCTCGACGTGGATTACATAAAGATCGACGGAGCGCTCATCAAAAACATCGCAAACGACAAAAACTCGCGCGCTATCGTCGAAACCATCGCTAACTTCGCGTGCAAGCAGGGCTACGAGCTCATCGCCGAATACGTAGAAAACCACGAAATTTCAATTATCTTAGAAGAGATGGGGATTAAATATATGCAGGGCTACTTCTACAGCAAGCCGATGGAGCCTTCGAGGATAAAATTCTAATCTCATCTCGCTGCGACTTTATAGACCGCCTTTTTAAATTTATAGCCCAAAGATCGCATTCGTAAGGCGATAAATTCTGATTTAGCAAGCCGCTGCTTTAATACGGAATTTATCTTGGCAAATACTGCGCGAAATTTATTGCGAACTTATGGCGCACCTTATAAGCTAGGATTGCCGTAAAAGCTTGCGCATGGCAAATGAAATGAGAGCTAAATTTAAAATTTAATGGCGGATCTATGGACGAAATTTTGCGAAGTTCAAAATTTTAAAATTTTAAGCCATAGAATTTTAAAATTTGAAATGCGCGAGCTGCAAATTTAAGGCTAAATTTTAAAATTCCGTAGCGATAAAATTTTAAATTCCGCGCCTTAAACCCGCCTGCAAATTTTAAAATTTTACGGCGCAAATTTCGATCTATTCGTTTTATAACATTTCGCGCGAGCTTTACAAAATAAAATTTTAGTGCGCCTCGCTCTAAATAACGATAGAGCTTTCAAATGCAGGCGGAATTTTAAGTGCAAACTTCCCGCTTCAGCAAAAATGGGTTTAAGCTTTAGGCTTTAGCGCATTAGCTCAAGCAAATTCGCTCCAAGCCTTCATGCTCCCCGTATCCTTAAATCTTTGATGCCACGACAGCGCCTCGCTTAGGATGTGCGGAGTATGCCCAGCACAGGGCTGCGCACATGCCCGCTCAAAATAATCTCTCAGTGCGTCTTGGTAAGTGGGATGTGCGATACTTATCATCGCGCGAGCCCGCTCACGAGGGCATTTACCGCGCAGATCGGCGATACCGTATTCGGTGATGATGACCTGGGTGTCGTGCTCAGTATGATCGACGTGGCTTACGAATGGCACGATAGCGCTGATTGCGCCGCCTTTAGCGAGCGATGGGCTCAAAAATAGCGACAAATATCCGTTGCGAGCGAAGTCACCGCTACCGCCAATACCGTTTTTCATCTGCGAACCCATGACGTTAGTGGAGTTTACGTTGCCGTAGATGTCCGCCTCTAGCATGCCATTCATCGATACGACGCCGAGCTTTCTGATGAGCGCTGGCGAGTTGGAGACATCTTGCGAACGCAGTATGATGTGCTTGCGGTAGAAATCGATGTTTTTTTGAAATTCCTCGACACCTGCGGGGCTAAGCGATAGCGCCGTGGCACTTGCAGTGCCTACGACGCCTCTTTTGATGAGATCTAGCATGCCGTCTTGGATCACCTCGGAGTAGCATTGCAGCCCTTGATAGCCAGCATTTTGTAGTGAGCTAAGCACGGCATTGGCGACGTTGCCGATGCCCGATTGTAGCGGCAGTAGCTTCTTTGCGGGAAGTCTGCCACAAGCCTCCTCGTTTTTTAAGAATTTTACGACGTTGCGGCCGATCGCACTTGAAATTTCATCCACGGCGGTAAAATTATTGACGCGATCATGCGTCCTAGCCTCTATTACAGCGACTACTTTGGCAGGATCTACATGCATATAGGGGCTGCCTACACGATCGCCTACGTGCTTGATCGGCAGATCCTCAGCATGCGGCGGCAGGCGCAGATCCGTAACGTCGTGAATGCCCTCCAGCTCAAGCGGCTGATAGTAATTCACTTCTAAAATAACGCGATCGGCGATATCGAGCCAGGCTTGATTATTGCCTAGCGACGTGGACGGCACGAGCTCGCCGCTTTCTTTAATCGCCACTACTTCGATCACAGCAAAGTTTAGATGCGGAAAAAAGCCCGCCTTAAGCTGCGCGGCAAGGCTTGATAGATGCACGTCCGTGTATCGCACGGCGCCGCTATTTATCGCACGGCGCATATCGGCATCCGTAAAAAACGGCACGCGAAAGCTCACGGCACCTGCTTTTGCCAAAACTCCGTCTAAAAGCGGATCGGTCGATGCGCCTGTAAAAATTTCGATTTGATAGGGCTCGCCTTTTTCGTGCAGCGCTGTCACTCGTTGTGCCAGAGCTTGTGGTAGCGCTAGCGCGCAGCCCGCCCCAACAAAGCCGCTAAAGCCCACCGATGCGCCGTTTGGGATCAGCTCGCAGGCTTTCTCGGCGCTCATAACTTTTGATTTTAGATATTCGTTTTGCACGCGTGAGTTCATTTTCCGTCCTAGCCGTGATTTGGGCGAAATTATAATATTTTTGCGCTAAATTTCAAAATCTAAAATTTCGTGCACGAGCTAGGCCATAGAGCAAAATATGAGGCGCGATCGGTTGGGATACGCCGCAAACGCTTCCGATCAGACTTTTTGCTTCGGCGGTTTGCAATACCCACTTGCGCGAGCACCCCGTAAATAGGGTTTTAAGCGTGATTAGAGCTTAGTCTGATGGTCTCGCTGCGATACTGCAAACAACTTATCGCGCGCCGAATTTTGCGGAATTTAGGCGCAAAATTTACGCATAATTTGTGGCCGCGATATTTAAATTTAAGCTTCCTTTTGCAATTTAATCGCTCGCCGCACTCAAATTTAAATCCCCGCCTCGCAATTTTAAAATGGATGTTTTGAAATTTATCGCTCGTGACGTTTAAATTCCGCGCCTAACACAAGCCTTGAACTCATATTTGAAATTACATCGCTTGCGATGCACGCATTTGCCCGTTACGCTTGAATTTTAATCCGCATTAATTGAAATTCTAGCTGCTTAAAATTATCGCCTCCTCGCACAAGACGGCAGTTTAAAATTCCAATTTCGCGCTTTTTTTGGGAGGGCGGCTCGACGTAGATACGTAAAATTTTGATAAATTTTACGCTTGCGAAATTCTAAAAAATTATATCATCGTCACTACTAAATTGCAGATTTGTTTAAATTCTAGTTCTTAAAATTGTAACTCCAGCTGTTACACGGGATTTTTAATTTTAAAGTTGTAGCCCCAGCCGTTACACGAGATTTTTAATTCAAAGAGCCTTGCCGCGTAAATTCTAATCTCTCTGAGCCCAAAAATTGACGCCGCTTAATACATGAATTTAAAAGCGTTTTAGAATTCAAATTTAGCCCGCCTTGTTACCATTTTCGGTCGAGCTCTATAAAATTTCGGCAAATTTTATACTCGCGGAATTTTAAACTCTATCGCCGTGAAATAGAGCGGAATTTTATCTCTGCGGCTTGCCGTCGCCGAATTTAGCGACTATCTCCTCGCTGCAGCTCTCCTTGGGCGCCCAGCCTTCGCGCTTCATCCGCGCCAGATTGTCGCACGCCTCCTGCGAGCCGCCCTCGCAAAGCTCGTCGTATATCACGAGGCTGCGGCACTGCCCGCTCGCGAAGCTCTCCAGCGCCGCGGCATTGCCTAGGCAGGCTCGCTCGCGCAGATCGCTCATCGCGCGCCCGCCCGCGCCGTCCGTTTTGCCTCCCTGCTTCCGCTCAGCGAGGGTTGCGAGCTCGCACGCGCCTGCGAAAAAGCCCTGCGCTTTTAGGCGGTTTCGCACGACGCCGCGACCGCCCAGCTCGTATCTCATCGCCGCTTCGTAGCATGCGGCGGCGTCCTTTTTGCTGCATTTTGCTAAAAGCGCGCTAGTTTTTGCGCCGCTAAATTTAAACTCTTTGGCTTCGCCGTCCGTGTTTGCCAAACTAAGCGCCAGCGCCGCCGCCAGCGCAAGCTTTAAAGCCTTCATCTCTGCTCCTTTTTTCGTTTATCTGCCGCTCGCCCCGATTTACTGCTTCATTGCACCGCATCCGTCGCCCGCTAAAATTTAAAAGGTTCACGCGCCTTATTTGCGATCGAAGCTTGGAATTTTATCGCCTCTGTCGCGCTAATTTTTCGGCAGCAGATCGAGCACCGCGCAGGCGCGCTTGTTGTGCATTTTGCATGCCTTATCTAGCGCTTGCCCCGAGAGCTCAAAACTTTGAGGAGTGCCGATTCCTTGGAGATATTTGACCGACAGCTCGTAGCAAGCTTCGCTACTGCCGGCATCGCACTGCTCGCGAAAAAGCTCAAACGACGCCACGACGTCCTTCTCCACGCCCAAGCCGCGCCCTAGCGCATCTGCGTAGAAAAAGCACGATAGCTGATCTTTTCGTTCGCAGCCGCTTTTCAGACCGCGCGCGACGCGATCGCAGGAGCCTTCGTCGCTTTTTACGATGCAGCTTTGCAGATCCGCCCGCGAAATTCCGTCCGTTTGGATGACCGCATCGGCGCTGCTTTGCGAGCCGGCGCTTGCTTCGCCGCTCTTTATAAAGTGCGCGTTTTGCGTAGCAGTCTCGCCGATACTCGTTGTTTTGCTCGCCGCAGAAATTTTATCCGCCCGCGCGCTCTCGCCACAGTTTGCCGCAAGGGCGCAAAATAGCGCCAAAAATAGAAATTTTTTCATACCCGCCTCCGTTAAATTTAGTGCCATTTTAATTAAAAATGCTGAATTTAATAAAAATGCGCCTCTGCTCTAAATTTTAGCTTTGTGTCGCAGCGTGTTTGAAGTGCGAAATTTAAAGCACGCCGCCAAAGCGATCGATCACAGGCTCTTTAGCGCCGCAAGTACGTTTTGCGCGTCCTGTTCTGGTTCAGCGATTCGGCTAAAGCGCTTTATCTCCTTGCCGTCTCTAAAAATTAGGGTTTGGCGGTGGTAAAATTTCTTCCCGTCGCCGGTAGTGAAGGTTTCGAGCCGAAGCGGCGCTTCAAGCTCGAATTTTTCGTCGTTTATGAACTCAAACGAGGCGCCCGTAGCGCGCTTAAACTCGCTCGTGCCCGCCTCACCCATGCTGCCTACGGCGATAAGCTCGAAGCCTAGGGCTTTTATCTGCGCAAGCGCGCTCTCGTAGGCCTTGCACTGAAGCGTGCAGCCCGTAAGCCCCGCCACGTCGCGCAACTCTGCGGGCAAAAATTTGCCGCTGCCGCCCATTTTCGGATAGGTAAAAACCACGCAATTTTTCGGTAAATTTATCATCTCTCGCCTTTTGATCGAAATAAGGTCGCAAAAATAGCATAAAAAATCTTAAACCCGCTTAATGGATGAAATTTTGCAGCTTCTGGGTATCATTGACGAGCTGTGTTTAAGCAAGGATTTTTGGCGGCGCAAACGAGAGCGGTGAACCCGTAAGTGGAATTTTACTACCAAATAAGCGGGAGTTAAAAAGATTGCACGACAAAGGTCTCGGTTCCGCGCGGCGCTATCGTTAGGTGATTAAATTTTATGCTAGCTTTGAGTAGAATTTTAACCGAATCGCCCTTATTCGGCTTTAAGCAATAGCGTTATAAAATAATCGAATAAAAAATCATAATAAGGAAAGCAAATGATAAATGATGACTTTAAAAGATGGGCTTTGAATTTCGGCAGTTGTGACGGCGGTGATATAGGCTCGCCGAAAAACCCTAGTATTTGGCTTTGCGGATTAGAGTGGGGAGGTGGTTTTAAAGAAGAAGAACTACAAAATATTTTTAAAAATAATGATTTAAAAATTCCTGCCATATACGAGGATTGTAAGGAAAATTTAAAATACCAGTTTAATATAAAAGCTATAAAACTTTTGGCGGCAATAAACGGTGAAGAAAATCATGTCAAATTTAATGAAACTTTTAAACCGTTTTCGCGAGGCGGCAAAGGATACTTTAAGATGAATTTATATCCTTTATCCTTTAAAGATACTAATCACAGCAGATGGACTGAAGCTATTAGCAAAGAAACGGGTTTTAAAGATAAAGACGAATATATTAAATGGATTAGATTAAACAGATTTCCGATATTTAACTCATGGGCAAAAGAATATAGACCAAAGATAATTATTTGTACGGGCATAAGTTATAAAGATGACTTTATTGTAGCGTTCGGCGATCAAAATACGCAGCTACAAGAAAGAAATTTCAAGGATTACAAGAAATTTTTCTATTTTAAAAATAGCTACGGAGCGCTGGTTGTGATAATTTACTTTTTAGGTGGTCGTCACGGGCTTAAAAGCGATGAAGAAATAAGACAAACGGGTAAAGAAATAGCTAAAATTTATGAAGCGTATTTATCGGAATTGGATTAATAAAATTCTCCATATAACTTGGATATTTAAATAGATTTTGTTAAACCCCATATTTTGGTTTCGTTTTGTTATCATAGAATTTTACTCGTTGTTTCCGGCGATCGTTTCGATTAGTTTGCGTTTGTTTCGGCGGTTGTAAAGCACCGACGAAAGGAGCGATAGCGCGATGAATAAGATCCCCACGGTGCCCGTTATGATCTCGCTTACTTCAAATTTCAGCTTGGCAAACATTATAAACGCCAAACACGCGATAGCGTAGTGCGCGCCGTGCTCCAGATAGGCAAAGTGCGACAGCGTGCCGCGGGCGATGAGATACAGAGTGATGGAGCGCACGAACATCGCGCCGGCGCCGAGACCTAGCATGATGATGAAGATATTATCGCTTAGCGCAAACGCCCCGATCACGCCGTCGAAGCTAAAGCTCGCGTCCAAGGTTTCTAAATACAAAAAGCCCGCAAGGCCGTTTTTTACGCCGTCCGTGCCGAAAAGGCGGTCGAAGCAGGAGATGAGCAGATAGAGCAGGATCGCGCCGAAATACGCCGCGCCGAGCGTCGCTGAACCCGTTTTAGCAAGCAGCACGAGCCCCGCGGCTAGAGCGATCAGCGTGGGCGCGTTTGGAATGCGCTTTAAAAATCGCACTACAGCGTTATTTTCGATTATGCCTAGCCAATGTAGCTCGCGCTGCGCATCGAAGAAAAAATCGCAAAAGACCATCAGTAAAAAAGCACCGCCGAAAACGTAAATTTGCGCTTCGTTCTCGCTTAAAATTTCATGGTAGCGCTGCGGTTGCTTAAGTGCCAGCATGAGGGTTTGCCAAAGTCCTAGATGCGCGCTTGCGGCGACGATTAGCACGGGAAATAAAAATCTCATCCCGAAAACCGCGATCGGAATGCCCCAGAGGATAAATCTGCTCTGCCACACCGGCGCCATATCTTTTAGCACCTTGGCATTGACTACGGCGTTGTCGAAGCTAAGGCTGATTTCCAGCGCGCATAAAAGCGCGCAGATATAAGCGGCACCAGCGCCGCCGATATAAAACGCGATAGCAAGCGCAATTAGGCTTACTACAAAAGAGGAGTAAAAATATTTCATCGCTGTCCTAGCCGATTTTTTGCGCGATTTTAGCAAAATTTAGCCCTAAATTCTATATAATTGCAAAAATTCCAAAAAAGGCAAAAGATGCTTACCAATCCCGTATTTATCAGTATCTGTGTGATGTGCGCGCTATGCTTGCTGAGGTGCAACGTAATGCTTGCGATCCTAATCGGCACGATCTGCGCCGTGCTCTCAAGCAAGATCCCGCTGGGCGATGCCATAAATTTATTCATAAACGGCAACCCCGAAAACGCCGGGAGCCTCGGCATGGGCGGAAATTTAGAAACCGCACTTTCGTATCTGCTGCTAGGCGTCATCGCAAGCGCGATCTCAAAGACCAACTTAACGGCGATCTTGGTGCGCGCGGTGGCAAATTTAATCAGCGACAAAAAATATATCTTTATCTTTTCGATCGCCTTCTTTGCGTGCTTTTCACAAAATTTAATCCCCGTGCATATCGCCTTTATCCCGATTTTGATCCCGCCGTTAGTCAAGATCATGAACTCGCTAAAGATCGACCGCCGCGCCGTAGCGTGCGCGCTGACGTTCGGCTTGCAGACGCCGTATATGGCGCTGCCGCTGGGATTCGGACTTATCTTTATGGGGCTAATCGAAAAAAATATGAACGCAAACGGCATCGCGGTAAGCCTTGGCGACATATCAAGCGTGATGTGGCTAAGCGCCGTGCCGATGCTCGTGGGTCTCATCCTAGCCGTGATCTACTACCGCAAGCCGAGGGAGTATGCCGAAACCAAACAGAGCCTGGATGCTCATTTTAGCGAGCTTAAGATGGGTATGCGCGAATGGGGTGCGCTAGCGGGCATCGCGGTGTGCTTCGCGGTGCAAATTTGGATCAAATCCCTTCCGTTTGCCGCGCTTAGCGGAATTTTGGTAATGCTTGCGAGCAAAGGCATCGAGTGGAAGAAGCTGGATAGCGTATTTGACGAAGGCGTGCATATGATGGGCTACATCGCGTTTTTGATGCTGATCGCTGCAGGATACGGCACTATCTTAAAAGAAACCGGCGGCGTGAATGAGCTGGTGCACGTAGCGAGCACTTTAAGCGGCGGCAAGCTCGGCGGTGCGCTGTTGATGATCGGTATCGGACTGCTAGTGACGATGGGCATAGGCTCGAGCTTCGGCACGATCCCTATCATCGCTACGATATACTGCCCGCTAGCCGCGCAACTGGGCTTTAGTACGGCGGCGACGATCTTTATCATCGGCGTGGCCGCGGGTATCGGCGATGCGGGCTCGCCTGCGAGCGATAGCACGCTTGGACCTACCGTGGGGCTGAATATCGACGGCGGGCATAGCCACATCTGGGATACCTGCGTGCCGACCTTTATTTTCTTTAATATCCCGCTGATCATATTCGGCATAATCTTTTCGATGATGCTTTGAAATTTTATAAAATTTAGCCGCGCGGTGATGCCTGTAAATTTATAAATTTACGAGCGCGTTCATTTTTAAATTTAGCCGCGCGACTTTACTTTTAAATTTGCCTGCGCGATTTTGCCAAAATTTATTTGCGTCGCTCGCACGATCGGCTTAAATTTAACCGCTCGCGGCGCGTTGATAAAAATCATTGCTAAAATTTAAAATTTCGCATAAAATGGGCGAAATTTCATAGCAAGGAGCGGTGGTGGAGCAAATTTATCCTTACGTGCAGATCGTCCATCTTATCTGTGCCATTATCTTTTTGGGCTACATATTTTTCGACGTCGTGATTTTTATGCGGCTTAAAGGCGCGCTGGGCGCGGATTTTGAGCGCATTAAAAAGGCGATCGGCTCGCGCGCGATTAAGATCATGCCGGTTTGCCTTTTTACATTGATAATTACCGGCGGAATGATGATGAGCCGCTGGGTCGGAAGCGCTAATGGCGGGTATTTCGGCACGCCGCTTCAAAAAATCTTTATGCTAAAAGTCACGCTCGCGCTCATCGTCGCCGTGTGCGTAGCGATAAATTTAAGCTGCCGCGCGATGGGAAGGCCTGCGTCTGAGTTTTTGCGAGCAAATATCCACAAAATCGCCTTTGTATTCGGATTCATCATCGTGCTTTGCGCCAAGCTGATGTTTGTAGTATGATTTATGGCGCAAAATTTAGCGCTGGCGGCGTGACTTTTATCGCGAAATTCTGCAGCGTGGCAAAGATTTAATTTTGCTTGCTTTTAAAATACGACGCTTGCTAAAAATTTTAAAATTCCGTTTTGCTGGGCGGAGCGTATAAATTTAAGAATTTTAAATTCTTCTATGTCTGCGCTAAAGCGCGAAATTTTAAAATTCCACTCCTTTTTTGTGCTGTTTTGCCAAATGCAACCTGCAAGATTTAATCTCATAAAATTTTAAAATTTCATCGCGAGTTTTAAAGCGCTCATAAAATTTCTCACCCAATTCTGCAGCTTTAAAATTTTGTAAAATTCTAAAATTTTAAAAATTTTAAATTTTACTGCTAGGACGCGGATGAGAATTCTAAAAAACTCGCGCAAAATCGAAGTAAACAATGAAAAAGCGAATTTATTTGGCGACTTTACTTACTATTTAATAATCATTAAAGATATAAAAAGCTAAAATTGCTTTTCGCCTGCGGGCGAATTTAATGTCTGCTTGCCATTCGCGCGGGATTTTGAGGTTTCCCGTAGCCGTGGCAATGGTTTTGAAATTATTTATGAGAAAGGAAAAAAGATGAAGAAATTTCTCTTAAGTCTGCTCGTCGCAGCTTTGGCCAGTAGCGCGCTTTGCGCAAGATCGCTCTCCGAGATCAAAAGTAGCGGAGTGCTTAGAATAGGCGTTTATGACGCACAGCCGCCGTTTAGCAAGATAGAAGACGGCGTGCATCAGGGCTTTGAGGTCGATATGGCAAATGCCATCGCTAAAGATATGCTTCCATCGGGCGGAAAGGTGGAGTTTACCTCCGTGCTTGCAAATCAGCGTATAAAATTCCTACAAGAAGATAAGGTGGACGCAGTTATCGCAACTTTTACCGTAACTCCGGAGCGCGAGAAGCAGATCGATTTTACGACCCCGTATTTTAGTGTCAATATAGGCATTTTGACCCGCATCGAAGATAAGATTAAATCCCTAAACGATTTACAAGATAAAACTATTTTAGTTCTTAGCGGCGGTACTGCAGAAACATACTTTGAAAAGCAAGGCTATAATATCGCTAGATGCGATAACGCAAACGCCTGCTATAAGGCGCTAAAAGCCGGACAGGGCGACGGGTATGCCGATGATAACTTAGTCGTGCTGGCTTATCCGGTATTAGATAAAAAGGTTGAAGTAAATATCAAAAATTTAGGCACTTCGGATTTCTTAGCCATCGGCGTGAAAAAGGGCAATTCGGAGCTTTTGGATTTTCTAAACGGCGAGCTAATCAAGCTAAGCAAAGAGGGCTTTTTCAAAAATTCGTTCGATAATTTTATCGAGCCTTACTACAAAGGAACTGCAGAGAAAAAGTATTTCTTGCTAGACGATCTTTATAGCTTGCTGTAATTTTTAAAGGGGGGGGGCGCTATGAAAAAGATAATCCTAGCATTGATGCTGGCTGCGTGTTCGCTTTTTAGCAACACTTTGACTCAAATCAAAGAAAAAGGGGTTATTCGCATCGGTATAGATGGCTCGTCTCCGCCGTTTAGCGTCGCTAAAGTTGGCGAATATAGCGGCTTTGAGATACTCTTAATAGAAGGGCTTGTTAAAGAAATTTTCGGCGATAAAGGCGGCAAGATAGAATATGTCGTAACGGTAGGCGATGATCGCATAAAAGCGGTGCAGGATAACAGAGTCGATTTAGATATCGCGCTTATCTCGGTTACGAAAGAGCGTGAGAAGCTGGTAGATTTCTCCGATCCATACTTTAGCGTAAATATCGGCGTGCTAACTCGTAGCGACGATAATATCAGAAAGGTCTCCGATCTAAACGGAAAGACTATATTGGCGCAGCCCGGCACTACTGTGTTTGATTACTTTACGAAACAGGGCTATAACGTAGTACCGTGTGCGAGCGCGAATGAATGCTTCAATGACCTAAAATCGGGTAAGGGTGACGGATACGCAGATGATAATCTGCTTGTGTTCGCTTACGCTGTAGTCGACCGCAAAGTCGAAGTAAATATCAAAAATTTAGGCTCGACGGACTTCCTGGCCATCGCGGTGCAAAAAGGCAATACTGAGCTGCTTAACGCGGTAAATGCGGGACTAATTGAGCTAAGTAAAAAAGGGTTTTTTACAAAAATTTTTGATGAGAGTATTGAGCCTTTTTATAAAGGCACCGTCGATAAAAAGTATTTCTTGCTGGACGATCTTTATAGCTTGTTTTAATTTAAAGTGGCGATGGACGGAATTCTATTCGCTGGCAAAATTTTAGTAAAATTTAAAGGAATTTTATGAAAAAGATTATATTTGCGTTGCTAATCGCTTCGTGTTCGTTATTTGCTAACTCTTTAGCGCAGATCAAAGAAAAAGGACTCATTCGCATTGGGATAGACGGCTCACTGCCGCCGCTTAGCGTCTCCGAGGATGGAAGATATAGCGGTTTTGAAATTTCGCTTATCGAAGAGCTCGTGAAAGAAATTTTCGGCGATAAGGGCGGCAAAATCGAATATGTCGTAACTCTAGGCAATGATCGTATCACAGCCGTGCAAGATAACAAGGTCGATTTGGATATCGCGGCGATTACGGTTACGAAAGAGCGCGAGAAACTAGTGGATTTTTCAAACCCTTACTTTAGCGTAAATATCGGCGTACTAACCCGTAGCGATGACAATATCAAGACAATAAGCGACCTACAGGATAAAGAAATTTTAGCTGAACCGGGCACTACGGCTTTTGATTATTTTAATAAGGAAGGCTTTAAAGTTATCTCATGCGCTAGTTCTAGCGAATGCTTCCGCGCGCTAAAATCCGGTCGCGGCAGCGGCTATGCGGACGATAATATGGTAGTTTTGGGCTATTCGGTCGTAGATCGCAAGGTAGAGGTAAATATCAAGAATTTAGGCACGTCGGACTTTTTAGCTATCGCGGTGCAAAAAGGCAACGATGACTTGCTAAACGCCTTAAACGACGGGCTTGTCAAGCTCAGCAAAAATGGCTTTTTCAAGAAAATTTTTAACGACAGCATCGATCCTTTTTACAAGGGCAAGGCTGAGAAAAAATATTTCTTGTTAGATGATCTTTATAAAATGTTTTAATTCAAAGGACAAAATATGAAAAAAATTCTACTAAGTATTTTGCTGGGTGTTGGCGCGCTTTGCGCTAATTCCCTAGCAGATATCAAACAAGCAGGCGAAATTCGCATAGGCTTGCAAGATTCCCAGCCTCCGTTTAGCTTCGATGATAACGGCACGCTAAAAGGCTTTGAGGTTGACTTGGCAAACGAGCTAGTTAAAAATCTATTTGGCAATAAAAAGATTAAAATCGACTTTATCGCCGTAGCATCTAAAGATCGCGTCCCCTCGCTAGAGCAAAATAAAGTAGATCTCATCATATCCAAGCTTACCGTCACAAAAGATCGCGTTCAGAAAGTCGATTTTTCTTACCCGTATTATTCAGTGCAAATTGGCGTGCTAAGCCGTAAGGATGATAATATTTCAAGAATAGATCAGATCGCGCATAAAAAAATTCTAAGCGTTAAAGGCACAACTGCCGAGGAGCACTTCAAAAACGCGGGCTATGAGATTGCGACATGTGCCGACGCGAATGAGTGCGTCGCTAGGCTAAAGGCTGGCGAGGGCATAGGCTTTGCCGACGATAATACGGTCGTACTCGGATACGCTAGAAACGACGCCGCACTTGATGCAAAAATCATCAACCTCGGCAAGGTAGATTATATCGCCGTTGCCCTATCTAAGGGCAATACCGAGCTACTTGATGCGGTTAATAGCAGCCTGGTAAAAATGTATAAAGCGAAATTTTTCCATAAGGCTTTTGACGAGGATATCAAGCCATACTACGGTGGCAAGATCGATAAAAAGCACTTCACGCTCGATGAGGTTTATAGCTTGTTTTAGGCTATAAAAAAGGAGTTAAAAATGAAAAATAAAACATTTATATTAACGTTTTTTATAAGCGTTTTTGTTTGTTTAAATTTGAACGCCTATGAGGTTAATTCCGATGTCTTTCATAAAGAAAGAAATGATACTACTAAAGAAAAAGTAGATTGCTCCGATCCTAAAAATAGACCTCGCGCGATTGCTGGAATTTTAGTAGGGGGTAAGAAAGAATGCTATTTAACTGCCGAGCAAGCCAAGCGTAATCTTGATGGCACTATCGGACGTAACCCAGTAACGGGCAAAGTAACCTCAAAAGCAAAGCTTTTGGGCGGAGATAAAGCGACTAATAATCTTGAAAAAGCGCAGATGGATTATGGTAAAAAAAAGGTTGAGCTAGAGGAAGCGGAGAAAATTTATGCCGAAGACGCTAGCGTTAAGAATTCCCGCCGCGTAGATAAAGCACGCAAAGCCTTTGAAAAGGCACAAAACGATCTAAAGGCGGCAGAAGAGATTAAAGAGAAAGCCGATAGACGCAAGGGCGAATAATAGTGTAAAAGGTAAAGAATGTTTTACGAGCTAAAAAATAAAGATAGGGTTATTTTAAAATTTGAAGTCGGCGCAATACAAACGCGAGCTTTAGGTAAAGAGATTGAAGAGCAGACGATACTAAACGTATCTTTATTGGACGACAATCTACCTATGGCTATCGATAAAGAGGATTTAAAAAAGTCTTTGAAATCGTGGATAGATAATAGAAAAATCCCTGAAAATAGAAAATTTGTAAGAAGCGTCGTGTCCTCTTACGCCGAAGAGGGTAAAAACGATTTTATGGCTTATGTAAAGGTATCTTTGGCTCTTAGCCTTTAAAGGACACGATCTATGCTTAATAACGCTAATTTTAAAGTTGCCGATGATGAATTTAATAAAATCGCCTCTTTGATTGAGAAAATTTCAGCGACAAATTTGCGTCGCGCTACGTTGATATCATAAATTCATCTTCATGCGCCGCTGTCATATGCGCCGTAAAATTTTCGCTATCGCTGTCCGTGCTTTGTAAAATTTCAACCTTAGCCGCTCTAAAGAAGCGGTAAAAGTTGCCGAGCCCATGATCACATTGAGGCAAAAATACATAGGGCTTCATTTGCATGAAATTCTAAGCGGTAACTCGGATTTGAATCTCACGGAATTTCAAAAGCGCCGCACGGCTTTAAGCGTGTAAAATTTCAAGACGTTGCAAGCCCGCGGAGTATGATTTTGGCGCCGCCGTCACGCTAAGAACCGCAAGTATCCGCTCGCAAGGCGCGCCTCTGTTAAATTTTATATCCACAGGGCTTGCGGGCGTATTTGTCAGTCTGTCGCTTAGGTAAAAATTCAAATCATGTTGTAGCGTTAAAATTTCAAACCCCGCCATATTTGCACCGCGAGAATTCCAAACTTGCGGCTTATTCTGCTATTCTACAAAAGAGTTATACCTACACTGCGAATAAAATTTTAAACCTTTTCGCTGTAGGGTCGCAATCTGCTCCTCGCGGACGAAATTTTAGATCGCGCTGCAAGAGCTACGCTTCTGCGGAGGCGAGAAAATCCCTAATATTCTGCGCGATCATTTTTATTAGCCGTTTGCGGGCCTCGATGCTCGCCCATGCGATGTGGGGCGTGATGATGACGTTGCGGCGATTTTTTACTCGCAGCAGCGGATGATCCGCCCTCATCGGCTCTGTTTGCAGCACGTCAAGCGCCGTGCGCAGGCCTCGCTCGTCCACGGCGCGAGCCAGCGCCTCCTCGTCCACGATGCCGCCGCGGCCGAAATTCATCAAGATCGCCCCCTCTTTCATCTTTGCAAGCTCCGCCTCGCCGATCAATCCCGCCGTTTTTTCATTTAGCGGAGCGTGGATCGAGATGATGTCGCAAGCTCTCAAAAGCGCGTCCAGGCTCACTCTGGCAAACTCGCCGTTATCGTTCGCGCCGCTGGTGGAGTAGTATCTCACGTTCGCGCCGAACGCGGCGGCGATGCGGGCGACCTTTGCGCCGATCTGTCCAAGCCCGATGATGCCGAACTCTTTGCCGTAAATTTCGCTGATGGGCGCGTCAATGTGAGTAAAAATTTCGCTCTCGCACCATTTGCCGCTGCTGCCGTAATCTGCGTAGTATCCGAGCGCGTTGGTTAGCGCAAACAGCGACGCGAATGTCTGCTGCACGACGCTGTTCGTCGAATAGCCCGCTACGTTTTTCACCGCGATGCCGCGAGCCTGCGCTGCCTGCATGTCGATATTATTCGTGCCCGTGGCGCTTACGCAGATCAGCTTAAGCGTGGTTTGCGCCATGATCTCATCCGTGATTAGGACTTTGTTGGTGATGACGACGTCCGCGCCGGCTAGGCGCTGTGCGGTTTGCGCGGGCTCGGTCATCTCGTAGCTTTCAAACTCGCCCAAGCCTGCGATCTCGCTAAGATCGGCATCGCCTCCAAGCGTCGCGGCATCCAAACATACGATTTTCATATTTCCCCCTTTGCGTTTTAAAATTTAAGCCGCCCGCGCGGCTAAATTTAGTTGTTAAATTCCGTCGCGCGGTCGGATCGCGGCGCTTAAGCGGTAAAATTTAGCCTCGCGAAATTTGGCTATTGCGTAAATTTGCTCTAGTGGAATTTTACTATCGCGAATTCTGTCTTCGCGAAATTTAATGCTTGCAGCGCGCGGAGCGTTAAATTTTAAAATTTTAATCCGCGCCGAAGCAATCGATAAAATTTTACCGCCGCTGAAACCTACGTCTAAATTTGAAATTTCAATTTACGCCGAAGCGAGAGATCAATTTTTGCCGCTCGCGCTTAAATTTTAAAATTTAGCTCGTATAAATCTTGCTCTGCGCGGAATTTTAGTTCGCGCCGATTTAACCTGCTCGAAATTTTATCCGCGCGGAATTTTGGTCGCGCCGTTACGTTAAATTTTACCGTAGCCTCCTAGCGTTAAATTCCGCTGCTGCCGAGCGATAAAATTTACTGCCGCGAGGGCTTTGCCACAAAATTATCGCCAAGAGCCGCCGCCCTAAAATTTCTCAAATTTTTAAAATTTGCCGCGCCGCTACTTTGCATCCTCGATGTAGTGCCCCACAAATTTTGAGAGATTATTGAGTATCTCGCCGCCCTTGCGGAAGCCCAGCGCGCAGCCTTCATAGGCGAAAAACACCCCCGCTTGGTAGCTCTGGGCGCGCTCGTCTTTGTTTAGCTCGTAAAATTCCTGATATAAAAATTTCTGATTTCCGTATTCGCCTCCGTTTTCCTCTATCTTTTTGCCGTCGGCGTCGAAAATCGCCACGTTCGCCCCCTCGCGCGCCAAAAACGGCTTTTTGATCATCTTTTTGCCGATGATCGGTGAAAAGGAGCTTTGCAGCAGCAGCGGGTGGTTCGGATACAGATCCCACAGGATTTTCATAATCCCCTTGCTTTGGAAAAGCAGCGTGTATGCGGGGTTTAGGATGATCGCCTTTTGATTTTGCACGATGTTTTTTAAGATGAGCGCAAGCTCGCCCTCCTCAATCGCGATCGCTTCCCAAGGGATTAGCTTGAACCAATACTCGTAGTTTTCGCCGTCAAAAAACACGCCCTCTTCGTCGTTAAATTCCACCTCGTCCACGTAGGCAAAGCGCGTCTTAAAGCCCGCATCCTCCGCGGTCTGCTGCAAAAGCTTCGTCGTCTTTTCGTCCTCGATGTTGCCCGCGACGCTGCTAAATAGAATTTTCCACCCCTCGTAAAATTTAGAAAAATCCTCCAGCTCGCCGTCAAGCACCACGAGCCGCTTGAAATTATCGCGCAGTGCGTCGTAGAGGTCGTTGAACTGGCTCGCCTCGTCCATGCCGTTTTCTTTCAGCATCGCCCACTGGATGATCGCCGTCTCAAACACCGCCGTTGGCGTGTCGGCGTTAAATTCTATCAGCTTGATAGGCTTGCCGTCCAGCCCGCCCGCGAAATCAAAGCGCCCGTATAGGTGCCAGTGCACCTCGTTTTCCCAGCTTTGTTTGATTAGATCTACGAGGTTGAAGGGGATACCGAGCTCGTGGAAAAGGTTATTGTCGATGACATACTGCGCGGCTGCAACAAACATCTCGTATAGCTCGTTCGCCGCTTCGTAATACGCATCCGCCTCCGCGGCGCTCACGCGCACGATCTCATCGCTGACGTAAGGGGTCTCGTCCGCGTCCGTGTGCCAGTAAAAGCCGAGCCTTTCGAGATATTCGTTGCTTAACGGCGTTATCTTTTTTAGTTGCATTTTTATCCTTTTTTTAAAATTTTAATTCATTTGCGCCGCGATCTTTGTGGCTTTTGCGAGCTTTTGATACGCATACGGCTTCGCGTAAATTTAAAGCGCGCAAGGCGCACGATAAAATTTAATCGGCGTAGATTATCGCGGCGATCGTGCGTAAATTTAAGCCGCTCGAAAAGATGCTCGCGGTTAAATTTAAACGGCACGCAGACGGTGCGGATCATGCGCGGCAGAAGCGATGAAATTTAGCCGAATTTTGCAGCGCGTTTTTGAAAAACCTGCGTCAAATCAATGCTAAATTTGGCGCAAATTTTAAAATTCTACGCGCTAAATTTAACTAGCCGTGCAAAGCTGCCGTTATATTTCAAAGCGCGCTTAGCCGCCGAAAAATCCGCCGCTCTTGCCGCTCTTGCTTCCGCCGAAAAACCCGCTCTTGCCGCTTCGCGCCTTGGCGTTTTGCTGCTTTGCTTGATTGAAGCTATCGACGCTTCTAGAATATGCGCTCGGGCTTTTGTAGGCGGTTTGGCGCTGGCTTTGATAGGCGGGGTTGTTAAACAGCTTGCCACCGATCCACGAGCCGATGATGGCGCCCGCGGCGCTTGCCAAGATCGCTTCGCCCAGGCTCATGCCGCCGCTGCTAAGCTGCGCGTTTTGGTTCGTTAAATTTGAAGTGCCGGCGTCGATTTTAGCGTTTTCTTCGGCTAGAAGGGCTTTAGTCTCCTCATCGCTTAAAATTCTCTCCGTGCCGTCGAGCGATTTTAGGATGATCTGGGTTTTTTCGCTCGGAAATTCCTCTAAAATTTTATATTTTCCCGGCGCGACCTCTTCGAGCCGCACGAGCGCGCCCTCTTGTAGGCGGACGTTTTGCTCCTGCCCCCTATCGTCGCAGCCCGCTAACGAGCCTGCCATAACGAGCCCGAAGCCGCTTACCAACGCATAGCTAGCGATTTTGCGTAGTTTCATTTGGATCCTTTCAGTGATTTTATATCTAGGCTTTGATTTATCAAAAGCTCGTTTCCCTCGACGCGGATAAACTCGCTCTTGCCGATGTTTTCGATGATTAGGCTTTGCGCTTTGAGGCGCTTTTTGCGTTTGAGCGATTTTACGAATTTTGCAAGGCTCGTCCATTCGCTACGATCGAAGGTTTTTTCTTTGATTTCGACATCGTAGGGTTTGGCTTCGCGGCTTTTGCTCGAAAGCAGCGGTTTATCGAAAAATGACAAAAAATACCTGAGCTTCTCGTCGCGCTCCTTATACATCAGCTTGATTTCATCTTTTGAGGCGATTAAAATTTCCTCTTTTTCTTTGTGAAGTCTGTCCTTATCGCTTTGCAGCGCTTCGATTTTACCTTTTAGCTCGGAGATTTCTTTGATGAGATAGTCGATGAAGCTTTGAGTGCCAGCTGTGCCGCCAGTACGCGTGCTTTTTGCAGAGCTTTGCGAAGCGGGCTCGCTTTGCATTTCATCATCTAAAAGCACGTAGCGCACGCCGCTGCTTTCCTCGGCACGCAAGGAATTTCTACGGATGCGGTTGTAGACGGCTTCTTTTGAAATTCCTAAAATTTCGGCTGCTTCGCCGATCGAGACTTTTTTCATACAAAGATGCCTTTTAGCGTTTTAGGTAATTATTGCTAAATTTGCCTAAAATAGGCATTAAACGCTTCGTTTACAAAGATAGATTCCGCCTTGCCGCAGCCGGCGCGCGATAAAATTCCGCTCGCTTGCGCCCGCACGATATAAAATTTCGCTTCGCTTGCAAAGCCGCGTAAAATTATTTTTTGCTAAGCTTTTAGAATTTTAGCCTAATAATGTTGCTTAATTAAGTATATTTTTTATACACTTACAAAAAATTTTAGTATTTCAAAGGAGGCGAAATGCCCGAATCGCCTAAATATAAAAAATCCGAAATTCGCTGCAAGCTCATTTTAGACGCGGCGCTGGAGCTGTTTTTAGCCAAAGGTTACGAGGCTACGAGCTTAAGCGATATTATCGAGCTTAGCGGCGGCTCGCTATCGTCGGTTTATAAGTATTTTGATAACAAAGAAAGCCTATTTTTGCGCATCATCGAACTGCAAAGCAAAAAGCTTGATGAGCGAATGAACGAGCGCATGCGAATCAACAAAGACCTAAAATTGCGTGAGTATCTACAGGAGTTTGCAGGGATTTATCTGGAGTTTCTTTTCGCTCCGGAAGCGATAAAATTCTACCGACTGATACTTTTCAGCGGCTTTAACGGAGCACTTAGCGAGAGCCCAAAAATCTTTTTAAAAAGCGGCGTACTAGGTTCGCCGAATGCG
The DNA here is from genome assembly GCF_938017775.1 of uncultured Campylobacter sp. Lineage (GTDB taxonomy): Bacteria > Campylobacterota > Campylobacteria > Campylobacterales > Campylobacteraceae > Campylobacter_B. The sequence continues at coordinate 44,479 of NZ_CALIIU010000022.1, forward strand.
CTGGATGAGTATTTGGCGGCGCATGCGGACGAGTTTGCGCCCGGACGCACGGCAAAAAGCCTGGCGCTATATTTTTGCTTTTTACTTAGAGAGCCGCATTTTAGCAGGCTGCTATTTTTCGACGAAAAGCTAAATTTTAAAGCGAGCGAGCTAATCAAGGACCGCATCGATATGTTTTTGCTCGGCGTAAAAAAGCGCTAATGGCGGAATTTTACGGCGTAAATTCCGCGTTTTTTGCACCTTTAAATTTTATGAGCGGTTTGGGACTTGGATTTTGTAGCTTGGATTCTATCCGTTACCAAGCGCTATAAAATGCCACGTATCCCGCGCTTAAAATTTTAATTCTATTGATGCAAAATTTTTGAAACGATTAGAGCTGAAATTTTTATTTTCCGTATTAAATTCCGTGCCGTAGTTAGAATTTTGCCGTTAAATTTCGCGCCTCTTGTCTGCGCCTTTAAATTTGTGCCACTCAGATTTTAAATTTAATAAAACCTCTTATAATCCCGCGAAATTTCAGATCAAAAGGATAAAAAATGGATTATGATATCATCGTAATAGGCTTTGGCAAAGCAGGCAAAACCCTTGCCGCAAAATCCGCCGCACTGGGCAAAAAGGTCGCTCTCATCGAGCGCTCGCCGCAGATGTACGGCGGCACCTGCATCAACGTAGGCTGCATCCCGACCAAGCGGCTAGTTACGGCGAGCAAGGAAGCAGGCTTCGTAAATTTCAGCGTGCTCGGAGAGTATTTCGTGCTGAGCATGCAGAAAAAGGACGAGCTCGTAGAGGCGCTGAGGGCGAAAAATTTAGCCATGCTAAAGGGAAGCCCAAATATCGACGTAATCGACGGCGAGGGCTCTTTTGCGAGCGCCAATTCCGTGCGCGTGCTAAGTCCTGACGGACAAACGCGTGAAATTTCGGCAGAAACGATCGTCGTAAATACGGGCTCGAGGGAGGTCGAGCCTAGCTTTGAGGTAAGCTCGCAGATCGCTTATAGTAGCGAAAAAATTTTAAATTTAAAGATCCTCCCGAAGCATCTAGTAATCGTCGGCGGCGGATTTATCGGGCTTGAGTTTGCCTCGATGTTTGCGGGATTTGGCTCGAAAGTTAGCGTGCTTATGCGATCGAAATTTATGAAAAACGAGGATGAGGACGTGGCCGCCAGCGTCAAATCCGCTCTGCAGACCCAAGGCGTAGAGATTATCGAGGGCTGCGAGTTTTTGAGCTTAAAGGGCGGGGAGCTAAAATTTAACCTCGCGGGCGAGAGCGAAACGATCGCGGCGGATGCGTTTTTATACGCCCTTGGGCGTCGCGCGAATACGAATGAGCTAAATTTAGCCGCTGCGGGGGTGCAGACGGACGCGCACGGCAATATCATCACGAATGAGCATCTGCAAAGCTCGGCTGCTGGCATCTACGCAGCAGGCGACGTGCGCGGCGGCGAGATGTTTACCTACACGAGCCTGGATGATTTTAGAATCATTTTTAGCGCGCTTTTCGGAGACGGCGCGCGCACTACGAAAAACCGCGCACCGCATGCAAGCGTTCTGTTTACCCGCACGCCGCTAGCTCGCATCGGTCTTAGCGAACGCAAAGCAAGAGCGAGCGGACGCGAAATCAAGGTGTTGAAGCTTTCAATGGCGGCGGTGCCCGGCGCCAAGGTCGTAGCGCACGACGAGGGAATGATGAAAGCGGTCGTGGATGCGGCTAGCGGCGAAATTTTAGGCGCGGCGCTTCACTGCGTAAACGCACACGAGATCGTTAATGAGCTGGCGATCGCCATGGCACTGGGCGCGAAGGCGGACTTCTTCAAAAATCAAATTTTTACGCATCCTAGCATCAGCGAGGCGCTGAACGATCTTTTCGGGCAGTTTTGAGCTTTTAAACCTTTTTGCGTTTAAAGCTTTGATAGCAAGCGGCGCTCGGGTTTGGCGATGTCCGGGCGCCCCAGCGCAAATCGATCGTGAAATTTAATACGCCGGAGCGAGTTAAATTTAGACTGGGTTAAATAATTTTAGCCCTTGCCGCCCGCGTCTTTCTTGGCTACCAAAGTTGGCTATAAAAGAAATGATTGAAATAGTTAATTGATAAAATATTCGCGTTTAGGAATAGCAAGATTACAATCTATTTGGCACTCGGTAAGAGTATGCGGATAAAATTTCTTCTCGCAGTTTATACAGGCAAAAACGATTTCGTCCGTCGCTTCGTTTAACATAACTCTGTAATCGCTAGGCGACCATTGCGGGCATTCGCACGCCAAGTCCAAATCCACGCTAACTACCAAGCTATCAAATACAATCGAGTTTAATTCCTCGTAGGCTAGTCTTAAGCTCTTTTGATCTTTCAATGCTCTAATTTTATTTATCAAGCGGTATTTGTCCGATTTGATGATCTTTACGCCAAAGAGATCCTTCGCTTTTCCGTCGCCGTAAATCGATAGCTCGGTCGGATAATCTTTAAAATTTAACTTTAAAAGTTCGTCTAAACCACAGCCGTCGTATTCTTTCATAAGAAACAAAATTTTATTTTCCATAAACCATGCCGCTATGCAATAGCATATTTGCTCGGGATTAAAAGGATGTAGATTTAAAATTCTATTTTCTAACGATAAACACAAATTTCTAATTTTGGGCTGCATTGTTTTATCCATTTAACGGCTAAATTTTAGATTATACTATCTCTACCGATATTTGAGCGTCGATTTTGCCGCCATTTTCTTTTAAAATTTCAGGAAACCCCAATTTTATAATCTGCTCTTCGGAGAGGCTATAAGAATAGTGGATATTTGACTCTATGCTCAGCGGAGCGACTATTTTTGCAACTTCGCTAAAAGGCAGCTTAACGTCCAATAACGCCACGTAAAAGGCTTCCGTATCGCTATCAAAGACATTTATATAGCAGCCTTTTATATTTTTATCGCCACTATTTGGAGCTTTGATTATTCTTTCATGGCCGGCAGAGGAACCAAAGAAGTATGAAAAACCGGGCTTAACCATATCAAGGTATCCAAAAGATCTCATCTGCTCTATGTTTAAGCTATAGCCATATACATAATAAGGATCGTCTGCATCCGATTTTACAATTTGTTTTATGTCTTCCAAATCAAGATCTATTTGCCGCGAATCGGCGTAGCTCTCATCGATACCGAAAGATGTTATATCATAATATGTCTTATAATACATATCGCGTATATGAAATTTAATTCGCTTATCGCTTAAAAGCTTTGGATCTATTTTTAGACCGAGTTTTTGCGCGTCCGATTTCGCAATCGATTCGGGCTCGAATATAAATTCTTTTCCAAAACGACCGCTTTGCCCTTTTGGAATTTTAAGTCCATACAGTTCTCGTCCATCTCTTACCGGAAAAAGATAACGGAAAATACCTTTTACGCTTTTCATTTTTGAATCCTTCTTATTTTATTTGCTTTCTCAACCCGCTTTAAATTTACGTTATGCTCGCTTGGATACTCTGCACGTATTGAAATTTTAAAATCCGCGCTAAGTATCTTTCGCCCGACGGCTAGTACTTTCTTTTTGCTATGTCATCTTTCTTTACGAAATACTCCGTTTCGTCGCAGGGATAGTAAATTTTACACCATTCGCCTTCGCAGGATTGGATAGGGATGACTATCTCATCATAATAAGCAAATTCCTCTTTATCTTCATAGAAAATTTTACGAATAACGCCATCTTTAAATTTATATATAATTTTTTGATCTATTTTTTCGCCGCATTCGCCGTAAAAGGCACCGTCTTCGTGTTTTGCAAAAGTGATTTTATGCCCTAAAATCGTAGGGCTGCACCCATATAGGCATAACGCGACAAAAGATATAACAAAATTTCTCATCTCTCCTCCTACTTGAAATGCGCCCTATCTTTTATTTGGATATATTAGGCTATTAAATACCGCTGTAGAAATTATGGCTGATACTAATGTCAAAATTTTCATCTTATTTTCGCCCCCTTTGTCGGAATTCTATTTATAACGTCTTATAATATTCCTTGCAAATACATACGTAATTTTAAAATTTTATACCTTAAGACTGCGCCTATCTTTTAAAATTTTATTCCTCATCGCGCTGATTTTGCACCCTCTTTAGCCACTTTTTTTCAAATTTATAATATTTCTCAAGCTTTTTATTCTTTTCTATTTGATCCGATTTTTCTATCTCGGCATAATCTTGCAGTTCGCCTCCGCATTTAGAGCAAATACTCTTATCTTTAATGCCTAAGAAATTTACTCATATTTCTGAAATTTTACCGTAATTCTCCTGTAAAATTTTACTTAAATTTGGCTTCAGTCGTTTAAAATTTTATCTCTTTAAAATTTAAATTTCAACTGTCGCCTGGCGTTTTAAATTTCGCCGTTTTTAAATGTACACCTCAAACGCCGCTTTAAAATTTATGCAGATGCAAGCAGGCGAGGAGCCGCCGCGATAAATTTAAAGTCAAATTTTATTTTTAGCTATCTTTCAATTTGTTTCTTATCTTTGGTGTATCAAAATCCCGCTCCGTTTCATTCGTAAATTTAAAACGTATATTAAAAACAAGCAGAGCCGATGAGCGAAAGAAATTTACAAATTTTAGGTTAGGGGGGGGCACATGCCTGTCGGTCATAACGCATGTATCCTATGTGCCGAGCATAATGGCAAATTTAGACGGCAACAAAGTCCCGTTTCTCCAGCCGCTCGCAGCCGCGAGAAACTGCACGATATAGCTTAGCTACGACTTGCTAAAGCCCAAAAAGGACTATCCGCTCGCCGCAGCAAATTTCCCAGGGATCATCTTTGGGCTATTAACCGCAATAACGGCGCTTTAAACCGCGCCTTTAGCGGCTTGATAAATTTCAAAATCGCCCGCGCCATACTTCTGCATGCCGCATCCGCAACGTTTTTTAGTCGCCCACTGCTACTACGTTGTAACTGCTCGCTAGTTGTCACGCCGAGCCTGAGCTAGCTTGCCACAAGCGCGCCCACGCCTTACAAACCTATTGCGGCACGGCTTTGAAATTTTGCAAAATCGCCCGCTCCGCATTCAAATCTAACGAATTTAAATAACTTTTATACAAAATTTGATAAGCTTATTTCGATTAAAATTTTATCTTTAAAAGGACGAAAAATGAAAAAGGTCATCACTTGCGTCGATCAAAATGCGCTTGCCCCGGCGGTTAGAGATTACGGAATTTACGTCGCTAAAACCTTGGGTGCCGAGCTCGTGTTTATTCACGTGGTTGAAATCCCGGAGCTTGGCGAGAATTTTTATGGGCTAGCCGCAGGCGGAATCGTCCTAGGAGAGAATGATATCCTTGCAAATAGCTACGGAAGTCCCACACTAGGCGGCGTGGATGCGGAGAAAGACCACGAAGAAGCCGAAGCGATGCTGGATGAATATATCTGCGCTGCGACTACTGCGGGCGTAAAGGCGAGTAAGATCATTAAAGATGGCGATTTTATCGACGTTATCGCTGAGTACAAGGACGAAGCTGAAATTTTTGTACTCGGTATCAAGGGCTCAAATAACGAGGACGTAGGCTTTAACGCAAGCGTGCTGATAAAGGAGCTTCACGTGCCGTCGCTGCTCGTGAATAAGGAATTTTCACCGATTAACTCCGTGCTCATCGCGTTTGACGGCACTGACGCGGCGAAACGCACGCTTGAGTTTATAAAGAGTTCAAAGCTTCTTGCGAGCGCACATAAGCATGTCTTGCACATCAATGCGGGTGCCGCAGAGGGTGAGCGGATGCTGGATCTAGCGCGCGAAATTTTAGGCACTCAAAACGCCACTTTCAAATTCATCCAAGCCGAAGTGCCCGCCGATGAGATCATCAAATATCGCCGCGCCAATAACCTCGATCTGATCGCTACCGGTGCCTTTACGAAGGGCTTTTTCAAAAAGCTCTTTTTAGGCAGCGTCTCCGAGGACATCTTGCACAATGCGCTTGTACCGGTGCTAGTGCTATCATAATCGCAAGACCAAACGCCGATAAACGCTAAATTCCGTCGCTTACGTTATTTTAAAGCGGCGGAATTTTAAATTTTTAAATCCTTTGTTTTTCAAATTCATATACTTTTTAAAATTTATATAAATTTTGCTTAAAAATTCGTCAATATATCTTATTAAATTCCGTTAAATTAGTAATTGCATATAAAATTTTATGATTTAGTTTATTAAAAATTTTATTATTATTTAAGAGGAATTGTAAGATAATCCCGCCAGTAAATTGATATAGATTATAAAATCTAAAAAGGATTTTTATGAAAAAGGGTAAAATTTTACTCTCTTTGGCGCTACTTTGCTCGCCGTTTTGGCTTACTGCGGCGCAAAATAGTGGCACTTCTCAAAACTCGTCCGTCGCGAGCTCCACCTCTAAAATTTCGTCATCGCAAAGCTCTGTGCAAAAGCCTGGAAGTCGCCCTACCACTGTAAATTCCATGCCGCAAAGCGGTAGCGCGGCAAATTCTACGCTGCAGGGTTTGGACGGCGATAATCTCGGCACCATAAACGTCACGGGCAAAGCCGATCTGTCCACTACCGAGGGCACCGGCTCGTATACGACGGGTAATATGAGCACCGCGACGGGGCTAAATTTAAGCATAAGAGAGACGCCGCAATCCATAAGCGTCATCTCCAATCAGCTTTTAAAAGATCTGGGCCTGCACAACGCCGAAGAGGCTCTTTCAAAATACGCCACCGGCATTTCGCTAAATAACGACGCAGGCGGCAATCGCATCGTCTCGCGCGGCTTTTATGTGGATAATATCCAAGAAGATGGCATCGCAAGCTCGGTTTCTAGCTCCGTGTTCGGGCCGCTGGGCTCATCGAAGGAATTTACCGATTTGGAATTCTACGATCGCGTCGAGGTTCTGCGCGGCGTAGCGGGCCTTACGCAAAGCAACGGCGAGCCCGGCGGCACGATAAATTTAATCCGAAAGCGCCCGAGCGATCAGTTCGGCTTTAACGCAAGTCTAAGCGGCGGTAGCTGGGATAATTATCGCGGCATGATCGACGTAACGGACGCGGTAAATCAAAGCGGTACGGCACGCGCGCGGTTGATCGGAATTTTAAGTAAAACGGGCTCGTTTAAGGACTATCCGCGCAACGGCTATCGCGAAGGCGTCGGCGTTTCGACGGAATTTGACGTGGCCGATAAGACGCTTCTTAGCGCGGGATTTTTGTGGCAAAAAACCGTCGGCGTCTATGACATTTACGGCGTGCCCGTTTTAGACAATCATGGAAATTTACTGAATTTACCGCGCAGAAGCTACTTCGGCTCGGATTGGGACAGAAGCGAATATAAAAAATTTAACGCCTACAGCGAACTTTCGCACGAATTTAGCGATGATCTGAAAGCCTATGCGAGGCTCAATTATACCGATAGCGACAGCATGTTAAAATTCGGAGCGCTCGGCGGGGCAAATCCTTACAACGGTACTACGTCGCATACGGTGCGATATAGAATTTACGATAACGACTCCAAGGAGATCGGGTTTCAAACGGGGCTAGACGGCAAATTCGAAGCATTCGGGCAGAAGCACGACTTTTTCTTAAACGGCTCGCTTAGCAACGAAAAACTTAATTGGCGCGAGACTAGGACGAGAGATTCATCTATGGCGTCGCTAGGGATGAATATTTATAACTGGGACCGCTCAAGGATCGCTCAGCCCGATTGGAGCAGTGCCGCTACGTTTAAAGACCGAAGCTCCACTACCATAAAGCAGCGCGCGATCTCGCTCGGGACTAGATTAAACTTAACCGACGATTTTCACTTTTTGCTCGGCGGGCGCTTTTCGAAAGTAGCCTATAGCAGGTATTATTATAATATTTTGCGCGGTACGGCTTCGCATAGCGCGAGCCCGAGCAAATCGGATTTTACGCCGTATGTGGGAGTGGTCTGGGATTTTGCGGATAATTTTTCGTGGTACGCAAGCTATGCCGAAATTTTTAAGCCGCAAGCCGCGCGCGACAAGGACGGTAAAATTTTAGATCCCGTCGTCGGCTATAATTTAGAAACCGGCGTGAAGGGAGAATTTTTTGACGGCGCGCTTAATACGAATGTCGTGCTGTTTCAGATCATTCAGAAAAATAGAGCGATGACCGACCCCCTTAATACGAACTATTCCATCGCCGAGGGCAAAGTGCGAAGCCGCGGCGTGGATGCCGAGGTGCAAGGCTCGCTCACTGAGAATTGGAAATTATTCGCAGGATATACTTTCAACCGCAGCGTCTATTTAAAGACGGAAAGAACCTCCGCAGCGGTCGATTATAGCAAGGGCGCAAACGCCAAACGCTACATTCCGAAGCATCTGTTTAAGCTCTATACGAACTATGAAATTCTGCTCGGCGAAAATCGTAAGATCGCCCTGGGTACGGGCGTGCGCTATCAGAGCAAAACCGCTTCGATATATCGCGAAAACGTTGCGTATTACGCCGCGCCGCAAAAGGCTTACGCGCTGTGGGACGCGAACGTCGGCTATCATTTCGACAAGCACTTTAGCGTAAATTTTGCGGTCAAAAACATCACGGATAAGAAGTATTTTCAAAACACGCAAAATCGCGTCGCTGGGCATAACAACTACTACGGCGAGCCGCGGAATTTTATGTTGACGCTTAATTATACATATTAGGTGCGGATGGAATTTTGCGCTTATGTGAATTTGGACAAACTCCCTCGCACGCGGTTGCGGATAAATTCCGCGCTTTATAAGAGCGCGGATGAAGCGGGTGCAGAGGCGAGAGGCTAAGCTTTGTCGCAAGTAGCACGTAGCGAGGCGGGTAAAATTTGAACGAAGCCGCGGGATTAAAATTTAACTCACGATTTGGTTGATTAACGATTGATTGGCGCGGGCGATCGCGGGCGATGCGGGCGATAAATTTAATCCCGCGAAATTCCGAGCAAATTAAACGCGCAGACTTGCGAGCATAAAATCCGCTCGCGAGCTTGCGGGATCAAATTTAATCCCGCGATCTCGCTGTAACCGGCGCTAAATTTTAAAATTTAAAGAGAAAATTTGAAAACGCTAAAGCAATTTTTTGAAATTCTACGTCCGCACTGGTTCGGCAAGGGTGCGGCGAAGCTGTGGGCGCTGCTGCTCGCGCTTGGTTTTAGCCTCGCTATCATCAAAATCAGCGTGCTGATGAACGCGTGGGACAAGCGTTTTTACGACGCGCTAAGCGAGCTTAAAGGCGAGCTCATTCCCGCGCTCGTGGGCGAATTTTTGCTCTACACGGCGCTCATCGTGCTTTTCATCGTCTGCAGCAGCTGGCTTCGCAAACTGCTCGTAATCGTCTGGCGCGAGCGGCTAAGCGCGATGATGGAGCGCAAATGGCTACATAACGCAAACTTCTACCGCACGAGCCTTGATGGAAATTTTAGCGCCAGGGGCGGATCAAATTTAGAAAAACCTGGCGACGTAAATTTAGATAAAAATTTAAACGAGCGCGCAGAGTGTTCCGCAGTCGAAGCGGACAGCGCGGTTTTGCATAGAGACGCAAAGGAGCTTGAAATTTTACCGAGCACGGCGGAGCAAAATACAGCAGGGCAAAGCGGCGCAAGCGAGAATGAAAATTTAAACGATCGTAGCGACGAGAATTTTAAAAATTCAAAAAACGCCGATAATACTAAAGCATATTTGGAGCAGGATACGGATGGCTTAAACGAATGCGTGGGCTCTGCGAGCGATCGCGCAGAGTATCTTGCAAGCGAGGCGAGCGGCACCGGTGTGAACGAAAATTTAAACCAGCAGCGTGAGGAAGATTTTAAAGAATATTGGGGACGAGATACGGGTAATTTAAACGAACGTGCGGCGTCCGTGAGGGCGCGGGCTGGGTGCCCCGCAATCGAAGCGGATGCCAAAGGTTCGTTTAAAGCTTCCGAAGACCGGGGAATTGCAAAGCTAGACAACCCCGATCAGCGTATCGCAGAGGACAGCTTGCTGCTCGTGCAAAAAAGCGTCGATCTCGTAAAATCGCTCGTCTATAATCTCGCCAAGCTCATCGCCTTCGTCGCGATCCTGTGGCAGGTCTCGAAGGTGCTGAAATTTGAAATTTTCGGCATGCACTTTGAGATCGAAGGCTTTTTGCTCTACGTCGCGCTCCTTTATACGCTACTTTGCTCGCTGATTACGCATCTCATCGGGCGCAGGCTTAGGGGGCTAAATTTTGCTAAGCAGCGCGCCGAAGCCGATTACCGCTCGGATCTGCTGCTCGTGCGCGAAAATGCAGAAGCAGTAGCCTTTATGCGCGGAGAGGATGCCGAGCGCGGCCGCTTCCGCGCGAGCTTCGGCGAGATCGTTAAAAACTGGCGTAGCATCATGAATACGGAATTTCGCCTCGAATGCTTTTCGGCAAGCTACCTAAAAATCACGAATTTAATCCCGATCTTTGCCTGCTTGCCGCTGTATTTGTCGCGCGCGATGAGCTTTGGCGACATGATGCAGGCGCGCTCGGCATTTTACAGCGTACAGGACGGATTTGCGTGGTTTATGGACTATTACAAACAGATCATGGAGTGGGCGGCGAGCGTGCAGAGGATCTATGAGTTCATCTCGCGCATGGACGACGAGAGCGCAAATCTGCGTGCTTGCGTCAAACAAAGCGACGAAAATTCTGCTCGTTGCGAGGGCTTGTCGGTCTTCACGCCTGCGGGCGAGCCGCTGATCGAGGATCTACGCTTCGAGCTTGCGCCCGCGCAGTTTATAATGCTGCGAGGCAAGAGCGGCGCGGGCAAAAGCACGGCTCTGCGCTACGCAGCGGGTCTTTGGCGATATGGCCGCGGCGAGATCAGTCTGCCGCGCACGGGCGTGATGTTTATCCCGCAAAAGCCCTATCTAGCGCCGCTTAGCCTAAAAGAGCTTATTTCCTATCCGCAGCCGCCGCGCGCAGCCGCCGCGGAATTTTTAGAAATTTTACGCCGCGTAGGGCTTAAGAAATTTGCCCGCATGCTAAACTCGCGCGCCGATTACGTTAAAATTTTAAGCGGCGGGGAGGCACAGCGGCTTAGTTTCGCACGTATTTATTACCACAAACTGAGCTTTGTTTTCGCAGACGAGATCACGTCCGCGCTCGATCCCGCCTCGGCACGCGAGCTGCTACTGGGTCTACGCGTGGATCTGCCGAGGCTTGGCATGCTAGCGATCGTGCATCAAGCGGGGCTTGAGGACATATTCGAGCGGATGATAGAGCTTTAAATTCGGCCGTTAAAATTTCACGCCGCACGGATTTCGCCTTTAAATTCATATCTTTTTAAATCCAGATTTATTAAAATTACTCATTTATACTAAGAGGTGATAAAATTTAGCCTAGGCGCTAAGTGTTCGCATACATGGGCATCGGCATCCGCGCGGCTAGGCGCTCGCGCGCAGTCGGCGGCATAGCACCGCCGTAAGTAAGTATTTACGGCGCAACGAGTAGTTCGGAAGTCGGTCGGCAGTGCGCGATCGCGGTTCTGTACGGAAATTTAAGTCGATAAAATTTAAACGCGAGATAGTCTGCTCAATGCAGGGTGTCTCGATAAAATTTTAGCTACGCGGTGAGCAGTTTGGAAGTCGGTAGACGGCGCGCTAATGAGCGGGCTGCGTAAGCGGTGCGATGCGTAGGCGTCGCGATAAGTCGGTAGCGCGTCGGATGGCGCGTAACACATCGGCGGCGCGGACGGCACGCCGTAGTCGAGAAGCGGAGCGGTGATACGTACCTACTTGGCGCCGTGTGACATAACCTTCGCTCGGGCAAATCATCATCGTAACGGCGCTACGATCGAAGCGAACAACGTTACCGTGGCGGCGGATCGGCAGCACAAGGGCGCGGCGTGATTGCGGCGGCGATAGCATAAAATGCCGCAATATGGCAATCGCGATCGACAGGATGCGTATGTAGGGAAAGCGCAGTGCAAGCAGCGCAAACGTCGCGATACGATGATGGCGATCTACGGAGCGTATAGGCAAGCAGCAGTGCGGGCGGCGCAATAACGCCGAGGCGATACGATAGCGGCGACCGACGAGACATAACACCGCCGTAGCGTTCGCGTGCGCTACGCCTAAGCCGCTAAATTTTAAAACGAAGCAAGGAGATTTTATGCTTAAAGCGGGGATTGTTTATAAATTTGCGCTCATCGTGCTAATAGGCTGCGCGCTTTGCATTTTGGGCTTTTCGGGCGCCTACTTTGCGCGCGGCGAATATGACGAGATGTGGATGAGCCTGCATAAGATCGCGGGATTGGGTCTGCTTTGCGTCGCGATCTTGCATATAATCACAAGGCGAAAGAAGCTCGTAAAGCTCTGGGGCGAGTTTTTGGACGTGGTTTTGAGCCGCAAAAATCCCGGTTTTTGCAATATGGATCGCATAATCGGCGCGATCGAGCGCTATAATATCAGAGAAATCGCTAGTAAAATGGGCTTTGAGCCGGACGAGCTCGCTACGATTTTGAAATCAAACGGTATCAAGCTTATAAGCGCAGATCAGAACCTACGCGAGCTTGCGAAGTTTAACGACGAAAAAATTTTCTTCATCTTGGTGCTTTTGATCGAGGCAAAATTTGGTAAAGCGGGTGGATGTAAGGTCTAAATTTTAAAAGGCTCAATAGCCCGCGTTTGCGATCGCCTCGGCTTGAGAGTGCGCGATGAGCGGGTCGATGATCTCGTCGAACAAACCGCCCGCCATGATCGCGTCTAGGCGGTAAAGCGTTAAATTTATGCGGTGGTCGCTGATGCGGTTTTGCGGATAGTTGTAGGTACGAATTCGCCCCGAGCGGTCGCCTGTGCCTACCTGATCCTTGCGATCTTTGCGCTCTTTTTCAAGCCGCTCCTGCTCTTGCATATCGTAAAGGCGCGCCTTTAGCACCTTCATCGCCGCCTCTTTATTTTTGTGCTGGTCCTTGCCGTCTTGGTTGGTGACGACTAAACCAGTCGGGATGTGAGTGATACGAACGGCGCTATCGGTGGTATTTACGGACTGCCCGCCGTGGCCGGAGCTGCGCATAACGTCGATGCGAAGATCGTTCGGATTGATCTGTATCTCGCTATCCTCGATCTCGGGCATCACGGCGACGGTGATCGCGGAGGTATGCACCCTGCCCTGGCTCTCCGTTTCGGGGACGCGCTGCACGCGGTGAGTGCCGCCTTCAAATTTCAGCCGCGAATACGCTCCCGCACCCTTTACGAGCAAGATTGCTTCTTTGTAACCGCCGACGCTGCCTTCGCTAGTGCTTACGATCTCGCATTTATATCCGCGAAGATCGGCGTAGCGCAGATACGCGCCGAGCAGGTCGCCCGCAAACAGCGCCGCTTCGTCGCCGCCTGTACCGGCGCGGATCTCTAAAAAGATATTTTTATCGTCGTTGGGATCTTTCGGAAGCAGTAAAATTTTGATTTTTTCTTCGAGCTGCGGTTTTTGCGTCTCTAAGTTTTTAAGCTCCTCTTTGGCTAGCTCGCCGAGATCGGCATCGCTTAGCAGGGCTTTGTTTTCTTCGATCTGATTTAAAATTTTAAGATACTCGCTAGCCGCCTCTTTGATCGGCTCGATACTGCGCTGCTCCTTAGATAGCGCCGTCATATTAGCGATATCTGCGGTAACGGCGGGATCGCTAAGCATGCGCGAAAGCTCGTCGTAGCGATCCAAAAAAGGCTTTAGTTTATCGGCTAGCATTTAAATTTTATGCGCAAGGGGCGCTTACGCGGCGGTTTTTAAAGAATTTACGAGTTTGGCTAGGCGGCTTACTTTTCTGCTCGCGGTCTGTTTTTTCAAAAAGCCCCTGCTTACGAAGCTGTGAAAGCTTTCATTAGCCGTTTTTAGAGCCTGAGTCGCTGCGTCTAGATCCTTGCTCTCGACCGCCTCTCTTACGGCTTTTGTGATATTTTTTACTCTGGTGCGATAAAATCTATTTCGCTCCGTTCTTTTTATGGTTTGTCTCGCGCGTTTTTCGGCGGATTTGTGATTTGCCATAACGTTCCTTTTCGGTTAAATTTGAACCTGCGATTATACGTAAAAAATATTTAATCGACGCTTAATTTAAGTAAAATTTAAATATAGTTAAATTTATTAAGATTAAACTTTTTCTGGTAGAATTTCATGATTTTTATACAAGGATTTGATAATGAAACTTTTCGGGACGGACGGCGTACGAGGCAAAGCGGGAGAATTTCTAACCGCCGAGCTTGCGATGCGCGTAGCGATGGCAGCGGGAATTTATTTTAGGAAAAATTCCGTTACGAATATGATTTTAGTCGGCAAAGATACCCGCAGAAGCGGTTATATGATAGAAACAGCGATCGTAGCAGGCCTTACCTCCGTGGGCTACAATGTCCGCCAGATCGGGCCGATGCCTACTCCTGCGATTGCCTTTCTCACCGAGGACATGCGCTGCGACGCGGGCATCATGATAAGCGCGAGCCACAATCCATACTACGACAACGGCATTAAATTTTTCAACAGCGAAGGCTTTAAACTCGACGAAAAAGAGGAAGCGCAGATCGAAAAAATTTACTTCAGCGACGATCTAATCGCCGAGGCGCGCACCAAAATGATGCAAATCGGCGCCGCAAAGCGCGTGGACGACGTCATCGGCAGATACATTGTGCATATTAAAAATTCCTTCCCGAAGCAAAAGACGCTGCACGGGCTTCGCGTCGTGCTCGATTGCGCAAACGGAGCAAGCTACAAGGTCGCACCTACCGTATTTAACGAGCTGGGAGCCGAAACTATCGTCATCGGCGACGAACCTAACGGCAAAAATATTAATGATGCTTGCGGCGCACTAAGCCCGCAAAATTTAGCCTCGGAGGTCAAAAGATTACGCGCCGATGTCGGGTTTGCCTTCGACGGGGATGCCGACAGGCTCGTAGTCGTGGATGAAAACGGCGAGATCATCCACGGCGACGCGCTACTTGGAATTTTAGCAGTCTATTTGAAAGGAAAAAATCGCTTAGCAGGCAATAAAATGGTAGCCACAGTGATGAGTAATTCTGCGCTGGAGGATTTTTTAGCTAAACACGACATCGCGCTTCATCGCTGCAATGTAGGCGATAAATTCGTACTTGAGACGATGCACGAGCTAGGCGCAAATTTCGGCGGCGAGCAGAGCGGGCACGTGATCTTCGGCGATTACGCCAAAACGGGTGACGGCATCGCAAGCGCGCTGCAATTCGCCGCCTGCATGCTGGATATGAAAAAGAAGGCAAGCGAATTTTCGGGGATGATTAAGCCCTATCCGCAAATTTTAAAGAATTTAAAAATTTCGGATAAAAAGCCGCTTGAAAAATTAAAAGGGCTAAAGGAGCTTGAAACAAGCCTTAAAGCGGACAAGATCCGCTCGCTCTTTCGCTACTCCGGCACCGAAAACGTTATACGCCTCTTAATCGAGGGCAAAAACGAAAAACTGCTGCAAAAGCGAATGGACGAGGTCGAGAAATTTTTTGCCAAAGCCCTAAATGAATAGCGATTTTATAAAATTTTACGGCGCGGCAAACTGCCAGCTCCACACGAAAAGCACAGGCAAAAAAGGCAGGCTTTACATATTCAAATTTGGATTGCAAGATGGCTAAAACCTGTATTAAATTTATTCTGCTTTTCGCGGTGATCTTCGCGATCGATCAAGCGATCAAACTTCTGTTTTTAAACGGCTTTTCATGGCAGGGAGAGTTTTTTTCGCTAGAGCTTACGCTTAACCGCGGCGTTGCGTTTTCGATGTTTGCGTTTTTGGGCGAAAATTTAAAATTTATCCAGATCGCGCTGATCTCGGCGCTTGCAGCGTATGTATTTTGTCATAAAAAGCTCTTTTGCGAGCACTGGATGCCGTTTGCGCTGATGCTTGCGGGAGGCTGTTCGAACCTGCTCGATCGCTTTATTCGCGGCGGCGTTGTGGATTATGTCGCGTGGCATAAATGGTTTGAGTTTGCGGTATTTAATTTTGCCGACGTGATGATAGATCTGGCCGTAGTGATTTTTATTTTTCAGGGCTTACGCACCGCAAAAAAGGAGAAAAATGAAGAGAAATAATTACATCGCTTACGCACTTTGGTTTTTAGGTGCGTTTTCATGGATCGCAGCTATGCCGATCGGAGGCGGACTGCATAGAATTTATTGCGGCAAATTTATCAGCGGATTTGCTCAAATCGCGCTATTTTGGCTGGGAAGTTTTACGCTATGGTTTTTAGTGGGCTTTTTGTTTTGGGCGATTTGGGGAATTTGGATTTTGCTAGATATATTTTTCGTAGGAATTTGGGTGGAAGATTTAAATGCTTTTGCAAGCGAGACGGAGGAGGACGACTACGAACAGCGTCTGAAAAAGGTCGATGCACTTTATGAGCTGTATCAAAAAGGCGCGATTTCCAAAGAGGAATTCGAAGCGCGAAAAGAAATTTTAATGAGAGATTAAGGAGGCTAAAATGAGTTACTATTGGTTTAAATTTATCCATTTTGCGGGCTTTATTTCATGGATGGCGATGCTGTTTTACATGCCGCGTCTGTATGTTTATCACGCTGAAAATTTAGACAAGCCGGATTTCGTAAAGGTCGTTAAAAAGATGGAGCGGATGCTGTATCACGCGATCGGCTGGATAGCAATGGCGGTGACGGTTTTTAGCGGCGTGATGCTTATCATTTTAAATCCGGGGCTTATGAAAATGGGATATTTTCATATAAAATTACTAGCCGGAGTTTTGCTAATCTGTTATCATTTGTGGCTGTATTATTATATGTATAAATTTGAAAAAAACGAGTATCACAGGAGCGGAAAATACTTCCGTGCGATCAACGAAGGCCCTACGATCATAATGTTTATAATACTTTATGCAATGCTAATAATGCCGAATTTACCGAGCAACTAGCCCGTTTTGATAAAAATTTAATTAAAATTTGCATAAAATTAAGGCAAAATTTTTAAAGGAAGCATGTGCAACATATCATTAAGAAAATTTTATCAAGCGAAAGTAGCGCCGGCGTTATATTACTTCTATCCGCAGTTTTTGCGATCATAGCTCAAAATGTGGACTTTTTATCTAAATACTATGAGGCATTTTTACATCTAAGCTTCACCATAGGTGTGGGTTCTGCGAAACTTGACGAATCGATGCATTTTTTAGTAAACGACGTGCTCATGGCGATATTTTTCTTTGCCATCGGACTTGAGCTCAAGCGCGAAAAGATCGAAGGACAGCTGCGCCATTTCTCTCAAATTTTACTTCCTAGCTTCGCGGCTTTAGGCGGAGTAATGATGCCTGCGATCATATTTTCGATCATCAACTGGGGCGATGCCGTCGCGATGAAGGGCTGGGCGATCCCAACGGCGACCGATATAGCCTTTGCCGTGGGCGTGATGGCACTTTTAGGCAAAAAAATCCCGGCTAGTCTTAAAATTTTCGTTTTGACACTTGCGATAATGGACGATCTGTGTGCAATTTTAATCATCGCTTTGTTTTATTCCTCTACCATAAACGCAATCTATCTAGGCGGCGCAGCTGCCTGTGTCGCAATAATGCTAGCGATGAGCAGACTTGGCGTTGATAAAAAGCTTCCGTTTATCATCGTAGCCGTCGTGCTGTGGGTGATGGTACTAAACTCCGGCATCCACGCGACCATCGCAGGAGTATTGGCGGGCTTTTGCATCCCGCTTAAGACCCGCTCGGGCTCCATGCTAAAGGATATGGAGCACGGACTAGCCTACCCCGTAAATTTCTTCATCTTGCCGATCTTTGCCTTTACAAACGCAGGCGTTTCGCTAGCAGGCATTAGTCCTAGCTTCCTTTTCGGTCCGGTGCCGATGGGTATAATGCTCGGACTATTTTTCGGTAAACAGATCGGAATTTTTACCTTTAGCTGGATCTTAATCAAAGCCAAAATCGCCTACATGCCCGAAAATGCAGGCTGGCCACAGCTTTACGCCGTGGCAATTATCTGTGGTATCGGCTTTACGATGGCGCTTTTCGTCGATGGCCTCGCATATGGCGGCAGTGATATGTATCATTACACAGACAAGCTTGCAGTATTTTTAGGCTCGATAATTTCCGGAGTAGTAGGATTTTTCGTCGCAAAAGCAGTCGCGGTAAAACAAAGCTAAATTCCATAAAAAGATTAAAATTTTAAAATTTTACGAGCAACACAAAATTTCAAAATTCTATCGCTCAAAAATTTAGAATTTTAAGAACGGCTCTAAAATTTTAAAATTTATACGCTACAAAATTTAGCTTAAAATTCTGTCTGATCCAAGCGCAGCTTAAATTACCAAAATCCCCGCATTTTGCATTAAGCTTAGCGCACATTCATCGTAGTAGCCGCGCTCATGATTCGGTGCGTCGTATGTAGCTACCGCACCTCGCGGAACGATGACGTCCTTATCGGCACCCATTTCGTTGAGATAGGTGCGCAGGCTAAGCGCAAACTGCATCACGCAGATGTCGGTGCAACAGCCCGTAATCACGAAACGATCGAAGCCGTCCAGAATTTTCTTATCCAAATTATGAAAGCCGTTCGTGCTGCGCTTAAAAGTGACGTTTTGCTCGCTTACGTAGGGCGCGAGTTCCTCGATCACCTCCGCTTCGGGCGAGCCAACTAGGCAGTGAACCGGATAGCGCTTCATCTCCAAATCACGCTCGGCGTGAGCGTCGCAGATGAAATACGCATTTTTCGCCGCCTCAATCTGCCTAATCACCGCAGGAGCGATCTTCGCTATGCTAGGATCGGCCATCGCGCCGAATTTTACAAAGCCATTTAGCATATCGATCACAAATACCAAAGTTTTCATCAAAACTCCTTATAAATTTCAGGTTTCATATCTTTTAAAAGATCCATTTTAGCGCGAAATTTTAAAATTTCATCTAAATTCGCCCGAGCAATCTTCACGGCCTCTTTTTTGCCTAGGCGCGCGACGATCTCGCCGTTTGGACCGATCAGCATGGAATTTCCGCCGAAACTCTCGCCCTGCCCCGTATCGCCACAGCCATTTACCGTGCAGATAAAAATTTGATTTTCGATCGCGCGGGCCTTAGCGAGCGTGATAAAATGCTCTATGCGGCTCTGCGCAAACTGTGCGATCACAAAAACTATCTGCGCGCCGCGAAGCGCTAAGGCGCGAAAAATTTCGCAAAAGCGCAGATCGTAGCAGACCGCGACGCCGATTTTGACCGCACGATTTTGAAATTTTATCTCGCAAATGCCTAACTTATCGCCACCGCTTACGATCTCGTTTTCGCGAGCGAGTGAGAAAGCGTGGATCTTGTCGTAGCGTAAAATTTCGGCTCCGTTTTGATAGACGAAAGCAGAATTATAAATTTTATCTTGCCTAGAATTTATCGCTCCACCTATTAAAACAGCGCCGCTTTTTTGCGAAATTTCGCTTAAAAATCCCTTCGTTCGCACGGCTCCCGCGTCGGCTAAGCGCTTAAAATTTTGCACGCAAAAGCCAATGTTAAAGGCTTCAGGCAGCACCGCTACGTCCGCGCCGCGCTTTAACGCGCGATCTATCAGCCCGCGCGCGCGGATAAAATTTTGCTCACAATCTGCAAAATTTTGAGCCATTTTCACGTCCATTTGCAAAATAGCGATTTTCATAAAACCTCCTATTTAGGCGCTAAGCGCATAACATTTGCATGCGTAAGCGCGATAGCTATAGCATCAGTGATATCAAGCGGCTTAATTTCCTTATTAATTCCCAAAATTCGCTTCACCATGAACGCAACCTGCTCCTTCGCCGCCTTCGCCTTTCCTGTGACCGATTTTTTTATCTGAAGCGGCGTGTATTCGGCGAAATTTCCAAAAATTTGTAAAATTTTAAGGGCCAGCGCGCCGCGAAACTGAGCGAGCTTTAAAACAGACTGCGGATTGTAGGCGTAAAACATCGATTCTATCGCGACCTCATCGATCTTATGAGCTCTAAAAATTTGATCGATCGCCTCGCTCATCTGCGTCATTTGAAATTGCACGTTTTCAGCCTTCATTTTCACTAATCCCGCCTCTATGAGGATGATTTTATTCACATCTTTTTCCAAAATCGCATAGCCTAAATTTCTAGTTCCTGGATCAATTCCTAAAATTTTCATAACCCTCTTTCACGCTTATTCACGGCTTAATCACAAGTGAATAAACTTAAATTTACCGCAAATTTAGCGAAATTTAGCTAAAATCTTAATCTAATTTGTAAGGGAATTTTATGGCGACGTCGCAAGCACAAGAAATTTTATCGAATTTAGAGAAGGAAATTTTACCTACCGAATACTCTAGATACATTAAAAATTTGAAATTTAACGATAAAAACTCGACACCAGGGTTTTTCATCTACAACACAACTAACGAGTTTATAGCCAAATATGCCCAGACAAAATACGGTACTAAAATAAAAGAGCTTATCAAAAAACAGTTTGGGCTCAACGACGTGATCGTCAAAATCACCTCAAAGGCTAAAATTTCGCCGAAAGAAAAGGTAAAAATCATCTCCGAAAAGCCTAAGAGCACCATTTTAAGCGAAAATTACAACTTCGAAAATTTTATCATCGGCGATTCAAATAAATTTGCCTTCGAGTGTTCGGTATCCGTCGCAAAAGAGCCAGGAATTCGCTTTAATCCGCTCTTTATCTACGGACCTAGCGGACTTGGGAAAACCCATCTGCTTCAATCGATCGGAAATTACTGCATCAAAAAGGGTAAAACCGTCATTTGCGTCACCAGCGAACAGTTTGCTAATGATTTCGTCTTTAACCTTAAAAACAACTCGATCGATAAATTTAAACAAAAATACCGTAACTGCGACGTTTTGCTCATCGACGACATTCAATTTTTGATCGGGCGCGACAAAGCTCAAGAGGAGCTTTTTTATACATTCAACGAGCTAAAAGACAAAAACTGTCAAATCGTGCTAACCAACGACCTGCCGCCAAAATTTCTAAAAGGCTTTGAAAGTCGTCTTACAACACGATTTGAAAGCGGCATAATAGCAAACATTACCCCGCCGGATCTCGAAACTAAAATCGCCATTATCAATAAAAAGAGCGAGGAAAATCGCGTTAGAATTCCACACGACGTTGTAGAATATATCGCCGCAAATATGGGCGATAATATCCGCGAGATCGAAGGCGCAATAAACAAATTAAACGCCTATTCCTCGATACTTCGCACGAAGATCACGCTAGAATTTACCAAAAGTACACTGCAAGATCAAATTCACCAAAAATATTCAAGCGTGAGCCTCGAACACGTCATAGAGGTGATCTCAAAAGAACTGAACGTAAAACCTAGCGAGCTAAAGAGCAAAACGCGAGCTAAAAACGTTGTCGAAGCGCGCCAAATTTGCATATATCTAACCAAACAGCTAACTCAAAACTCAATGCCTAAAATCGCCGCATTTTTTAATCTAAAAGATCACAGCGCCATCAGCAAAAATATCAAAAAAATCAACGAACTCATTCAAACCGACGAGATATTAAAGATAAAAATTGAAGAGCTAAAAAACAAAATAACCAAAAAGGATAAGAATGAAATTTAGACTTTATGAAAATAAAGCAAAAAAGGTGAATGAAAGTGAATAAAACAAAGCTACTTACTCACTGGATAAACTACCTAAAGACAAGCTTTAGGATAAGTTTTTCACAAAAACCTCTTACCAACTACTACAACGATAAAAATTTAAAAGGATAAAAATATGAAAGTGTTAATCACTAAAAAACTTTTAGAAGAGATAGTTTCCAATACGAGTTCCTATCTTGACAAAAAAGATCTAAGCTCGATAACATCACATCTTTTAATGAGTGCAAAAGATGGAATTTTTAGTATAAAAGCTACCGATCATGAAATCGGTTTGAGCTACAATCTACAAAATATATCAATAGAAACAGAGGGAGAAGCTACAGCAAATGGAGGCAAGCTCCTTAGCGTCATTAAAGGCCTAAGCGAAGATGGCGTTACTTTAGAAACTGTCAACGGAACGCTATTTGTAAAGCAAAAAAAATCCAAGTACAAGCTTCCGATGTTTGAGACTAATGATTTTCCAAATTTTCCTACAATAGATGGTAAAAACAGCTTTGACGTAAACGCTGGAATTTTAGGTAGAAGCCTTAAAAAGATCTATCCGTCGATCGATACGAACAATCCAAAATATGAGCTAAACGGAGCTTTAATCGACGTAAAAGAGGGCTTTATAAATTTAGTCGGAACCGATACGAAGCGACTTAGCGTTTATAAACTAATCACTCAATCAAAAGCAAGCGAGCTAGATACTAAAATTTTAATCCCTAAAAAGGCGATAGGCGAAATTCAAAAGCTATTTTCAGACAAGATTAAAATTTACTACGACGAAAACGTGCTGCTAGCGGTGAGCGAGAATTTTGAGTTTTTTACGAAGCTTATAAACGGCAAATTTCCAAACTACGAACGGGTGATCCCAAGAGATACGGCGTATAAAATTTCAATTCCGCGCGATAAGATGGTAAGCGGCGTGCGAGCGATAAACGCAATGTGCGAGGAGATGAAGGTTACCATTAAAAAGGACGGAATGATTTTTGAGAGCATTAACGAAGATAATTCCGAAGCAAAGACCGAAATTGAAGCGGCGATCGAGATAAACGGCGAGATAGTTTTTGGCGTGAAAAACCGCTTTCTGCTTGATTTTTTAAGTAATATTGAGAGTGAAATTTTTGAGCTTGATTTTAACAGCTCCGATACGGCGTTTGTGCTTAGCGCGGATGGTTTAAAAACGGTCGTCATGCCGATAAATAATATTTAAAGGAAAAATATGAAACAAAATTACGGCGCCAGTAATATTAAAGTTTTAAAAGGTCTTGAGGCTGTTAGAAAGCGCCCTGGAATGTATATCGGAGACACCAACATCGGCGGACTTCATCATATGATTTATGAGGTTGTAGATAATTCGATCGATGAGGCGATGGCAGGGTACTGTGACACGATCGATGTCGAGATCACTAGCGAAGGAAGCTGTATCGTTAGCGATAACGGTCGTGGAATTCCAGTGGATATACATCCGACTGAAAAAATTCCTGCTGCGACGGTGGTTCTAACCGTGCTTCACGCAGGCGGTAAATTTGACAAAGACACTTATAAGGTCTCCGGCGGTTTGCACGGCGTGGGCGTTAGTGTTGTAAATGCGCTCTCAAAAAAGCTCGTTGCTACGATCAAACGTGACGGAAATATTTATAGACAAGAATTTGCCAAAGGAATTCCTACTACCGAGCTTGAAAAGATAAAAACTACTAATCGCACGGGCACTACGATCGAGTTTTGGCCCGACGGCGAAATTTTTGAAATTTTAGAATTTGACGATGAAATTTTATCAAAAAGATTTCGCGAGCTAGCGTATCTAAATCCAAAAATTACGATAAATTTTAAAGATAATCGCACGGGTAGGGACGAGTACTTTCACTTCGAAGGCGGCTTAGAAAGCTTCGTAAATGATATGAATAAAGCGCCTGCCATATCCAAAGCCGTATCGTTTAGCGATAGCGCGGATGATGTTATGGTGGATTTTGCGCTGATGTATAACGAAACATATAGCGAAAATTTATTAAGCTTCGTAAATAATATCAAAACTCCGGACGGCGGTACTCACGAGGCTGGTTTTAGAGCGGGTCTTACGCGTGCGATAACAAATTACGTCGCAGCAAATGCGGCTGCGCGTGAAAAAGATACGAAGATAACCGGCGACGACGTTCGCGAGGGACTTATCGCGGTAATTAGCGTAAAGGTTCCAGAGCCGCAGTTTGAGGGACAGACTAAAGGGAAGCTGGGCTCCAGCTATGTTAAGCCGATCGTGCAAAAGATGGCGTTTGAGGTGCTTAGCAAGTATTTTGAGGAAAATCCGATTGAAGCGCGCGCCATTATGAATAAGGCTCTTTTGGCCGCGCGCGGTCGTGAAGCGGCGAAGAAAGCACGCGATCTAACGCGCAAAAAAGACAATATAAATTCCGTCGGAACCCTCCCTGGAAAGCTAGCCGATTGTCAGAGTAAAGATGCGAGTATCAGCGAAATTTATCTAGTCGAGGGCGATAGTGCGGGCGGTTCGGCGAAGCAGGGAAGAGACCGCGTGTTTCAAGCGATCCTGCCGCTTAGAGGTAAAATTTTAAACGTAGAAAAGGCGCGGCTGGATAGAATTTTACAATCTGAAGAGATTAAAAATATGATTACGGCCTTTGGTTGCGGTATCGGCGAGGAATTTAACGAAGAAAAGCTTCGCTATCACAAAATCATCATTATGACTGATGCAGACGTCGACGGTAGCCACATTCAGACGCTGCTTCTAACCTTTTTCTTTAGATTTTTGCGCCCTGTTGTCGAAAACGGCTATGTTTATCTGGCGCAGCCGCCGCTTTTTAGATATAAAAAGGGCAAAAAAGAAATTTATCTGAAAGACGAAAAGGCGCTGAGCGAGTTTTTGATCGAAACGGGCATTGATATGGGCGAGTTTGAAGGCATCGGCAACGAGGATCTGATCGATTATCTAAAAATCGTCTCAAACTACCGCTCGCTTCTTAATGAGCTTAAAAAGCGCTTTAGCGTGCTTAGCGCGATCAGATTTTTGATAGAAAACGACGAAGCGCGAAGCCTTGGATACGAGGAACTATTTA
>NZ_CALIIU010000023.1 GCF_938017775.1 uncultured Campylobacter sp.
TTGCGTCGCGATGTTTTTCGCTACTCAGACCAACCGCATTGTATTTTTCAACATTCACACTGCACCCAGAAAATCGTTTCTCATCCAAGCTGCGAACAAACTTTGCTAAATCCCATAAGCCTATGTCGTATAACTCTCGCAATGACGCTATCTTTTTTGTCGTGCCCAGCGCATTAGCGATAATTTGCGCCGTATGGAGTGCGCGTATAGCCGAGCTTGTAATAATCAAATCAGGCGCAAGTCCCAAGCTACGCAGCTTTTCTCCGAGTTTAATTGCGCAAAGTTCACCCGCATGGCTTAATGCCCGCTCAAAATCGCTTCCATTGCCACTTTGCGCCTCGGCATGTCTTATAAAATATATCCGCTTCATATGCATCCTTTCATAAAATTTTATGTATAATTTAGCGTTAAATTCTACAAAATTCTAAATTTTTTCTGGATCATTCCAAAGCCATAACCAACCACAAATCCCGCTATGTGCGCATACCATGCTACATTTACGCCCATTAACATCGGCGCAAAGCTCATTATCAAAATCGCGATAAAAATCCCGCCCGCATTGCGTTCATCAAAATAAGCAATAACGCCTAAAAGCACGCAAATAGCGCCGCTAGCGCCTACGATATTGACGATTTCTCCCATGCTCATGGCATAACGGATATAAATCAGGCACAAAGCGCCGCTCAGCAGCCCGCCTGCGATATAAAGTAGCGTAAATTTTATCCCACCGAACGCTCGCTCTAAAATCCCACCGAATTGATACAAAACTGCCATATTCATCACTAGATGCATCACTCCGCCGTGCATAAAAAATGAACTTAGTAGCTGCCACGGCATTCCTTCGAAAAAATACGGATTGAGCCCAAAAAATAGATAGGACTTAAAGCCAAAAAAATATTCTAATGCGAATGAAATCACGAAAAATAGGACATTCGCCACAATGATCGCGAGAGTAAATTTGCCTGATTGCATGAAACTCCTTAAATTTTTCACGCATAGTAGCGAAATTTTGATTAAATTAAAGGCGTCGTGTAATTTTATAGGCTCGAGATAAATTATAGATAAGCTAGTATCAAAATTTTGGCAATAGTTTTAGTTGCAAGCGCCTTAATAAATAGCTGCGCTAAAATTTAGATCGTAAATCTTTTTTAAAACTTTACGGAATTCATAGAGTTTATCCGACGTAAATTAAAAAGCAAACACACTGTAAATTTAAAAACGATAAAATTGCAGTTATATGAAGCTATTTTGCAGAATTTTATATAAAATTATAAGTATAATTTTACTAAGAATAACAAAAATTTGAGTTCAAATTAATTTCAAAATAAATTTTTAGAGTAATATTTTATTAAATGCTTGTATATATAATTACGCGTTAAAAATGCTAATTTGATTTGCCATAACAGCATCAAAGTGAGTTTTTATTCATAAGTTTTTGCTGCAGGAGTTTAAAAGCCATAAAAATTTTAAAATTTGATTAGAATTTTAGGAATTTAATAAATTCTATAAAGCAAGTCATAGCTAGAATTCCAAGCTAAATTATCTGCAAAATTTTACTTGAAATTTTAGAGCATAAATCAAACCGCCGCGAATTTTTTAAAGGTCTAACGAAATTTCATAAAATCTAATAAATTCCAAAAGTTATAAGAAATTTTTCAAAAAATACGGCGAAAGAATTTTAAAAATTCTAGTTATTCACCCGTCCGTATCCTGCGAAGCGGTTCGATGCTAGGCAGCTTATGCGGTCTTTGCCGCAGCGGACGATATAGCTATTTTCCATCTTTTGCCCTGCTACATGGACGTTTTTCTTATTTAAATTTACGAAGTCCGCTTGATTTCTACCACGAGTATTGTGGACAAATTTCACGCGACCATCAGCATAGATCTCGCGCACGATACCAATATGACTGATTTCGTTATTGACCTTGCCTTTGTTAGAACGCAAAGTGTTTTGAAAAAACACCAAATCCCCCACTCGCGGCGTATTGCTGAGTAAATTTTTACGGCTGTAATAATTATATATTGCTTGGGATTTGCGTCCGTTGGTGAAGTATTTCGGCAGATCTTTTGAGTTAAAAAACAGATCATCGTATTTATCATTTAGCACGGTGATAAATCCGCTGCAGTCCCCTCCCGCGCGAGTGCCGGTGTAATCGTCCACAGATGCGATTAGCGGGCGGTTAAACTCGCTTCCCGGCACCGAAGTTATTCCTTCTTCATGATCGTTTAAGACATACGCTTGCTGGCTACCGGCAGACGGGGCTTTTGAGGAGCAACCGACCAGTAAAAACGCACCCAAAGCGCAAATAATTAGTTGTTTCATATAAAAATCCTTATAAAATTATGTAACGATTAAATTTGGGCGTAATTTTAGCGCTCAGTGGTAACAAAATGGTAACTTTAAAGCTAAATTCTGTATAATCGCCGAAATTTTACACGGAGAAATCATGCATTATCTACGAATTAACGGGGGCAAAAAACTAAGCGGTAGCGTCAAAATAAGTGGCGCAAAAAACGCCGCATTGCCGCTCATAGCTCTATCTATCCTTTCAAAAAACGAAGTCGTAATTAAAAATTTACCCGCAGTTTCCGATATCCACACGCTAATTCAGCTGCTTTCAAATTTAGGCGCAAAGTGCGAGTTTCTTGACGCCAACACCGCCAAAATCGATCCGCGCGAGATAAACTCGACCAAAGCGATCTACGATATAGTGCGCAAAATGCGCGCTTCGATCTTGGTGCTAGGGCCGCTTTTAGCGCGGTTTAGACACTGCGAGGTAAGCCTTCCTGGAGGCTGCGCGATCGGCGCAAGACCGATCGATCTACACCTTAGTGCGCTTGAAAAGATGGGCGCGGAGGTTAAGATCGAGCAAGGCTATGTCGTTTGCACCGCAAAAAAGGGGCTTAAGGGCGCGACTATAAATTTTGACAAAATTACCGTCACCGGCACCGAAAATATCGTAATGGCAGCGGCTTTAGCAAGCGGCACCACGCATATCATAAATGCGGCAAAAGAGCCCGAAGTAATCGCCGTTTGCAACGCATTAAAAAGCGCAGGCATCGACATAGATGGCATCGGCACGAACGAGATTCTCATTAAAGGAAGCGGCGGCGAGCTTTTAAGCTTGGATGAAATTTCGATCATTCCTGATCGCATCGAGGCGGGCACTTATCTGTGCGCAGGCGCAATCACGGGCTCTCGTATCACGATCACGCACTCTTGCGCGGCTCATCTTGGCGCGGTGCTTGCAAAATTTGAAGATATGGGCTTTAAATTTGAAATTTCAAGCGGCGGCGACGAGATAACGATCTTGCCCGCTTCAAAGATCAAACCAGTAGAGATTATAACGAGCGAATATCCGGGCTTTCCTACCGATATGCAGGCGCAGTTTATGGCACTGGCGTGTGTAGCCACGGGCGTCAGCACCATCGACGAGAGGCTTTTTGAAAACCGCTTTATGCACGTAAGCGAACTTTCACGAATGGGCGCGGATATCCGCCTAAACGGACACATCGCAACGATTAGCGGCGGCAAGCTAAACGGCGCGGATGTTATGGCTACCGATCTGCGCGCCAGTTCGGCGCTCGTTTTAGCCGCCCTTGCGGCGCGCGGCGAGAGCAAAATACATAGAATTTACCACCTAGATCGCGGATATGAGAGGCTGGAAGCTAAGCTTGGTGCGCTTGGTGCCGATATACAGAGGCTTGAGGAATGAAGACTTCGGAATAAAAATCTTGTGCGAGCAAGCTCGCGGAATTTTACGAGTGATATGTTTTGAAATTTTAAGCAACGCTCGCATTAAAATAAGACAAGTTTGAGCCCATGAAATTTTGCGCATTTATTTGGGTAAATTTTGCTTTTCAAGCTTTGGCGAAACATAGAATTTAAGACTATGCGAGGTCTTAACTGCGCGAATTTAAAATGTAAAAATGATAAAAAGGACTTAAAATGATAGGAATAAATGAGGCTATAGATTTGGCTACGGCTAGAATCACATCAAGCAAGCAAAGCGAGAAGGTGTCTCTTCCCAGCGCTCTAGGCCGCATTCTTTCTAGCGATATTTCTGCGATTAAAAACCTGCCCTGCTTCGATAATTCGGCGCTTGACGGCTATGCCTATGCGGCGGAATTCAAAGACAAAAAGCTAAAGATCGTAGAGCCTACGATCTTTGCAGGAGACGAGAAATTCTACGAAATAAAGGCTGCGCAAGCGCAAAAGATAATGACCGGCGCGCCAATGCCTGCAGGCGCGGACTCCGTCGCGAGGCTAGAGGATGTAGACGCGCAAGGCGGAACTCTAAAAATCCCTGCTTCCGTTCATGCCCACGACGGCTTTCGTAAAAAAGGCGAGGAGGTGCGCGCGGGCGAGCTTTTATTGCGCCGTGGCGAAATTTTAAATCCTGCTAAAATTATGCTTCTTGCTGCACAAGGAATTTACGAAGTGGACGTTTACGCGCGTCCTAAAATCGCCCTATTTTCCAGTGGAAACGAGCTAAAAGAGCCGTGGCAGAGCGCAAGCGAGCGCGAAATTTATAACGCCAACTCTAGTGGTATTGCTGCATTGCTGCAAAAATACGGCTTTGAAAATGAGTATTTAGGGATTTTAAAAGATGATTTTAGCGCGGTATGCGAGGCGCTAGATACTGCTACGCGTAAATTTGACGTGCTAATTACCAGCGGTGGAGCAAGTGCTGGGGAGGCGGATTTTATGCAAAGCGCTATGAGTGAACTTGGATTTTTGCAGGTTTTCGATCACATTGATATCAAGCCCGGTCGCCCCAGCAAGTGCTTCGCAAAAGGCGGCAAATTCGTCTTTGCAATGGCGGGCAATCCAATGGCTGCTTTCGTGCTTACACGCGCAGTCATACTGCCGATCTTATTTAAGCTTAGCGGCGCAAGTGAGGCTTTTAGCGCAGAAGCGGCGATCTATGCCAAGCTCGCAAGCGATCTGAAGCTAAAAAGCGGCAGAGTAAATTTAACTGTAGGCGCATATGAAGGCGGAGTTTTTACGCCTATGCCGTCGCCTTCTGGGCGCATCAGACCGCTGGCTGCGGCATCGCATTTTTTCTTGGCTGATCCCGAATGCGACAAAGTTCGCGCTGGAGAAATCGTAAAAATTTATGAAATTTAAGCGAGAAATTATTGACAAATGAAAATTTATAGGCTACAATCGCGCTTTATTTTTACCGCATGCGGGAATAGCTCAGTGGTAGAGCGCAACCTTGCCATGGTTGATGTCGCGAGTTCGACTCTCGTTTCCCGCTCCATCTTAACTTCAAATTTTAAAATTCCTTCCGTTTCGCTCGCTTTTGAAGCACAAAATTTCGATATGAAAGCTTTGAAATGAAAATTTTAGTTTGCGTAAGCGGCGCCAGTTTTTGCGAGATCGGGCTTGATCTGCTTAAATTTCTTGCCAGCTCGCCGCATGAAATCCACGCCGTACTTACTCAGGGCGCGCGCCGCGTCCTGCGCGCCGAAAGCGACATAGACGCGGACGAGGCTTTAAAATCCGCGGAATTTAGAAGCGTAAAATTTCATCTCGATACCGATCTGGCCGCGCCGCCTGCTTCAGGCTCCTTTGGGATTGATGCAGTGATCTTTGCGCCCTGCTCTATCGGCTCTTTGGCTAAAATTTACGGCGGGCTTTGCGACAGCTTAAGCACCCGCGCCGCTGCAGTCGCGTTAAAAGAGCACAAGCGGCTGGTTCTTGGCGTGCGTGAGATGCCATTTTCTGCGATCAGCCTGCGCCAGATGAGCGAGCTAGCCGCGCTCGGCGTCATCATCGCTCCGCCCGTGATCGCAGGCTACTGCGGCGTGCAAAATTTAAAAAATTTCATAATCGGCAAGTGGTGCGACGCTCTGGGCGTGCAAAACGAGCTATTTAAAAGGTGGCAATAATGCAAAACTCAAGAAAATGTATCTATCCGGGCACTTTCGATCCTATTACGAACGGCCATCTGGACGTAATCAAGCGCGCGCTAGGGCTTTTTGATGAAGTCATCGTCGCAGTCGCGCTAAACGAGAGCAAAAAGCCCTACTTCAGCCTAAAATCCAGACTAGAGATGGCGCGAGCCGCGACACGCGGGCTTCGTGGCGTGAGCGTGCAAAGCTTTGATAATCTACTCGTGGATTTTGCTAAATCTTGCGGCGTGCGCTTCGTGATCCGCGGACTCCGCGCGGTTAGCGACTTTGAGTACGAGCTGCAGATCGGCTACGCAAACGCCTCGTTATGGGAGGAATTTGAGAGCGTGTATTTGATGCCGACGCTCAAAAACGCCTTCATCTCAAGCTCGATCGTCCGCTCCGTTTTGAGCCACGGTGGCGACGTTTCGCACCTCGTGCCGAGCGAAATTTTAAAATTTTTGAAAAAATGAGCTTGCAAGCGACTGAAATTTAGCCCGCAGGCGCGGCTAAATTTAAAATTTGAAGCTGCATGGGAGATAAAATGAACGAAGCAATGGATGAGATAGAAAAATTGCGAACGTTTTTAAAAAGCGTGAGAGATGAATACAAAGCCTTAAATAAAATAGCCGAAGCGCAGGTCGTAAGTAGGCGCTGGGCGTCTGGTAGCTATATCAATTTAGAGCCGTTTTATTTCGAATATAACCGCTTCTTTAAGGGCAAAATTTTAAAAGCCAAACCAAAAAAGATCGTAAACGCCCGCGAATACGGCTTTGACGCGCAAGATCGCGTCGTTTTTGAGAGACAACATGACGACAAAAAAAGTTTCTTTGAAAGCCTTTATTTTTGGGGGCGGGACGAAGTTTTAAAATATCATTTCGGTTGCTACAATAAAAAATGCTCAAGATGCTTCAATATAAAAAGATTTGTCTATGAGGATGGCGTGCTAAAGTCCATCTACTCGGCCTTTGACAACAACGCCTATGGGATAGAAAATTTTACTTACGAAGGCGGCAAGCTCGCACAAAGACGGGAGTATGTAGAGCACCCTCGCGCAGGCAGAAGAAATGACGTAACAAACTATGAATTTGACGCAATGGGCGAGCTAAGCTTAATAACCGAAAATGGCTATGTGCGCTATCAAAAGCCCGATAAGGATATGAGCTACAAAAAGCTCTATGAGCTCGCCGCTCAAAGGCTGCTGCCCGCGATTAAAGAGACGATCAAAAAGCACGCGCCCGCCCGTAAACTCTACTGCATAAATTTAGCTTGCGACAATAGGAGTTTACCGCCGATCATCGGATTCGGTTCGCAAGAACAGCGCGCGCAGTGGCTTGCGCGAAAAGATGGCTGGCTTCTTTGGCTCGTTCCTGATTACGAGTTTCGAGCCGAGGTCGAAGTAGACTACGAAACGGCGAAAATTTTCGATCTTTTCAATCAGGAAACGCAACTAAACGATAAATATGCGCAGGCTAAAAAGCTTATTTGGGAGTGCGTGAAGCAGCTTAAAGCAGATCTTGGCGAATTTGCGCTCGATATGACGGAGGATTTTACGATCACGGCTACCGATTGCGATCTTGGCGATCTGCAGAAAAATTTCATAGCGATAAATCCCGAGCCGATAAACGTATAGGGCAAAATTTAAAATTTCATCGTCGCGGTTTTATCATCGCGCGCAGCACTCGCCCGCCCGCGCCGCCCAGTAACACACCCTACTCCGAATGGTGCCGCCGCCCTGCTCCGCCCGAAGTGCCGCCCATTCCATCTAACGCCATCCGCTTCGCAAAGCACATATCCTACCATGTATATAATGGCGCCCTACCTCGCCCGATGTGCCATTCTATCCGCACGGCGCGCCGCCTTTATCGGCTGACGCCCTACTCCGCTCCGCTTGGTATGCGCTCCGTAAGCGCAAATTTACTCGCTCGCTGTTTATGCGACACATCCATTCGAGCGCTAAATTTTACCGCGAGCCGCACCACAAATAGCAAAAGCTGGGCAACAAAGCGCCCGATAAAATTTTACGCCGAAAGATCAAAAGCAGCTCGCACAAGCTCGCGCAAAAGCCCGATTTGGAGGCGAAATTTAGCGTCCGGCTATTTAAAAAAGCCGCTATTTAGCTATAAATTTGTAAAATAGCGCACAAATTTAAAGGCGAAAAATGTATGTAATATTCGAAGGTATCGACGGCGTGGGCAAAAGCACGCAGATAGCACGGCTGGCGGCGGCTTTTCCGCAGGCGATCGTGACCAAGGAGCCGGGCGGCACGAAGCTCGGCGAGGCGGTGCGAAGCCTCGTTTTGGGCGAGGATTTTAAGTGGCCGCGCGGCAGCGTAAATCTGCGCGAAGCCTGCGGCGAAATTTCAAAGCGCGCCGAGCTGCTTTTGTTCCTCGCAGACCGCGCCGAGCACTACGAGCGCGTGATAAAGGGCGGCGCGGACAGGCTCGTGCTAAGCGATCGCGGCTTCATCTCGGGGCTTGCCTATGCGCTGGCAAACGACGAAAACGCGGATCTTAGCGAGCTCATCGCGCTTAATAAATTTGCGCTCGGGGGCAAATTTGCAGATAAAATCGTGCTGTTCTTGGCGGACGAGCAGCTCGTCAAGAAACGGCTCAAAACGCGCGCTAGCAGTGATATAATCGAAGCTCGCGGTCTAAAATACCTAATGCGCGTGCAAGATCTTATGGCGCAGGCGTGCACGGCGTGCGGAGTTCAGACCCTAAAAATCGACGCCGCACAATCCGAAGAAGCGATCTGCGATCAGATAAGAAATTTTATACTTTCTTAAATTTTAAGACGCGGAATTCTGCCGCGGTAGTTGATTTCTAAGCTCTGCCGTGAAATTTTAACTATGAAATTCCGCCCATAAAATTTCAGCTCCAAATTTCGTAATAGAATTTTACAGGCATGGTTCTAGGCAAAATTTCATGAGCGGAATTTGTTTTATAATTTCGCAGCAAAATTTCGCCACGGAATTCTGTCTTAAAATTCCGCCGCAGACCAAAAAGCGCGAAATTTCATAAGCGAAATCTTGCACGGAATTTTAATCCACGGATTTGCAGGCGGAATTCCGCTTAAGTTTTAGATCAAAAGGATAGCGATGAAGACGTTAAAGTTTGTTTTACGCAAGGTTTTTAAATTTATATTTCTGTTTTGGGTGGTCATAAGCTCGCTTTTCGGCACATATATGATCGCCGATAAATTTTTCGGTCGTACCGTCGTAGCCTGGACGCTAATCCGTGATTTCAGCAGCGCTTCGCTGGATCTTAAGGATTTTAGCATCAGCGCTAGCTTAAGAGCTACCGCTATCGGCGGACGATTATGGCGCGATGATCGCGAGCCGAAGCCCGACTTCTCGGACGATAATTCCACCGGCGCCCCGTATGAACTAAGTATAAAATTTGACCACGTGAGCGCGCCTGGAATCGTGCTGAAAAATATCAAACTCGAGCAGGTGCAAAGCGGGCGCGTCGTGTTTGAAAAGAATGAGCTAGAGGTGCCACTAGAGCCGGGCTACAGCGGTTACAAAAGCGGCATATTAGAGATACCGGGTCTTGATTCTACGCATGTTAGACATAGACTGAGCGCCGAAATATGCGTGTATAGCGGCGCTTGCACAAGCTTTGTGCATTATTTCTTGCCGTACAGACATGTAGAGGGCACAGCGGCTCTGCGAGGTATTTTTTAGCCGCGAAAGATTCGGCGCGAAATTTTAAAACATAAAATT
This sequence comes from uncultured Campylobacter sp., assembly GCF_938017775.1. Lineage (GTDB taxonomy): Bacteria > Campylobacterota > Campylobacteria > Campylobacterales > Campylobacteraceae > Campylobacter_B. The sequence continues at coordinate 9,629 of NZ_CALIIU010000023.1, forward strand.
TACGGCGGTATGGATTAATTTGGCTGAATAAACGAATAGATTATCAATGCCAGTAACGTGGCGGTATGGTTTATTTGCGTGGCGGAATTTTGTAGCTTGCCGTATTTGTGCGAAACGAAATTTCAAAATTTCGCGGCGCATAAAATTTATAGCGCAGTGCAGAATTCTGCTATGCAAAATTTGAGGCTACGTAATTATGAAATTCTACGCTGTACATTTATGCGGCGGGGTAGCGCTATTTCTTACGACGCTTGCGCCACGATGAGAGTTTTTGCATGTAGGTAGAGCAAACCAGATACGAACACATGAATGCGAGCGCTAAAGAAGAAAAGAAATAATCCCCAAAGCCCAAAATATCGCAAATATAAAGCAATACCGTAAGCGCGATGATAAAAACGGCAGTAAAAAGCATAAGGAATATAGCAAAGTAGGTGCACGTCAAAAATATCCGTGTCAAACGAGGTGCGCGCCTTTCAATAGCGCGGACGATCGCATAAACGTATGCCAGAATTATCATCGCAACAAACGCAAGCGACGCGCAAGTGTAGAAAAAATCGCCTAGGTTTGGGAATGCGTCTTTTGCGAACGCAAAATAGATCGCGTAAAATACCGCCGTGGCGAAAAAGATCAGACCGAACGTAATCAAAATATTCCAAGCTAAAGATAGTGCGCGCTTCGCGGCATCCAGCGAGCTCAACGCAAAATCGCAAGCATATTTCAAAGGCGTTCTGCGGCGCTCGACTTCCAAGGCGACGAGGCTGCCTAAATATCCTTGTTTGCAGTATTTTACGCGCACTAAATCGCCCTGCTTAAACAAGAACAACCTGCAACGCATACGAAAGCGAACGCCGCCTATCTCAAAAAGCACGAGCGTCTCGATCTCCTGCCTAAGGACGCGGACGTGCAAGTTTTCTATCCTGCCTTCGATACAGGGCTGCTTATTTCGCATAATCCTCCAAAATTAAGTTAAATTTAGCGCCGCTTACTAGGCGCTTGTTTGCTCGGCGCTGGAAAAACCCACTCATCTTTCCCGCAAGGCTCTGCGGCGCGACGGAATTCTACGCGACAAAATTCCGCGACTCCTAATTTCATGCGGCAAGATGGACTAATCGCGAGCTTGATTTTGAAATTTTCGCTAAATTCCGCCGCGCTTATCGGCGGTAAATTTAATACGGTTAGCTTTACGAGCGCGGTTCGCACCGCATATTAAACAAACATGTTTAAATTTAAGATCATAAAATTTAAAAATCGCCGAATGTCAAATTACAAGCCGCAAATTTAAACGCAAAACTCAAATACTATCGCGCACAGATACAGCTTTGAGATCTTAGTAAAATTTTGCCCTTTAAATTTACGCGCAGTTTTTGCCGTGTATAATTTTAATGCAATTTTGGAAGTATTTCTTAGACGTATTTGCTAGGCGAATTTAAGCGCAAATCCAGCGCAGTGCAACTTTGCTTGCGTAAAATTTTAACGCGAGCAAAGCCGATTAAATTTGACCTCGAAATTTTAACGAGGCTTTAACGCACAAGTCTCGTTTTGTTCTAGCGATACAAATTTCAGCCGAAAGCCGCTGCTTGCAAAAAATCAAAATTTATTTAGCTCGCGTTTGAGCTAAAATTTACAAAATTTTAAAGCTAGCGCAGACCGAATTTCAACGTACCTAAAAATGAATTCTAAACGTTAAATCTAAAATGCATCACGTCGCCGTCTTGTACGACGTAGTCCTTACCCTCAAGGCGCATCTTGCCCGCTTCTTTCGCCCTACTCTCGCCGCCGCACGCGATGAAATCATCAAATCCGATCACCTCTACTCTGATAAATCCGCGCTCAAAGTCGTTGTGGATCACGCTCGCGGCCTTTGGAGCCTTCCAGCCCTTCGTGATCGTCCACGCGCGCACCTCCATCTCGCCCGCGGTGAAGTAGCTGATGAGGCTGAGCTTTGCGAAGGATCGCTTGATGATGAGCTCCAGCCCGCTTTGCTGCGCGCCCAGGCTTTGCAGCATCTCGTGCGTCTCCTCATCGCTCAAGCCTATGAGCTCCTCTTCGATCTTGGCGCAGAGCTTGATCACCTCCGCGCCGCGGGCGTTTGCGTATTCCTTTACGCGCGCGACATATTCGTTATCTTGCGCGATGCCGTCTTCGTCCACATTTGCGCCGTAGATTACATCTTTGGCACTAAGCAGGCGCAGCTCGCGATTTAAAGCGATGTAGCTTTCGTCCTCTTTGAGCGCGAAATTTGAAGCGGGCTTGCCGTCGTTTAGATGCGCCAAAAGCTCGTTTGCTACGGCTAGCGCCTCTTTAGCGCCCTTTTGATTTGCTTTGGCTTCCTTGCCGAGACGCTCGATCTTGCGGCTAAGCTGCTCGATGTCCGCTAAAATAAGCTCGGTTTCGATGATCTCGATGTCGCGGATAGGATCGACGCAGCCTTCGACGTGGGTTATGTCGCCGCTTTCGAAGCAGCGCACGATATGAAGGATGATCTCGCACTCGCGGATATTTGAAAGAAATTTATTCCCCAGCCCCTCGCCCTTGCTAGCTCCGCGCACGAGGCCTGCGATATCTACAAACTCGATAGTCGAATGCACGATGCGACCGGGCTTAACAATCTGCGCTAGCTTGCCGAGCCTGGCATCGGGCACGGGCACGACCGCTTTATTAGGCTCAATCGTGCAGAACGGATAGTTCTGCGCCTGCGCGTTTTGTGCGCCGCTAAGTGCATTAAAAGTAGTGGATTTACCGACGTTCGGAAGCCCTACGATCCCTACTGAAAGCCCCATCTACGCGTCCTTCAGCTCTTTGGCTAGAGCCTGCAAGAAATATAGGCTAGCTCTCACGCCCGCGCCAGTCGCGCCTGCCGCGTAATAGCCCCACGCCTTTTCCAGATACGCAGGCCCCGCGATGTCGAGGTGCAGCCACTTGTCTTTATACTCGTCCTTTATAAATTTATCCAAAAACAGCCCCGCGGTTATCGCGCCGCCGTACCTGCTGGAGGAGCAGTTGGAGATGTCTGCGATACTGCTTTTGATTAGCTCGCGCAGATAATCGTTAAATTCCAAAATACTAAATAGCTCGCCGCTACAATCGCTAAGATCTTTAAATTTACGCTTTAGCTCCTCGCTGTTTCCCATGATACCGCTAGTGTATTCGCCTAGCCCCACGACGCAAGCGCCGGTAAGCGTCGCCATATCGATTAGCAGACCTGGCTCAAGATCCTGCGCGTAGCTTAGGCAGTCGGCAAGCACGAGCCGCCCCTCTGCGTCGGTGTTTCGCACCTCTATGCTTACGCCGCTGCGACTAAGCAGCACGTCGTCGGGCTTATACGAATCGCCGCCGATCATATTTTCGGTAGCGCCGATGACCGCATGTATCTCAAACGGCAGCTCTAGCTCGGCAGCGCCCTTGATGATGCCCATCGCGGCAAGCGCGCCGCTTTTGTCGCTTTTCATCGTAAGCATATAATCGGCAGGCTTCAAACTTAGCCCGCCGCTGTCGTAAGTAAGCCCTTTGCCCACGAAAACGACGCGCTTTAGGCAGCGCTGCGGCTTATAGATCAGATGGATGAGGCGCGGCGGATGAGCACTGGAGCGATTAACCGCCAAAAACGCATTCATATTCTGCTCTCGCAAAAAGTCCTCGTCGTAAATTTTAACGCTCACGTCGTCGTAGTTTGAGGCTAGAATTTCAGCCTCGCTCGCCATCTTTTCGGGTGTGTAAATTTCAGGAATCTCATTGACGCCATCGCGCGTAAAATTTGCGGCGTTTGCCATCACGGTGCCCTGCTGCACGCCGTAGTTCATCTTTTGCACGTCGGGGCTACTGCCGCCGTACTCCTGCGTAGAGATTAAAATTTCATTCAAGCTGGAGCTTTTCTTCTCGCTTTTGTATTTATTAAACTCATAGCCGCCCAAAAGCACGCCCTCGACCATCGCCATTGTACTTCTGCGGTCGCATCCGCATTTGTAAAAGGCGATTTTAAAATTTTTGATCGCATAGCCCTTGAGCGCATTGTATGCGCTCGCAAGCGCCGCTCGCAACCTATCGAAGCTAAGCTCCTTAACGCCGACGTACAGCCGTCCGCTCTCGGCAAGGAGTAGATTGCCCTCGCCTTTGTAATTAAAAAGCGCAAACTTATCCGTGTCTTTAATAAATTCGTGATTTAAATTTTTATCCACAACTAAAATAACTTCAAAATCCGCCTCTATCTCGTTAATTTTACGATCTAGCAGTTTTACTTTCATCTCGTTCCTTTCGTGAGTTCATAAAGTGATTTTCCATACGTTTAAATAGCCTAAAAAATAGATATAAAATTCCGCCTATGATAGGTATCGCAAAATACCAGTGTTGCTCGATTAGCCGCAGCCCGCTCCAGATCTCCTCGCCGAAATACCACGCCAAAACCATCGTCGCACCAGACCAGCACCAAGCACTAAAAAGATTGATAATCGCAAATTTCTTTGCGCTGTAGCGAGTGATACCGATACTCATCGGGATGATGACGCGAAAGCCATACATATAGCGCTGCATTAAAATTATCGGCCAGCCGTAGCGTTGCAAAAGCAGGTGCGCGATAGCAAATTTTCGGCGCTGTGCCGCGAGCTTTTTACTGATATATTTTTTATTGTAGCGACCGATATAAAAATAAAACTGATCGCCGCAAAATGCCCCAAGGCCCGCGACAAAGATACCTAGCGGCAAATTTATGTGCCCCTCGTGCGCCATGATACCGCCCAAAATCAGTGCGATTTCGCCTTCTAAAATACACCAAACGAAAAGCACGATATAGGCGTATTGGTGGTATTGTTGCAGTAAATTTTTAAGTAGCTCTTCCAAAATCACGCCTCTAAAACGCAATAAACGTTTGTGCGACGCGAAAACTCGCCTAGATCGTTTAACTCGCGCAAATTTAGCAAAAAGCACGCCTCGACGCACTTAGCCTGCGTCTGCGCAATGAGATCCAAAGCCGCGCGCGCGGTGCCTCCGGTGGCTATTAGATCATCAATTAACAGCACCTTGGCATCTTGCACGCCAGAGAATGCATCCACGTGCATCTCGACCTGATCAAAGCCGTATTCAAGGCTGTATTTTTGCGAAATCGTGATATAAGGAAGCTTCTTTGGCTTTCTAATTGGCACAAAAGCAACCCTCAACCTCGCAGCAAGTGCCGCTGCAAAAATAAATCCGCGACTTTCTATGCCTACTATGTAATCAAGTCCGTAATCGGCGTAGCGCTCGGCTAGATGATCAAGCAGGAAATTAAACGCCTCGCGATCGCCTACGAGCGTCGTGATATCGTAAAACAAAATACCGGGCTTTGGGAAGTCGCGCACGGTGCGGATCGAGCGAAATAAATAGCTTTTTTGCTCGTTGCTTAGACTTTTCATAGCTTACCTCTTTTCAATCTTGCGTTTTGGATTTTTAAGCTGCAGTTTTCGCTCTCCTCATTTTGCAGGGCCTCAATGCCGAAGCGAAGGGCAGTTTTGAGCTTTTCGTTATCGCTTTTAAGCTTTGAAATTCTTTCTTCGCTCTTGCGGAGCAAAGCATAAATTTTAGAATTTTTTCGGATCGATAGAATAAGTAGTGCTGCAAAAAATAGCGCTAAAACGCCTAATGCTACGCTCATTGCTTGCCTCCTTCATTTGGATTTGCAAAGCGCATAGTAGCGGAGGTTATGCTAAAATAGGCAGAATTTATGCTCCTAAAATACGCACTAGAAAGATTTGCTCCCTTTAAATTTATGCTCGTAATAGCAGAATTCTCATCTGTTAAACCCGTACTAGCGCAATTTGCGTTTTTTAGCTTAACGTTCATAAAGAAGGAATTTGTAACATTGAAATTTATAATTGTGGGGTTCAAACCGACAAAATATTTGTGGCTAGCTTTTTGAGCGAAATTTTTCTCGCAAACACTCTCGCGCGTAAAATTTAACGTAGAATTTGCACTAGTGGAATTTTTACCCAATGGATTTTTCCCATCAAAGATTATCTTTGCGTGCGTAGAATTTAAATCTATATGTCGTGCACCGCAAAAGCCTATCAAAGGATTCTTACTGGTAAAAAAGGAATTTTTATCGTTAAAGCTCCGCGCAAAATTTGACGCGGAATCCGTGCCAATGGGATTTTTGCTAGAAGGGCTTTTGCCGGCGAAGCTTGATTTGGAATTCCGCCCATTTAAATTAGCGCCACAGCTTTGTTCCGTAAAATTTCGAGCGAAATTCTGAATGGAATTTTCCTCGTCAAATCCATGTGTGCAATTCGCACTCCCACAAGTGCCTAGCTTTGCGACGCGCTTAATGTGCCTACCGCCCGCAAAATCGGTACCGAAAAATACCTTGATCATATCCTCGATCTCTAGCGCGCCCATCAATCGCTCGCCGAAGGCTAGGACGTTGGCGTCGTTGTGCTCTCTAGCTAGTCTAGCGCTCGTCGCGTCGTGGCACAGCGCGCAGCGCACGTGAGCGCGGCGGTTTGCGGCGATGCTGATGCCGATGCCCGTACCGCAGATCAAAACGCCGTAAATGCCATAGTCGGTGGAATTTAAAATTTTATCTTTGCTCACATTCGAGCTTACGGCTGCGTTTACGCTGATAGTCATGCTTTCGCTAGCGTTAAAATTTTGACGACTAGTGTTTTTGGCAGCGTTAAAATTTTCATTTTTCCCGCTACATTGCACGGCGTCGTTAAAATTTCCGCAGCCGTTTATACTTGCGACAAAATTTTCGTTACCGCGCGCTTCGGAATTTTCCGCGGCTGCAGCGGAATTTATGCCGTCGTTTTCTTTAAAATTTTCACTTCGCGCGCAGGCTTCACATTCGGCTAAAATTTTATCCGCCAACGTGTCCGCAAAATCGGGATAGTCCACGCTCGCTTCGGCACTATGAGTGCCAAGGTCGACCGCTTCGTAACCTAAAGTGGCGAGCGCTTTTTTAGCTTGTTCTTTGGCACGAAAGCCCGCATGATCGCTCGCTATGAAAATTTTATTTATTTGCATTGCCGCTCCTTATTTTTGCTCATAGATTAGGCTCTCATCGTTTTGCAAGGTATCGACAAAACGCCCGATTCGCTCCCAGCGGATCTTGCGATCGGCATCGATACTAAAGTATGTAAACCACGGCTTACCGACGATCAGACGATAAGGTACCGGACCCCAGAAGCGGCTATCGGCAGAGTTATTGCGATTATCTCCTATCATAAAATACTCATCCTGCGGCACTTTAATGTAAAAGGCATTGAAACTCTGCCCCATGCTTTCGAAATTTTGCCCGATCTCGCTTAGACTGACGGGCTTCATAGCAAATTTACCCCCATCAAGCGCAGCTTTGACGTTTGCCAGCATCGAGTTTCGATTATTAGGATCGTAGTGGATACCTTTAAATTTATAGGGTTCCTTGACATATTTTTCGCCGCCTAAGATCACGATGTCGCCAGCATCGTAGTTTGCGTCGATAAACTCGTCGCCTTCATGCGGACGGAGATAGAAATTATTCAGATCGAAAATCACCTCGTCGCCGCCGACCGCAAAATTTCGCTTTACAAAGTGCATTTTTTCATTAAGCGGATAGCGAAAAACCACGATGTCGCCACGCTTCGGACCCTCGCCGCGGATGATATGCCCATCTCCGTCGCTATCAGGAGCTACCTGCCACTCTACAAATGGAATATGCGGGGTCGGGATGCCGTAGCTAAATTTTTTAACGAATAAAAAATCACCCTCCAAAAGCGTAGTGCGCATCGATCCACTAGGGATCACGAAGGCTTGCGCCACAAAAAGAATGACGAATAAAACGACGATGACCGTCCCCGTCCAACTTGATAAAAAGTGATAAATTTTGCTTAGTATTTTCATTTAGGCTCTTTGTCTTAAGCGATTTTTCGCCGATTTTATCGTATTGCTCAAAAGCATCGCAATCGTCATCGGCCCCACGCCTCCGGGCACGGGCGTGATGAACGAGCATTTTGGCGCTACCGCATCAAAATCGACGTCACCCTTTAGCTTGCCGTCGCCGCCGCGATTAATCCCCACATCGATCACCACCGCGCCTTGTTTTATCATATCGGCGTCCACAAAATGCGCCTTGCCGACCGCGGCAACCAAAATGTCGGCGTCTGCGCAAAGCTGCTTTAAATCTTTCGTCTTGCTATGAGCGATAGTGACGGTGGCGTCGGCATTTAACAGCAAGCTCGCCATCGGCTTTCCGACGATATTGCTGCGACCTAGCACGACGACATTTTTGCCCGAGATCTGCACGCTGTATTCCTCAAGCAGGCGCATCACGCCAAGCGGAGTACAAGGCACAAAACCGTCCGAAAGCCCGCTAGTAAGCTTGCCTACGTTTATCGCACTAAATCCGTCCACGTCCTTTTGCGGGCTTATTTTTTCTAAAATTTTATTCGTATCAATGTGCTTTGGAAGCGGTAGCTGCACCAAGATGCCGTCAATGCTTTCGTCTTCGTTTAAATTTTCTATCAGTTCTAAAAGCGCCGCCTCGCTCACGTCGGAGCTCAAGCGGTGCGCTACGGATCGGATCCCACAGGCGGCGCAGGCTTTTTCCTTGCTCGCGACATAGGTCTTACTAGCCGCGTCCTCGCCTACCAAAATCACCGCCAGCGCGGGCTCTACGCCCTTTGCGGCAAGGTTTGAAGCGACCGATTTGATCTCCTCTTTTACCTTCGCGCTTATGCTTTTGCCGTCGATTAAAGTCATTTAAAGCCTTTTTGAGAAATAGGGAATGTTACCCTAAAATTTATAAAATTTAGATTTATTTCGCGGATTTTACGGGAATTTTAAAGCGATTTTTAAATGAAATTCCGCAGCTTTAGACTAATGACATCTTACGTTAAATAGAATTTTAAGATAGCAAAATTTAAAACCGGCGGAATTTAAGCTAAGCAAAATTCCGTCGATTGAGCTATGAATTTACGGAGCTTATCGGAGCTGAGATTTCATAACAGGGTGAATTCCTTGGCGCTGTTGAGCCTTTCTTACGGCATCCATACAACCACCGATAGAGCAGCCTTGAGTGGGTTGCATCATAGGCTCTTGTTTGTGCGCTTGGCAGCCCGCTAGTATCATTGCTGCAGCGACACATAAAATAAAATTTTTCATTTTGCTCATTTCTTTAAAATTTTATAAAATTTTAACTGCGATTTCTAAGCCGCTTACTCGTTGCGCAGTGTTTGCAGAACGTCGATCTGTGTGGCTTTTTTGGCAGGATACCATGACGAAAGCGCCACGATAAGCACCGCGCCGATTAAAATCATCGCCAAATCGCCTAGCGAAAGCTCCATCGGCAGCTTCGAGCTTCCGTAAACGTCGGCCGGCAGATTTACGATGTCGAAGCTTCCGAGCAGCCACACGCCGAATAGGCCCAAAATAAGCCCGAATATGATGCCGCCGCCGCCGATCGTAGCTCCGAGCGCGAAAAAGGTCCTTTTAACCTCCTTTTTGCTGGCTCCCAGGCTAAGTAAAAGCGCGATCTCTTGGCGGCGGTTCATCACGGTCATCAGAAGCGAACTTACGATATTTAGGCTCGCGACCAGGATTATTAGCATCAGCACGATGAAAAGCGCGCGCTTTTCAAGCGCAAGGGCGCTGAAAAAATTGCCGTTTTGCTGCCACCAGCCCACGGCGCTAGCACCGCCGGGGAGGCTTTTTTTAATGCGCTCCAGGTCTTTAAACGGATCGTTTGAAAAAACATGCACGCCGTCGAATGTCCCCTCGTCGTAGCCCAAAATTTTGGCTAGATCGCTTGCGTCTGCGTAGGAATACGCCTTGTCGTAGGCGATCAGCCCGGAGCTGAAATCCGCGCGCACATCAAAGCGCTTCATCTTAGGGATCAGCGCAAAGCCGCCCGGATCGCTCTTCGTAAAGATCATCGTGATCTTACTGCCCTCATCTAGCATAAACTCGTCTTTGATCCCGCGCCCTATCATGATGCCGTAGTCCGTTAGATTGGCGTCTTTGGCGCCTGCTGCGACGACGGAGTTGATGCGCTTTTCATCGTTTAAATTTACGCCGAAAATCAGCCCGCCCTCGAGCCTGTCGCCACCCTTGGCGATGACTTGCGAGCTGATGTAGGGGCTAAAGATCAGATCGGGGAAGTCCGCCCGCAGCCCCTCCACGTCGTCTTTTGAAATACCGCCGCGAAAATGGCTGTGGATCGTGATCGGGTAGTTCATCGTAAAGAGCTTGCGCTCAAATTCTTTATCAAAGCCGTTCATTATCGCCATTGCGACGATGAGCACCGTAAGCCCCACGCCGACGCCCAAGAACGCAAGTAGCGCCGAAAGCGTAATGAAAGGCTGAGAGCGGTCGAATCTGAGATATTTGAATAATAAATACTTTACCAAAAAGCCATCCTTGTAAAATTTCACATAAAATTTAGCACTAAATTATATGTGAAATTTTAGGTATTTCGGAATTTTAAAATTCCAAAAACGGGTTTTGCGGCGTCAAATATAGAAACTCCAGCCTGCTTTAAAATTTAAAATCGCGCCGAAATCTACTTATACGAAATGAAATTCGCCCCCAAGAGATATCGGATACGGCAAATCAAACAGACCTTTTTACCAAAACTTTAAAATTTTAAACCTAAATTCTAAATTTTAAAATTTCAAATGCCTCAAAATTTTAAAATTTTAGAAATTTAAAACTTTTTAGAATTTTGAAATTCTTAAAATTTAAAGGTGAGCTTTGCTTACAAGCTCGCCCGTATCGCATAAATTTAAAATTTTAAATGAATGCTGTATCTTAGCCGCGCACTAAATTTAAGCACCGTGCGCCGTTCGCGTTTTGCCGCACGGCGCACCGTAACGGCGCTGCGAAAACAAGTAGTCAAAGGCACCAAGTGCGCTTTGAAATTTTAAAATTTCAAAACCAAAGTTCCTCCCCATCGCGCAGCTTTGCTCACCGTCCGCGCGGCCTCACAATCAAGCTCTTTTAAAATTTCTATCCACGCCGCCTAGCGATCGAGCCCCTTTAAAATTTTATGACGCTCTCGCCCTCGACCGATCCGCTAAATACAAAAGCAAGATCAAAAAGCGCCGGTCGCGTAATACTCGCAATCGAGATCACTGATCGCACGATACTTACGACCGATTGCCGCGCCTACCTCGCAAAGCCGCCTTTTTTCGGACCGCCCTTGCCGTGGCAGTCTTTGTATTTTTTGCCGCTGCCGCAAGGGCAAGGATCGTTTCGCTTAGGCTTTTTGTCGCCGAACTCATCGGAGGCCTTTAGCTGCGCCTCATTCGTGCTTGCGGCGGCAAGCTCTTTGGCGTTTGAGCTCTCCATGCGCTCCTGCATCGCGCGCTGCTCGGCTTCGATCTCCTCCTGTGATTTGAACTGGATCGAATGCAGCAAGCGGATGCTGTCGGATTTGAGGCGCATTACAAGCTCCATAAAAAGGTTGTAGCTCTCCTTTTTATACTCCGTAAGCGGGTCTTTGTGGTTGTAGCCGCGAAGTCCGATACCCGCCTTTAGGATATCCATCTGATACAGATGCTCCCGCCAGTCGCGATCGACGATCTGTAAATAAAGCATCTTTTCGATACTTTTGCGCTGCTGCGGATCGATCGGCGCCATCTTGTTTTCATACGAAACGGCAAGCGCGCCGATGATCTTTTCTTTCAGCTCTTTGAAATCATCGACCTTCTCAAGCTCGCTATTTTCGAGCACCTCGCCCGTTTCTTGAGCGATTTTAGCGACGATCGGAAATTTATCGACCTCTTTGATATTTGCGCCGTCGAAAATTTCAAGCTCTTCAAGCACGCTAGAGATGTACTCTTCGCGGTTTTGGATGATTTTATCTTTCAGATCGTAGTCGGGGTCCAAAAGCTCATTGCGATATTTATAGATCGTCTTGCGTTGCTCGTTTGCGACGTCGTCGTATTCTAAGATATTTTTACGCGCTTCAAAATGCAAGCTCTCGACCTTTTTCTGCGCGTTCTCTACTGCGCGCGAAACCATGCGTGACTCGATATGTTCGCCGTCTTTCAAACCCAAGCGATCCATGATATTTTTAATCTTGTCGCTGCCAAAAATTCTAAGCAGATTATCTTCCAAGCTTAAGAAAAATCTACTCTCGCCCGGATCACCCTGACGTCCGCTTCGTCCGCGGAGCTGATTATCGATGCGGCGACTTTCGTGGCGCTCGGTACCTAAAATATATAGCCCGCCCAAAGCGCGCACTTCATCGTCTATGCGGATATCCACGCCGCGTCCCGCCATATTCGTAGCGATCGTAACTGCGCCCTTTACGCCAGCGTCTTTGATGATCTGTGCCTCGCGCTCGTGATTTTTGGCGTTTAGCACGGAGTGTGCGATGTTTTCTTTGACCAAAAGCTCATGCAACTTCTCGCTCTTTTCGATCGACGCCGTGCCCACGAGCACGGGCTGGCCTTTGGAATTTAGCCGCTTGATCTCACCAATGACGGCATCAAATTTTTCGCGCTCAGTTTTGTAGATAAGATCATTTTGATCTTTTCTGATGACCGGCACGTTTGTAGGGATCGAGACCACTTCGAGTTTGTAAATTTGAGCAAATTCCGTTGCCTCCGTCTGCGCCGTGCCCGTCATACCGGCGAGTTTTTCGTAAAGACGGAAGTAGTTTTGAAAGGTAATGTCGGCAAGAGTTTGGCTCTCCTCCTGGATTTGCACGCCCTCTTTTGCCTCAAGCGCCTGATGCAAGCCTTCGCTGAATCTGCGGCCCTCGCTAAGACGACCCGTAAATTCATCCACGATTATGACCTGCCCATCGCGCACGACGTAGTGTACATCCTTTTCAAATAGATAATTCGCCTTAAGTGCTTGATCAAGGTAGTGGCTAAGCACGGCATTTTCGAGACTGTAGAGGTTATCTACGCCAAAAAGCTTCTCGGCTTTTGAAATTCCCGCTTCGGTAATCAAAACGGCGCGATTTTTCTCATCTACGGTAAAATCACCCGTAGCTTTGCCTTTTGGATCGGCTGGCGCCTCGCCGCGGATCATTTGGCGAGCTACTTCGTCGGCTTTGATATAGCCGTCCAGGGTGCGGTTCGTAGGACCTGAAATGATTAGCGGCGTTCGTGCTTCGTCGATTAAAATACTATCAACTTCATCGACGATTACGAAATGATGCCCGCGTTGCACCTTTTCATCCGCGCTAAATTTCATATTATCGCGCAGGTAGTCAAAGCCAAACTCGTTGTTTGTGCCATAAGTGATGTCGCACGCGTATGCGGCCTTGCGCTTGGCGTCGTCGTATTCTCCGCCTACGATCACACCGGTACTAAGCCCTAAAAATTCATATAGCTCGCCCATCTGCGCGGCATCGCGCTTAGCTAGGTAGTCGTTTACGGTCACGACGTGAACGCCCTTGCCCTCCATCGCATTTAGCACTACTGCCAAGGTCGCTACGAGGGTCTTTCCTTCGCCCGTTTTCATCTCGGCAATCGCGCCGTCGTTTAGCACCAAACCGCCTATTAGCTGAACGTCGAAGTGGCGCATATTTAGCACTCTTTTGCCCGCCTCTCGCACGATAGCAAATACTTCGTTAAGCACGTCATCCGTGCTCTTTTCGCCCGCGCGAACTTGCGCTCTTAACGCTTCAAATTCCGCCTTAAGCGCCGCATCGTCCATCGACGCGTAGTTTTCTTCAAGCGCACTGATCTGCGCTGCGCGCTTGGCGTATTGTTTGACGATCCTATCGTTTTTAGTACCAAAAATCCCGTGGATGACCTTTTTAAACATCTCAAACCTTAGTTTTAAAATTTTAACCGCGCATATTAACATATTTTTAGTTTCTATTTAATTAAATCCTAGAAAAACGGCTATAATACGCGCAAATTTTCAAAAATAAAGGCAAAATTTATGAAAAAAACTCTTATTTCTTTAGCGGCGAGCTGTGTTTTTACGTTTGCGGGCGGGATAGAATTTAACACGCTGAGCGCAAATTTTTCGCAAACCGTGCAGAGCGACGATGCAAAAATCAGCTACGGCGGCGATTTTAGCGCCACAAAAGAGAACGCCGTGTGGCATTACAAGACCCCTACGATAAAAAATATATTTTTTAGCTTCACAAAGGTCGTGGTTATCGAGCCCGAACTCGAGCAGGCCATCGTCACGAATATCAAAGAAACGCCAAATTTAACGGCGATTTTAGCGAACGCAAAGCCCAATAAAAACGGCGTTTATGAGGCGAGCTTCGACGATGTGAAATATCTAATCGAGCTAAAAGGTGATCTGCCGAGCAAGATCAGCTACACCGATAAAATGGACAATAAGGTCGTCATAAATCTAAGCAACGTCCGCAAAAACACGCCGGTAAACGAGGCGATCTTCAAGCCCGCAATTCCGAAAAACTACGACATCATCACGCAGTAGGCGCGCGTGAGGCTACTTTTCGTCTGTCACGGCAACATCTGCCGCTCGCCGATGGCGCAGTCCGTGGTGCAAAATTTCATTAATCAAAGCGGTCTAAGTGCGCACGTGAGCGTGGATTCTGCGGCGACGCACACCGACGAAATCGGCTCGCCGCCCTATTACGAGACGCAGCGCGTGCTAAAAGAGCAAAAGGTACCGCTCGTAGCGCATCGCGCCGTGCAGGTCACGCCCGCAGACTACGAGCGCTACGATCTCATACTTTGCATGGACGATGAAAATATGCGCTCGCTGGGGCGAATTTTTCGCGGCAAGGATATGGCTAAGGTAAAATTTCTTTTGGAATTTGCAGGGAAAAATTTTATAGACTGCGATGCATCAAATTTCAAAGGCTCGGCAAAGCAAACCGACTTAAATTTAAAGAGCGGTGGTTTAAATTTAACCGCCTCCGAATGCCTACAAATCGCCGATCCCTACTACACGCGCGATTTTGAGCGCTGCTACGCAGATATCAAGCGCGGCTGCGAGGGGCTCTTGCGATACATTAAAAATTCAGACGGAATTTGCTAAAATCCGCGATTAAATTTTAGCGTCTTTAAAAAGGCGCGGCTTAAAGCGATAATTCAAGGAAAAATATGTTTAGGCTTTTGATCGTTCCATATCTGATAATTGAGGCATTTACGACCTATTATTTCGTAAGCGCAAACGGCTTTGCGGCGTATGCGGTGGAGATCGTCATAAGCGCGATTTTAGGCGGATACGTCGTAGCAAACCGCTCGTGGATGGGCTTTTTTAATCTAATGAAAATCTCGCCGAAAGAAATTTTAAGCGGTGTAGGCTTCGTCGTAGGCGGCGTTTTTCTCATTGCACCGGGCATTTTCGGCGATATTTTAGGCGTTTGCATAATCACCGCGTCATTTTACTGCGTCACCAGCGACGTGCCTAAATTTAACGCTAGCAGCGAAAATTCCGAAAAAAAAGAGCGAAAATTTTGGCGACGCAGCCGCACAAGTGACGATGTAATCGACGTAGAGGTGATCGAAGAGAACGAAATCGAGATTCGAAAAAGCATAGGAGAGGAAAAATGAAAAATTTGATCATCGCTACACGCGGCAGCGTGCTTGCGCTGTGGCAGAGCGAGCACATCGCATCGCTACTTAATGCCCGTGGCATCCAAGCGCAGCTGAAAAGCATGAAAACCAAAGGCGATAAAATTTTAGACACGCCGCTTGCAAAGATCGGCGGCAAGGGGCTTTTTACAAAGGAGCTTGAGGAGAGCATGCTTCGCGGCGAAGCTCACATCGCCGTGCATAGTCTAAAGGACGTGCCCGTGGAGTTTCCGCAGGGGCTCGTGCTAGCTGCAATCTGCGCGCGCGAGGATGTGCGCGATGCAATGATTAGCGAAAAATACGCTAAATTTAACGAGCTACCCCGCGGCGCAAAAGTCGGTACCACGAGCCTTCGCCGCAAAATGCAGCTGCTTAGCATACGCCCCGATTTAGAGGTTATCTCCTTGCGTGGCAATGTCCAAACCCGCTTGCGAAGGCTAAAGGACGATGAATTCGATGCGATTATCTTGGCGATGGCGGGCATCAACCGCCTAAATTTACGCGCCGAAGTGAGACACGTAGCGCCCTTTGAAGTCTCGCAGATGATCCCCGCGATGGGACAAGGAGCGCTAGGCATCGAGGCGGTGGACGAGCCGCAAATCCTGCGCGCGATAGAATTTTTAAAAGACGAGCGCGCTATCATCGAAACGACCGTGGAGCGAGATTTCATTAGGGTTTTGGAGGGCGGCTGCCAAGTGCCGATCGGCATCAACGCGCGCCTTGACGGCGAAAATATCCACATCAGCGCGATAGTTGGCCTGCCCGACGGCAGCGAGAGTATCCGTCAAAGCATCGTCGCGCAAAAATCTCAATACCGAAGCGTAGGCGCGGAGCTCGCGCGCGTTTTTATCGAAAAAGGCGCAAAGCAACTTCTCGCGCGCGCTGAAGAGATGGCGAGCCTATAAAAGGCGAAATTTACGTAGTTTTAAAATTTGCAAAATTTTGAAATTTCTAGAATTTATGGACTTTTTAAATTTATAAAATTTCAAAAGGTTAAATTTTGAGCTTATTCAGATTTTTTAAAACAGCGGGATTTTCAAAAATTTTTGCCTCGCTCATACTTTGCGCAAGCTGTGCGTTAAACCTAAACGCGAGCCCCAATGAGGAGCTTGTCCGCTCGCTGTTTAGCGACGCAAACTTCGATAAAAATCTTTATTTCAAAGGCGAGATGAGAAGCTATTTAAAGCGCAAATTCTACGCGGCAGATAATTATAGCGAAATCACGGTTGCTCCGCTTGGACGCAGCGACGAATTTAGCGAGATTTTTCACGTATTTTTGGGCTCTAAAGAGAAGCACTTCGATCTTTACGTCTATACTAAGGAGGACGGAATCTACGCCGTGCGAGTTTTGGCGCAAACCGCCATTATTGAGGCTATCGTAAGCGAATATGAAAAATTTAACGAGGCGCAAAAACGGGAGTTTGAGCAAAGAACCGATGCGGATATCGTAAATTTAAAGCTAATCTTAGCGCCCGATAAAGAGCTTATGGAGTTTGGAAAACAAAACTTATCGGCATTTGAAAAAATTTACGAGCTTTACGCCGGCGGCGAGTCCGAGCGCGCAAAGGCGGAGATCAAAAGCCTGCATCTCTCTCACGCCGAGACGGAGGGCAAAAGATTTATGCTACTTATCGGCGGGATTACCGATAACTCCGTGGGCTTTTTGCGGGTGCAAGATGAAGCTGACCTGCCGCAAATGAGCCCTAGCGAGTTTATAATGATAGAAAAAATTGCGCCGAAGTGGTATCTTTTTAAAACCACATAAAAAGCCGCGCCGCAAGCGGATTTAAAGCTTCGCGGCTATCTAAATTTAAAAGCGATACCAAAGCCTTAACCATACCGTCGATCAAAAATCGAGCGAATTTTAAATTTAAATGGACGATCTGCAAATTCCGTCTGCCGCGACTTTTGGGCGAAATTTTAAAATTTTGAAGTCTAAATTTAAACAAAATATCGCCAAAGCGCGCCCCGTCGCCCTAAATTTAGAGCCAATGAGCGAGGCGGCGTAGCCTTAAATGCCATCCGGCTTGGACTTAAACTGCGCAAAGTCCACTCCCGTCGCGTCCAAAACCGCCCGCGAATAAAAATAGAGGCTGTAAAATAGCTTATCGTCGTAAAAGTACTCCTCCCAGCGCTCCTCGTCGTCCTCATCGCTCTGCGGCCACAGATATTTTTCCGCAAGCATATCCGAAAAGCTCGCCAGCGGCGCTGCGTGCGAGATCTTATCGGCGTCATCGCAAATCTCAAGCATAAACGCAAAAAATCCGCCGAGCCGAGCCGCGATAATGCCTGCCGCTTCGTTTTCGCAGTTTTCGTTTTCGCTGTTTCTGCCCGCCGCAATGTTTCTCTTTTTGCCCGCCGCAGCGCGTGCTTGCATAAAGATACGCGCCAAAAACAGCAGCGCAAAAGGGGTTGCGTGCCAAAACGAGCTTTGATGTTCTATCTCGTTAAAAATTTTGCTAAGCGCACCCTGGGCGGCTTTAATATCAAATTCTTCCCGCTCGCTCGCATCCGAGCTCTTATTCGCCGCGCTCGTTTTAAATTTACTCGCCGCACTCGCTTTAAATTTTATCGCCGCGCTATCGGCACTCTTAAATTCCGCCTCGCCGCACTTCGCCGCGTCTGTTTTAAGCTCCGTCTCTCCGCCCGCTTTAAATTTCGCAGCCTCGTTATCCGCCTTTTGAAATTTGGACTCGCTCGTTTGCGCTAAATTTATGGAATTTTGCGCCGCGCCGCATCTTGCTGCATCCATAGAATTTTGCCAGCAACCGGGCTTGCTTTTTAAATTTTGCCCTGCGCTGGACTCGGTTGTTGAATTTAACACTCTGTCTAAATTTTGCTCACCGCCCGAACTGCGCGCCGCATCACAAGCTTCGATTGCCCGCACGAGTTTCTCAAAAATTTTGGGAAACTCGCTCGCCCTGCCGTAAGCGGTCGTGAGCCTACTCCACGGCACATCCTGCACTTTTAAATTTGCGATATATTTCAAATTTTGCTCATTCATCCGCGCTCCTTGCGAATATTTTTAAATTTAAGCTCTGTGAGCCGTTAAAATTTGCGCTCTCGGTTCAAATTTAGCCTCTTTCGCACGCAAATTTAAACCGAGCCCAGGCGCAAATTCTACCTCGTAAGCTCCCTGCTCTGCTCGATTAGATCCTCAATCTGTTCGCGTGGCACCGCATCAAGGCAGACGCTGATCCAGTGCTTTTTATTCATATGATAGGCTGCAAAAATTCCTTTTCCGTCACGCAAAATTGCCGCCAAATCAGGCTTTATCTTTAAATTTATCACATCGCTTGAGCCAGGAAGTGCGCGATCAAGCTTTTCGTTTGCAAGCCCGCGCATCAAAAGCGCAAACCACTTGCGCTTCCCTCCTGCGTGACGAAAAACCGCGAAATTCGGATATTCATCCCATAGATACTCGCCATCCGCGTCGTAGCGCTGCTTCATTAGTTTTAGGACGCTGCTGAAGTTCATTCTCGTTCCTTGATATCGATCTTTTCCCTGCGCAATCGCGCCAGCCACTCATCCAGCGTCTTTTCAAAGCCGATCCCCTTGCTTTCGTAAAATTTCGCCGCCTCGCTCATATAGGCCTGCTCGACCCAGCCGCCGAAGTCGTGCGGGTATTTGTAGTCTGCGATCTGCTTGTCCGAGTTGATGAGATAGCGCGGCGTAGGCAGCGGCGCAGCGGAGCGAACGAACTTCAAAGCGGCGTTGATGCCCAAATACGCGGCGTTTGATTTGGGGCTGTGCGCCAGATAGATCGCGCATTGCCCCAAGATAATGCGAGCCTCGGGGTAGCCGATCTTGCTGACGGCAGTTAGCGTGCTGGCGGCGATATTTAGGGCGTTTGGATTGGCATTGCCGATGTCCTCGCTGGCTAGGATCACCATCCTGCGCGCGATAAAATCCGCGCTCTCGCCCGCATCTATCAGCCTCGCGACGTAATACAGCGCGGCATCGGCGTCGCTGCCGCGCAGGCTTTTTATCATCGCGCTTGCCAGCTCATAATGCACGTCGTCGCTGCTAACGCCCGCAGCCACGGCATTTGCACGCAGCGTGCGAAGCGTATCCAGCGTAATGGCGCTGTCTGCCAAAAGCGCAAATTCCAGCAAATTTAACATACTCCTTGCATCGCCGCTACTGGAGTTTAGCAGGTATTTTTTCGCCTCCTCGTCCATCTCAAAACCGATCTCGCCCTGCACCCGCGCTAAAAGCGCCTCCAAATCCTCGTAGCTAAGCGGCTCAAACTCAAAGATCATCGAGCGCGAGCGGATGCCGCTGCTTAGCACGAACTGCGGATTTTCCGTCGTCGCGCCGATGATGATCGCGGCGTAGTTCTCCATCGGGATGAGCAGCACCTCCTGCTGCGTCTTGCTGAGGCGGTGGATCTCGTCGATGAAAATGAGCGGCTTGATGAGCGAGCCGGCGTGCGAGGATAGAATTTTGCGGATATCCTCGACCTTCAGGCTCGTGGCGTCAAGCTCGTAAAAATCGTAGTTCAGCTCGCTTGCGATCACGCGCGCCATCGTCGTTTTGCCGCTGCCTGCGGCGCCGAAAAATATACTGTGCGGGATGCTGCCTGCGGCGACGAATTTTTTAAAAACCGCTACGATCTTGCCCTGCCCCACGATCTGCTCTAAGCTTTTGGGGCGAAATTTCAAGCTCAAACTCATTTTGCAACCTTAAAAATTTTGCCCCGATGATAGCGTTTTTATGATTAAATTTTGAAATTCGGCTAAATTTAAAGGGCGGAATTTTGAAATTTTATTTACAGCGGAGTTTAGAATTTATGCACAGCGCGGGCTTGAAATTTGCGGCGCGCAGGAGCTTTAAAATTTTAGACAGGATTTTAAAAATTTTATGCCGCGCGCGTGAGTTAGCGATATAAAATTTTGCTGAGTACAGATCGCGCAGATTTGGCGGACTAGGCGGCTTTAAATTTAATGCCCTGCGTTGCGCGGTCGCGCCGTCATACATAGCGCGCCCGCAATTAGCTTGGCGTGCAAGATGAAATTTTAAAATCTAGCCCTATTTTGGGGCTAAATTTTATCTCGCGACGGGCGATGGCCGCTAAATTAGCAAATCAATAAACGCAAAATCAGCAAAGCTAAAAATCGCGATGCTTGCATAAAATCATCGCGCAACCATCGCAACTATCGCCTCGCCCCCGCAGAAATGTATTAATTCTCGCGCCTACGTAACGCGAAAAATGTAAAATATAGTCGGGCAATCGTCGCAATAACCCGCGCGATCGCGCAAAACTCATCGCGCCAATTCCGGCGCCAGCGTAAAATTTAATCTCGAGAAGCTGCGCGCCCGCGTAAAATGCGTAAAATTACCGCGCTAACGCCGCACCCACGCAAAACCGCCGCCTATTTGAAAAGCTCGGTAGAAAGGTACCTCTCGCCGGTATCGCAGAGGATCGTAACGACCACTTTGCCCCTGTTTTCAGCCTTGGCGGCGATCTGTGCGGCAGCATAAACGTTCGCGCCGCTTGAGATACCCACGAGCAAGCCCTCTTTTTGCGCCAGCTGTCTAGCCGCGGCGAACGCATCGTCGTTTTCGACGCTCAAAAAGCCGTCAATGACGCTTCTATCAAGATTATCAGGGATAAAATTTGCGCCGATGCCCTGGATTTTATGGCCGCCCGCACTGCCGCACGTAAGAAGTGGCGAGCTAGCGGGCTCCACACCGTAGGCTTTTAGGTTTGGATTTTTAGATTTTAAAAATTTCGCCGTACCGCTGAGCGTGCCGCCGGTGCCAAATCCCGCGACTAAAATATCTACCTTGCCGCCGCTTTGCTCCCAAATCTCAGGTCCAGTGCTTTGAAAATGTGCCTTTGGATTGCTCGGGTTATCAAACTGGCTCGGGATGAAGCTATTTGGAGTGCTCGCAGCCAGCTCATTTGCCCTATCCACGGCGCCTTTCATTCCAAATTTCGGATCAGTCAGCTCGATTTTGGCGCCGAATGCCGCGATGAGCTTTTGGCGCTCGATACTCATCGAGCTTGGCATCGTTAGAATGAGCTTCATACCGAGCTTTGCCGCGATCATCGCAAGCCCCACGCCCGTGTTTCCGCTGGTAGGCTCTATCAAAACGCTATTTTTATCGATTTTGCCTGAGCTTAGCGCGTCTTTTACGATCTGCCACGCGATGCGATCCTTGACCGAGTGGCTTGGGTTTAAAAATTCTGCCTTGGCTAGGATGAGGGCATTTTTGCCAAACGTATTGATTCTAACTAACGGAGTATTGCCGATGAGCTCCGTAACATCGTTTGCTATTTTCATATTTTTCCTTTAAATGCTGAAATTTAAATACTGGACGCTTCGCGCCATCATCTCCTCGTAGCTGCTTAGAGGCTCGTTAAATATCTCTGCTAGCTTGACGTCGAATTTCTCAAAAAACGCCCGCAGTCCGGGATCACTCATCTGAATGCTAGTCATCCGCAGATCCTTTTCAAGCGCGGTAAAAATTTCACCGAAAGTAATCTCGCTAGCATCTCTGGCTAGGTGATAGCCGCCGTTTTTGCCTTTGATACTACACACTAGCTTTTCGTTTCTAAGGGTATTTAGAATTTGCTCCAAATAATTCTTAGAAACTCCCGTACGCTCGGCGATCTCTTTTATACTTATCGGCGCTACTTCGCTAGCTTTGGCGATCTGCAAAATTGCAGCCAGCCCATAAACGCCCTTTGTGCTTAAAAGTGCCATTATTTCAGTGCCTCACTAAGATCAGAAATTAAATCATTCGCGTCCTCTATACCCACGCTTAAGCGGATTAGACTCGCAGGCACGCCAGCGCGGTTTAGCTGCTCCTCGTTTAGCTGCGAATGCGTCGTGCTCGCAGGATGAGTGATGATCGACTTCGTATCGCCGATATTTGCTACGACGGAGAAAATTTTAACCTTACTAACCGCTTTTAGCGCTGTTTCTTCGCTATCTACGATGAAACTCATCAGACTGCTTGCATAGCCGTTTTTAAATTTCGCTTTAATCGCGGCATTAAATGGCGAGCTTGCAAGCCCCGGATAATTGACCTGCTTTACTTTCGGATGATTTTGCAAAAATTCTGCTATTTTTAGCGCGTTTTGCGAGTGTTTTTGCATCCGAAGCGGCAGTGTTTCAAGTCCCTGGATGAGCTGAAACGCGTTAAACGGCGATAGCGTCGCACCAATATCGCGAAGCAGGGACAAGCGAATCCTAAGCGTGTAAATGTCGAAATTATCTACTAAATCCGCATAAACTAAGCCGTGATAGCTCTCGTCGGGCTCGTTGAAATGTGCGTAACGCGGATTGCCTTTGAGTTTGGAATTTAATCCTTTGCCCGAAACGATCGCACCTGCGATGCTAAGACCTTGCCCGCTTATGTATTTGCTAGCGCTGTGGATTACGACATCGGCGCCGTCATCAAGCGGATTGTAAAGCGCAGGACTTGGGATCGTGTTATCCGCAATCGTTACTACGCCGTGCTTATTTGCGATTGTAGCGATTTTAGCGGTATTTGCAACCGAAATTTGAGGATTTGAAAGCGTCTCAAAAAAGATCGCTCTAGTCTTATCGTCGATTAAACCTTCCAAATTATCTGCCGTTTCGGAGTCAAAAACCCTAGCTTCGATGCCGAAACGCTTGATCGTGTGCGCTAAAAGCGTAGTTGCGCCGCCGTAAATTTTCTCGGCGATGATGATATTTTCGCCCGCCGCGGCTAAATTTGCCACCGCAAAAAATATCGCCGCCTGCCCACTAGAGACCGCGATTGCGGCTTTGCCGTCTTCCAGCGCCGCAAGTCGCGCCTCAAAAACATCAGTAGTAGGATTTGTCAAACGCCCATAAATAGGTCCTAGATCACGCAGCGCGAAACGATCGGCGGCCTTTTTGCTAGAACCGAAGTTAAACGCGGTGCTTTGATAAATGGGAACAGCCATCGTGCCGTAGCCGGCGACGGAGTCGTAACCAAAATGAGTTGCGAGGGTTTCTTTTTGCATTTTCGTCCTTTGTAAAAAATTTGGCGAATAATAGCGAAATTTTAAAATAAAGTCAAGTATTTTTATATGATTTTAAAATGCCTATAATACAGGATTTTCTAAAAAAATGTTATTAAAATATAGTTTTAATTTTGATATAATATGTTTATAGAAATAAATTAGGGGGATATTCATGGAGAAATATTCATTAAAAAATGACTTCTTGGGGGAAGTTATTGGTTCATTTATATTAGTTCTTTTTGGAACAGGCTCTGTGGCAGCAGCGGTATTATATGATGCACATCAGAGTTTGTTCCAAATTGGTATGTTATGGGCATTTGCGGTAACTTTTGGTATATATATGACTAGAAATTTAAGTAATGCACATTTTAATCCAGCGGTATCAGTAGCTATGGTCCTTACTGGGAGAATGAGTGCTAGAAGATTACCAACGTATATTGCAGGACAATTTATCGGAGCCTTACTAGGTTCATTAGTAATGTATGGAATTTATAGTTCATCGATAGCGCAGTTTGAGGCCAAAAAGAACATAGTACGTGGAACATTTGAATCAGTTGCCACAGCAAAAATGTTTGGAGAGTATTATAATCAACCGGGTGGGTATAACATTTCTATGCCAGTGGCATTTACTGCAGAAGCACTAGGAACGTTTTTATTAGTTTTAATTATATTCTTATTCACAGAAGGTGCTAATGTAGGAAGACCAAACGATAATATGGCTCCTGTACAAATAGGTTTAACTGTTGGATCATTATTGTGTTTACTAGCACCAATTACTCAAGCTGGTATGAACCCAACGCGTGATTTCGCACCTCGTTTAGTAGCATGGGCCTTTGGTTGGAAATCAGCAGCATTTCCAGATGCTAGCGGTGGCTTCTTCTGGGTTTATATACTTGGACCAATAGTTGGTGGAGTATTAGCTGGATATTTATTTACTAAAGTGCTAGAACCAGCATTAAAAAGACAAAATGAATTAAATAAATAATATAATAAAGTTAGAGGAGAAAAGAATTATGACAAACAAAACAGATTTAATTTTAGTAGGTGGATTTTTAGGAGCAGGGAAGACTAGTCTTCTATGGGAAGTTGCGAAGCGTTTAAATGAAAAAGGGCGTAAAGTAGGATTAATTACAAACGACCAAGCAAGTGAATTAGTTGATACTTCATTTTTAGAAACTAACAATGATATCGTTGAAGAAGTAAGTGGAAGTTGTTTCTGCTGTAACTTTAACGGTTTTGC
>NZ_CALIIU010000024.1 GCF_938017775.1 uncultured Campylobacter sp.
TTCTGCCTTTTTGAATACTTAGCTTATATCCTATATGAAAGCCCTGTAGAGGCTGCCAAATTTGATCCAAAGCCAGTCTCGAGTCTATCTCTATTCCTCTTACTCTTGCTTTTGGACGATTTACGTTTTGATACACAGAAGTAGGCATTGTACTTCCACCGTTTCCGTAAGGAAGCTGGAATTCCCCCTTGTATTGTAAATCTATAAAATTCCTATAATCCGTTTGGAATAAATTCAATGTAACGAAGCTTGGAGAATTATGAAGCGTAAAGGCAATCTCTTTAGTCTTTGCGGTCTCTTTTTTCAAATCCAAATTAGGATATATCGAAAAATCACGGTGCTGGAAAGTGAAGTAAATTTCATCCGAAGTAGGCGCCCTAAATCCGTTTGCATATTTAAGCTGAATTCTAAAAAAATCGAGCGGATCGATATTTGTAGATATCGAATACGAGTTTGCTGAATATTTTCTTTTTTGAGAAGCCAAATACATAGCATTGGCTTCCGCATTGGCGTCTCGATGGGCCTTTATCTCGGCATTGGACGGATTGCCGGGAAGCGGCGTATAGGGAACGAACATACCGATAAACAGATCGGTCGGAATTTTAGGCGTCACGCCGGGAGTGTAGCTTGGATTATGCTTCACTCTGTCGTATCTATAATTAAGATCAAAGCCTAGGATATCGTTTATGCGAAAATCATCCCCCACATAAAGCGCTCCGGTTTTAGTCTCAACCGGAATAAGAAAGCTAAAAGGATCGTCTTCGTGGCTACAAAGCGTTACATAGTCGTTTCCGTTGTATAGCTTACATTTATCCGCATACCAAGTGCCGAGCATAGGAAAGTCGGGGTTAGTATTTCTTACGCCGAAAAAGGTTTCGGCCCACCACTGTTTATTCGTAGGCTCGTATCCTTGTCTGTTTACCATTCGCTTATCGCTTTTACTAAAAAGCCCGCCGTAGCTTAAGGTGTGCTCTGAGCTTTTGATAGTAAAATCCTTGGTAAGATCGAGATTTAATTGTTTTGTATCGGTGATGAGATCCCTGTCTTTCCAGTTGTTATCTACAAAGCCGTATTGGCTCGGCAATAAGAGAGAATCGCCGTTCCAGCTATCTTTTGGATTGATTACCGCATAGTTTCCTTTGCCATTAGGGGTAGGTACAGGGGTAAGGTCGTAGTGCTGATAGCTCCACGTATTTGTATCAAATAGATCGATACCCTTTGAGCAGTTATAGTTATCGCAATTGACTAAAATATCGGAGACTCCTCCCGTGTTTAATTCATTCGTGTATCCTCGGTAGGCGTTATCATCCACTTTATCGCCTCTACTATCTACTACTATATCTCTCGTCCTAGGTATGGGAACAGGACTCCACCACGGCTGTTCGTAATACGTCTCGGTAGAATGTTGCAGCTCGCCTCCGTATTTATCTACCATTTTTCCGTTTTCGTTTATATGTAGACCGGACGGATTTGAAATCCCCGCGCAATTATCGCCCTCGCAATACTCGTCCGTTCTCGATTTTAGTTTGATATGCTGCTTGTTGTAGCTAAATTTCAGGCTATCCCATAAAGGCGTTTCGTCGAAATTTTCGTAAGTGAACGAATAGTTTTTTCTTTCGCTTCTATCGTTGGTATGTCGTATGTCATTAGTTAGAGCACCCCAAGGAGTTTGCGTATTATAAAGAGCAAATTGATTCGACCAGTCTATTCCCTCTGATTTTATATTAGACTTATCGTATCCTAAGCTAAATCTATCGGTATCGGTAGGCTGAAAGCCAAATTTTACCAATGTGCTTTTTTTGTAAATTCTATAAGGATCAGGTTTTTCTCTAACCTTTCTGATGACGGTTGGGTCATAGTCTTTATATCCCCAGTTTTTTAGTTCATGTCCTTCTCTATCGGTGTGAATAGCCAAGAGATCAAACCACTTAAACCGAACTGCAGCTGCGTGGCTTTGCCAGTTTTGTCTATCCGCACTTTGATACCCGCGCTTAAATCCGTAATACCAATCCTTCTCCGTCAGATAATCTCTCGCATCTTTCGTCTCAAATGCCACCGAGCCACCCAGCGCGCCCGAGCCTCTTTTTACCGAATCTGCACCTTTAGTGATATCTACTTGTCTTACGTTTTCAACCTCAACGCCGTTTCTAGTGTTATTAAAGTTTCCATATCCTTCAAATAGATCTTTAAAACCTTGCGAGCTTAATGTTTCTGCTTGGCGAAGTCCATCTATGCTTATATCTACGCGGTTTTCATCTACTCCGCGGATCGAGTAGCCACTAGCACCGAATCTTCCACTTTCGACAACTGAAACGCCGGTTTCGTGACGAACCATATCTCTACTATCGCTAACTTGCTCTTTGGCGAGTTGCTTGGCGCTCTTTTTGGTTTCGCCGACTTTTTTGGTAAGCGGGTCGCTTTCTACGTTTCCCGTAACATTGATCTGCCCTAAATTTTGGGAGCCACCTTCGCTATCATCTTCCGCAGCTAAAGTGGCCGCGCATAAACAAAGCGCTCCCGCCGCTGCAATAGAAAACCTAAATAAGCTCATTTTGATCCTTTTATAATACTATTTCTCATATGCGTTATTAAAAAGGACAGTATATTAGTGAAAAATTCTTTAAATTTAAATTAAAAAGAATTTATTTATCATTTATAGTTATAAAATTTAATTAAATTTAAAGAATTCCTAGGCTTACGCCTTTATCTCTTAAATTTACATTTTTTAAAATTACAAATTTTTACTTTAAATTTTGAAGTTTTTCATGAAATACTAAACGATGATGGGGTAAATAAATTTTGAAATTTTAAGTTAAAAAATTTAAAATTTTATCATAAGCAAGCGGAATTTTATCTACGCACGTAGTACTTTGGGCATCATGCGAACTGGCATTTTTACGAAGCTATGTTCCACAAAATTTATAAAATTTAGAATTTCCGTAAATTTACTCAAGCGTTTGCGGTGTAAAATTCTGATTTAATATTTTATGATCTCGGCTTGCGCGCGGGCTTAATGCGTTGCTAGTCCTGGCACAAGCCGAACAGAACCACGTTAACTCTCCTTCAAAAGCTTGGTTAGCGCCGTGCCGCTTTCGTCGTGTTTGCGGATATTTTTATAAATTTTACTAAAATAAGCTTCTAAAAATTCCTGATCGTCAATTTTCTCTTCGCCCTTTTTCGGCACGATCTTTCGGTACTCACCACTGCTTTGCAGCTCGAATGCAAGCTCGTTGTCGCTTAGCTGAAGCTTTAAAATTTCCTTGAGCTTGTTTTGCAAATTTTCGTTGTAGATCGGGCTCATCAGCTCCAGCCTGCGCTCTAAATTTCGCGGCATCCAATCCGCGCTCGCGATGTATAGGCTGGGCTGCGCGTGCGCGAAATAAAAAATTCTAGCGTGCTCTAGGTATTTGCCGACGATCGAGATTACACGGATATTTTCGCTGACGCCCTTAAGCGCCGGGCGCAAGCAGCAGATGCCGCGCACGATGAGATCGATCTTTACGCCCGCAGCGCTTGCTTTATACAGCGCCTTGATCATATCGCCGTCGACAAGAGCGTTCATCTTAGCGATGATCCTGCCGGCAGAGCCTTTCTTCTCCTCATTTTTTATCATCGCTAAAAGCCGCTCTTTGATCTGCATCGGCGACATAGAGAGGTTGTCCAGCTTGCGATTTTTGTTGTAGCCCGAGAGGATGTGGAAGAAATTCGTCGTGTCCTTATCGAAGCGGTCGCCGCAGGTAAAAAAGCTCACGTCGGTGTAAATTTTAGCGCTCGAGCCGTTGTAGTTGCCCGTGCCTAAGTGGATATAAAATTTTAACTTGCCGTCCTCTTTTTTGATGATCTGAGTTACCTTGGCGTGGACTTTAAAGCCCGTTATGCCGTAGATCACGTGCGCGCCCGCGTCCTCGAGCGCCTTCGCCCAGTGCAGGTTGTTTTCTTCATCAAACCTCGCCTTAAGCTCTACCATCACCGTCACCTGCTTGCCGTCGCTTGCGGCTTCGATCAGGCTCTGGACGATCGGGGAGTTTTTCTCCACCCGGTACAGCGTCATACGAATCGAGATGACCTTTGGATCCTTGGCGGCTTCTTTAATGAGTTTTTGCACCGGATCGAAGCTCTCGTAAGGATGGATCAGCAGGATATCCTCTTTCTCCATCGCGCTCATAACGGAGGTGTTTTCGTTAAATGGAGGCAGCGTCTTTGGCAGATATTGAGGATGGGCTAGAAAGGAAAAATCCTTATTGGAAGCGATCTCCCAAAGCCCGTCCAGTGTAAGTGGCACGGCGCATTCATATATATCTTTGTAAAAAATTTTAAGATGAGAATTTAGAAATTCTAAAAGCTCAGCATCGGCATCCTTTTCGATCTGAAGCCGCACGAAAGCCCCTTTGCGGCGCAGTTTAAGCCCTGCTTCTAAAATCATCATAAAATCGTCCGCTTCCTCCTCCTCGATTACGATATCTGCGTTTCGCGTGACGCGGAAGGCTGCGGAGCTGATGAGCTTGTAGCCCGGGAAAATCTCCTCCGCATGGCGCTTTACGATGGTGCCGATCGGCACGTAGGTGTTTTGCGCGACCTGCACGAAACGCGGGATCACGCGCGGAATTCTAATCATCCCAAAATGCACCGACTCGGGCGCACCCTCATCGCAGAGCTTGACTGCGAGGGAGAAGCTGAGATTATTTAGATGCGGGAAAGGATGGGTCGCATCTACTGCGATCGGGACGATGACGGGCATTATTTGCGAGAAAAAAAACTCGTCCGCCGCAGGCTTTAGCTCGGGCTGCAACTCGTCGTAACTTTTGATAAAAAGCCCGTTTTTGCAAAGCTCCTTTTGGATGCCGAAATACTGCTGCTCAAGCTCGGTTTGTTCGTTTCTCAGATAGGAGCGGATCGCGCGCAGCTGCTCAAGAGGCGTCATCTCGTCATCGCCGCTGGTTATAACGCCGGCGGTAAAAAGCTGCTTCAAGCCCGCCACGCGGATCATATAAAATTCATCTAAATTCGTGCTGTAAATCGCTAGAAATTTTAATTTTTCAATTAGCGGGATATCCTTTTTGCATTGTTCCAGCACGCGGGTATTGAAGCGCAGCCAGCTTAGCTCGCGGTTTATAAAATTATTTTGTGTTTGCATAAAAACTCCTTTTTGAATATTAATTCTAAGATTATAGCCCAATTAAGATTAAATTTTAAAGTCCGAATTTCATGAGCTTGCAAGTGGGGCAATTTAGTATTTAAAATTCTGCCCTAATTCCCTATTTTTCCTAAATCCTTGCACATTTGCGCATTGCCGTCTTTGCAGCCCAGCTTTAAATACCGCCTTAAATATAAAATTTGCTCTTTCTCCTCCTCGCTCATATCAAGCACCCATTTGCACGCCTCCTTTATATTGCCCTTGTCGCAAGCCTTTTTGCAAAAATTTTTGCCTTCATTTTTATCTACTTTAGCCCACAATAGCAATCCGTAAGCGTAGCACGAAGGGTAATGCTCTCCGTTGCAGCCGATTTCATAAAATTTCGTAACCTCGTTTATATCTTTGTCCTCTCTGTTTAACGATGTGGCAAAGCGCCCGCATCCTGCGGGATTTCCCGCATCACAGGATCTTTTAAAATACTCTTTTGCCGCAAGCTCATCCTTTTTTACGCCCTCGCCGTAAAAATATAAAAGCCCGTAATCGTCGCAAAATTTCGCGTCTAGCTCGCAAGCTCTTTCGTAATATGTCTTGATTTTCGCGTGTTTTTCATCCAAAGACGTAAGCGAATATGCTCGCCCGATAAAAATGCAACCCTTGGCATATCCCAAACTGCATGATTTTTCAAAAAATTCCAATGCTAAATCATCGTTTTTTCGTGTGCAAGATCTATTATTTAGAATTAAAGCCGCCAAATAGCATGCTTCGCCGTCGCCGCTACTGCATTTCTTTAAATTTAAATCGTAAGTATCGCACGCAGGCGCTCCTAGAGAATAAATTTCGTTTACGCTCTCAGCCTTTAAAAACAGAACCGACGCGAGTATAAACAATAGCGCTTTCATTTTAATCCTTACGAATAATATAAATTTAAATTTAGATCGGCAGGCGATGTAAATTTTATCTTTTGCTAGCGGCTCCACTTTGATTGCGCTCTGCCGTGACCGGCATCATTAAGATCAAAAGCGCCAAAATTGCGGGATAAAATTCTTTCATTATCGCTCTTTGCCCTTCTTTGGATTTACTATCTTTTACTCCTTGGTTGAATTTGAGTCGTATTTATCGCTTATTTCCCAAAAGGCTCTTTTCGCACACTTTACGGGATCGTGTTCCTCCTGATCTCGTAAGCAGTTTTCTAAAGCTATCTTTAACGCGCAAGACTTTAGTTTAAATATTCTTTCTTCTTCCAAGCGTTCTGAATACTTTTCGCAAGCTATAGTGTAGTTCATTACAGCCTTTTTAATGTTGCCTCTTAAACCTATATCATGAATTCCGAGGTTAAAACAAGAGGCTGCAACACCCGCCTTGCAGGATTTTTCTAAGGGCACAAAAGCCGCTTCACGCATACCGAGCTCTAAACCCATAACATAGCCCAAATCATCGCATTTTTCCATATTACCGCTATCACATTTTTTAGATAAAATTTCTATTAGTTTAGTACACGAGCTATATTTACCGTTTCCTTTATCGCATTCGTTATAAAGATTCTCCTCTTCAGCCGTATGCTTACCAGCCATTACGATAGAAGCTAAAAATATCATGGAATAAAATACAAAATTAATTTTCCCCATACAATTTCCTTTCGACACCTTCAAAAATAATTTTACCTTTTTTTATAGGGTTGCACTCTTTGTCTTTTAGGCAGGCTTTCAGTTCCTCGATATTTTTGCAAACTATATCTCTATCTTTAAGATCGCTATTACAAACTTTTTCAAGGCTTTTGATTGCTGTTTGGATATTGCCGTTTGCATATATATCTAGCGTACCCAATATAAAACAGTGATAT
>NZ_CALIIU010000025.1 GCF_938017775.1 uncultured Campylobacter sp.
AGATTAACCATAAGTCCGCTTTTCCTAAATATCTCTTTTCCGTTAATTTGCATTTAAATTTCCTTTTATTGTATATGGTTTCTCGGACTTAATCATAGTCGAAGTCATCCAAATCATAGCCGAAAATATGTAAAGTTTTTAAAGCTAATTCTCTGACCTCTATCCAGGATTTGTTCTGATAGACCAAGTAATAGCCATCTTCTTCCCCCTTTAATATACTGTCGTCTTCAGTGTATTTATCTATGAGCTCCATAAGCTCCTTTAGTATTTCTCGTTCGTATGGCAAAAAGCAAAATTTAAATTGCTCCAATAGAGCATTTTTACAAAAATCATATAGCCAATCTATCATCTCCGCAGGGTCTTCGTAACATTCATTTGTGATATGTATTAGATACTTATCCTGATATTCCAAAGAAGCCATTCGGCTTAAATTAAACATAAGCCCGCCTTTATTAAATATCTCTTTTCCGTTAATTTGCATTTGGGTTTCCTTTTATTGGGATGTGAGTTTCGTTGGTTTTGGATTTTAATATTTTACCAGTATCATCAAAATAAAAATTACCATCTTCGTCAGCCGGAATTCTTAAAACCCAACCTTGCCTTGCATTAGAATTTTCAGGAATATGTTTGCTTGAGCTAGGACCATGTATTCTAATCTTTTCTATCTCTTTCCCATCTACGATTTCCACAAATTTAATACCCACTCCTTTATCTTGGAATTTCACTATCCAATTCTTAGGTGCTCTTGAGAATATCTCTTCAAATGATGCGCCTGTTAGACCTTCCCACTTTCCTACATTTTTTGATGTTCCTTGTAAGGCTAATAGATTTTTAAGATCTTTGACGCTAAATGCAAGCCCTTTTTTGCTGACTATATAATCTGCTTGTGTGTTATTAACCAAAGTAACTAAATCAGAATTTGCACTTTTACTATCTACGAATACCTTATTCGCCTGTTCTGTGGATAGCGCAGGCTTAGTAATCTTGTTTTCGGGTGTCCCTTTTATTGCGGCTCCACCAATATCTCCAGCCTGGACTTTTGCCAACTTGGCATTTCCCATAGTCTTACCGTCAGGAATCACCTTCTCGATATTTTTTAAGCCCTCTGCCGCCTTTGCACCTTTAGAGACAGGGAGTAGTGAAGCTGCGGCCTCGGTATCCCTTTTGGTTACGGCTTCATAGTCTGCCAGCACCATGTCTAAATTGCCCTTATAAAAGCCGATTTGCGCCGAGTCAAAGGTATCCGACATATAGTTTACTGCACCTTTTGCCACTTCTATTGGATCAATACTAGCTAGTTTGTGCTTTCCTTCAACGGCTAAATTGTATATACCTTCTGTAGCTATCTTATTATATGCTCCTTTAGCAGTATCATATGCTCCCTCAACCGAATTAGAAATAAAATTCCATCCTCCAGAAATAAAGCCTTTCCCGAAACCAGCTATATCATCTAGAAAAGGCTTATCTACTTTTAGATTATCAATGTAGAAATTTTGATTATTAATGAAGCCATTTAGATACATATACCTCTCTTTATACTGAGAAGCAGTAGGATTAAAGGCATTTGTTCCGTCCAGGTCTTTATTATAGAAGTCGCTTTGCTTAATATACTCCTTAGCTAAGCCTATATCCGCTAGCTCATCATCACTTAAGCTTTCTTTGTAGGCTTCATTAAAAGATTCATCGCTTAAAGATATTCCTCCTTTAGCCAGTATCTTTTTTGCTTCATCATCCGTATATCTCTTAGAGGTAGCCTTTTGAATATAGTCTTTAAATTTGGCTATTCTTTGCTTATCACTTAGCCATTCCACCTCTTCCTGATGTAACTGCCTATTATTAATCTCTGCGCTGGTTGCTATGTTGTAGCCGGTATTTGCTCCTTTATCGCCTCCGCTTATACCTCCTGCTAAAATTCCGCTTAGCTGCGAGGATAGAATTTGATCTTTTTCTGAGAAATTTTTGCTTAACGGGCTTAGCATCTCTCTAAAGCCCGCGCTTATAGCTCCATCTTTAAAGCTTCCTCCACCTATGCTAGAAACTATACCTCCTGCTAAGGAGTGCATAGCTATTTTAGATATGGAACCGTCGCTCATATTAAATGATTGCGCCGCGTCTCCTACTTGTTTAAACAAGCCATCGCTTGCTTTATATGCTAAAGCTGAGATAAAGACATCTTTAAAGTTAGTGCCATATACTCCGCTTGTAATGGCTGCATTTGAAGCAGAAAGCGCTATATCGGCATACGAAACATTAAAATAATCGGTCTTTATAAGATTCTGCTTCAAAGCGCTTGAGCCAGATATATATTTTCCGGCATAAGCTCCTGCAGCAGACGTAAGAGCAGATTTGGCAAGAGAGCTAGGGCTAAATTTAACCTTGCCATCGGATATAGCCATATTGGCTGTCTGAACGGTAAGGTTGGCTATGCTAGCGCAAACCGTAGCATCTACTGTAGCCGAAGTCGCTGCAGTAGTAGTAAGAGCTCCTGCTATGCCAGATCCTACTCCTGCGGTAAGATATGTTACTATGGCAGTTACTATTAAAGAGCCTACGCCGCTAAGGCTTCTTGTCTTATCACTCCACTCCTTAGAATTTAAAATAGCCTTGGTTTGGTTTATATTCTTTTCATCTATAGGAGTGGGAGAATTTGAACTAAGCTCCTTAGTAGTTTGAGCGAGATCTTTAGCAGATGGTGATATTTGGTTATATGTATTGCGGTGCTCCTTATTATCTGTCTGCAAAAGATCACTACTGCTCATGAGATCTTGATTTAAGACAGAAGCACTTTCTTGCTTATGCGACGTAAGCTTATCGGTAATATCTTTATCGTTTAGCTTTAGACTCTCTTTTACGGCTATAAAGCTTGGAATTTCGGTTTCTTTTATGGCTCCTTTATCTTTCATAGTAGCAGTAAGTACGCCTTTGCGACTTGAAGCAGATATTTTTGTATCACTTCTTTTAGACGAGATTAAATTTAACTCACTTGTATTTAAATTTACTCTATCTGCAGTAATATTTGATGCTAAAAGATCGATAGAGCCTGCCGTCAAATTTATATGCTTTGAAAAGATGGTTGAGCTTGCTTCGTTATTTGAGGTCTCGATATGACTTTTCTTTAGCGAAGCTAGAGCTCCGAAAGAATTTTTATGGCTTTTTTTCTCGTAATAAGAGCTATATGGCGCAGATACTATATTGATATTGTTTCCCGCCTGCATATCTATGGCTTCTTTAGCTTTTAACGTAGAGCCTGCTATATTGATATCGGCTTCTTGCGAGCTAAGCATTATATTTTTAGCG
>NZ_CALIIU010000026.1 GCF_938017775.1 uncultured Campylobacter sp.
GTATAAAGCAAACAGTTTTCTTAATCGCAGGCGGTTTAATCATCTACTATTTCTTTAATTCGGGTATTTGTTGTTTTGCCCTATGGCTCTATTCCATCCTCTTCTTTAAATTTTAGATCTGAAAATTACTTGAATATTCTCTTTAGGGATAAAATACGTTATAACGTCTCCTCCCTTAAACTCATTTAAAATTTCTTTTAAAATATCTACAATCTCCTGCTTTGTTATATCCCCAAGATCGCTTCTTATAGATTCCAGTTCATATATTAGTATAAACGGATTATCCGTATCTTTTTTACCTGTATATTCATTATGTATATTCCTCAGATCGATTTCTATATCTTTACCCTTGTAGTGCAAGATCCATATATCTTCGCCGCTATAGTTCATATCTCTAGGATCTCCGATAGTGATACTGCGCACAGGAAAAAGCCAAATACCTCTTTCTCGATCTATGCACCAATCTCTCGAATTTAAATCTACCCAATCAAGCTCACCCTGATAATACTTATTGCATATCTCATTGCACGGTTTTAGCAAATCGTATTTCTCGACATCCTCTTTTGAAATTTCCTCTGTAACAAACGCCATTCTCTCCTCCTTAAGAATTTAAAATTTTAGACCGCTTGCGGGTTGCCGCCGCCTTTGCTTTTACGACAAATCGTTTAGCCCTTTGCCGAGCGAATGGCTAAATATACGCCAAATTTCATCTTTCTGCGCCGCGTAAATTTTAAAATTTCGCTTTTATGTAGGCGCTGTTTTCTTGCGGGTCTCTCGCCGATAACTCGCCGCCTGTAGTTTAGATGAAATTTTAAAATTCCACTACCTAAACGCACGGATAAAATTTTAAAATTTCGTCGTCCGCGCGCACGAATAAAATTTTAAAATTCCACGCCGCAAATCAAAGCGCAAATAAACGCGTTGCTGCGCACAGAAATCGCGCGAATTAACAAAAGTCGCGTTTGAATTTCATCGATAAATTTATAAATTTCGACTATGATTCGGCGGTTTCGTTTTCGTCGATTACGGCTTGCATCGTGTCTCTGGCGTGCCGCAACCAATCTTTATCGCTCGTATCGAGTAGGTCTAGGTAGATGATTTTGACATGTCCGCTATGGACGGTGAAATCGTGAGAGTTTGCGATGTGCTGCGTGCCGATGAGTACCACGGGCTGGACGCGCAGACCGAGCTTGCTAACGATCGCTTTGGCGCCACTTTGGAATTGCAAAAGCTGCGTGCCGCGATGTCTGGTGCCCTCGGGAAACATCGTGATGACGCGCCCTTCGCTCACGCGCTGCTGTACTTCGTGCACGATCCGCACCAGATCGCGCGGATTTGAGCGATCGACCTGGATCATCTTCGGAAGCGTGATGATTTTGCCAATGATAGGGATGTCTGCGATCTCCTTTTTGGCGATCCAGCAGATATCGGCGGGATGGGTTTCTTCGAGCACGACGATATCCATTATGCTTTGGTGGTTGGCAATTACTAGCTGCGCGCGGGGATCGGGGGTACCTATGATCTGGATATCGTATCCGACGCCGTAGCGCTGGAAACGCCCCCAAATTCGGCGAAAGCGGCGATGAGAGGAGTTTTTCACCGCCATGGCGATCACGACACAAACGACGGTAAAAATAAACCAAATCGCGTAAAATAACGCTCTAATCCTTGCTAAGCTCATCTTTTTTAACCCAGCCGATCTTATTGCCACCCAGCATGATTTTATAAAATTCCTTATTAGTGCCCAAAATTTCGACCTTTTCGGGATTTTTAGTCACGTAAAACACGGTGGAGCTTTGCATAGGTAGAATTCTAACGGGAGAATTTTGCGCGATGCTGCCCGTGCCGTAAGGCCTTTGCGCATAGAAATTTACCGCCAAAATCAGCACAGCAAAGATAAGCGGTGTGATATTTTTACTAAGCAGAAACATCACCAAAAGCACGGCAGCTAGCGTGTAGATCGCGATCTGCTTGTAAGCTTCGAACTTGCTCTCTTTCGGATTTAGACCGATCTGCGTGCTAAGATCCTCGGCGCGCGGATTGAGTTCAAGCCCGAAATTTTCAAATTTTTTAGTATTAAGATTAAAATAGCTAAAGTCTAAATTTGTGATATTTTTATCCACGACGGCGAAATAATATCCACTCTGACTTGCGTATGTGCCGCGTACGGAATCCACACCCTGCTTGATAATGGCTGGATTATCTATGCTAAAAGCGCTGATTGCGCCGTTTCGGATACCAAGATCGAGCGTGAGTAAATTTGAAGCGTCGTCAAATTTAGTAGTTTTGTAGTTTTTAAGTTTCAGCTCGTCGGCTACGATATGCGAAAAATTAGGCTTCGTGTCAAGCTTCATAAATTCCGGATTATCAGGCTTAATAGAGCTTTTTTCAAAGAATTCTCCATTGCGCTGCAGTGTCAAAACGAGCTCATTTATCTTATCGCTCTTATCGCTTGCCGCAAACCACAGCGTCGTCTCAAACATCTCGTCACCCTCAATCCACGTAAGATTGTCAGCATTAAGCCACTTCATACCATTGGTGCGGCTGATCTCTAGCTTTGGCTTGACGGTGATTTTCTGCCCTAAATACACGGCGAAATCGATCTTAAAAATTTGATTGCAATACACCTTCCTAGGCATCCCGCTGGCTTTTAGCGTAAGCTCCTTAGGCTTAATGTCCTGATAGACCTTATCGTCGGATACATCAAGATCGACTTCGTTAGTAGGCGCCAAAGCCTTAAGATCGTCGATGCTTAAATTATCCATCGACATAACCTCTTTTTTATTGTATTTCAGCATTACCTTAGAATTATCGCGCGTCTGCGGCTCGTCGGGCTTATCCTCAGCTTTTTTCGGTGCGTATCTACTTAGATCATCGAGCGAATCGATCTCAATCTCCGGCGCAGCAAACGCGAGCGTGCAGACACCTAAAATAGTAAGAATTTTTTTTAGCAAATTAAGCCTTTTAGCATTTTCTCTCCATCCGTGCCGCCCAAAATAGGCTCTATCGCGCGCTCAGGATGCGGCATCAGACCGAAAATCTTTTTGTTTTTATCGCAAATCCCCGCGATTGCGTCTACTGAGCCGTTCGGATTTAGATCCGCGCCGTTTTCGTCACAATATTTTAGCAGCACGCAATCCTCGTCGTATAGCGACTTTAGCGTATCCGCAGGCGCATAATAGTTTCCCTCGCCATGCGCGATCGGGATATTTAAAATTTCGCCTTTCTCGCAACAGTGCAGAAATTTATTATCGTTTGAAACGACGCGCAAATTGTGAAATTTTGATATAAAGCTTAAATTTATATTTTTATTCATCGCGCCTGCGAGCAAGCCTAGCTCCAAAAGCATTTGAAAGCCATTACAGATGCCTAAGATATAGCCGCCGCGCGCAGCATGAGCGAGAACCGCCTTCATCACCGGGCTAAATTTAGCAATCGCCGCGGTTCGCAGATAATCTCCGTGGCTAAAGCCGCCAGGAAGCACGATCAGATCGGCGTTTATGTCGGTTTCTTTATGCCAGATTATCTGCGTTTCGCAACCGAGCTTATCAAAGGCGTATTTGGTGTCGCGCTCGCAGTTGGTGCCGGGGAAATTTACGATCGCTACCTTCATATCACGATCTCGTAGTCTTCGATGACGGTGTTTGCCAAAATTTCATCGCACATCCTAGCGACGTCGGCGTAAATTTTATCCCTATCCTCGCCATTTATATCAAGTACGATCTGTTTGGCTACGCGCACATCTCGCACGCCGCTAAATCCAAGCGAAGCGAGGGCGTGCAAAACCGCCTTGCCCTGCGGATCTAGCACGCCCTGCTTAAGCCTTACGTTTACGATCACCTTCATCGCTTATCCTAAAATTCTACGCAAGACCTCTTCGTAGGCCACTTTTACGCTACCAAGATCCTGCCTGAATACGTCCTTATCGAGCTTTTTATCGGTCTGTTTGTCCCAAAAGCGGCAGCTATCGGGGCTGATCTCATCTGCAAGCAGGATATTGCCGTCCTTATCTCTGCCAAGCTCGATCTTGAAATCCACGAGCTTTAAATTTCGCTCATCAAAAAATTTAATCAAGATTTCATTGATCTTGCGCGCGATCTTTTTGAGCTCGTCAAGCTCGCTTTGGCTCTTTACGGCGCCGAGCAGCAAGCAATGCTCGTCATTTAGTATCGGATCGCCCAACTCATCGTCTTTATAGCAAAACTCCACCAGCGTAAACGGAAGCTTCGTGCCCTCTTTGATGCCCAGGCGCTTTGTAAGTGAGCCGGTGGCGATATTTCGAGCGATGATCTCAAGCGGGAAAATTTTGCATTTTTTCACTAGCTGCTCGGTCGGGCTGATCGTCTCTACTAGCGCAGTGGCGATGCCGTGCTTTTTAAGCAGATCAAAAATCAGCGTCGAAATTTTACAATTCAGCGCGCCTTTGCCGCTCTCTTCGGCTTTTTTGACGCCGTTAAACGCCGTCAGCGAATCTTTAAATTCCGAAATCAAAAGGTCGTCACTTTCGTTAACCGACCACATCTTTTTGCCCTTGCCTTCGTAGATAAGCTCTTTTTTGGTAGCTTGCATCACACTCTCCTTACTTGATGTTTAGAATTTTTATCGCGTCTATTGCGGTTTTTAACTGGATATCGTTATTAATCTGCTCTGCGGTGATGAAATTTTTCTCATCCTTTTTCTGAGCATCTTTTTTCTTAGTCTCGACCTTGGCTAACTCGCCTTGCAAATGCTTTTTGAGATCGGCTTCTTTTAGCGAGAATTCATCCTCGTCGCGGCTCGGCACCTTGCCCGGCGCCACTATGAGATCAGGCGTCACGCCCACCGCTTGGATAGTGCGACCACTTGATAGATAGTATCGCGCTATGGTAAGCCGCAGAGCTTCTTTATCCTCTATCGGCAGGATCACCTGCACGCTTCCCTTGCCAAAAGTTTTTTCACCGACCAACACGGCGCGCTTTAGATCCTGAAGCGAGCCGCTTACGATCTCGCTTGCGCTTGCGCTGCCGCCATTGACCAAAACCACAAGCGGTAGATCGGTGATCTTCTTTTTAGGATCGGCGTTATGCGCTTCGGTTTCGTTTTTCGCGCGCCCTTTTTGAGAGACAATAAGACCTTTGCCGACGAATAAATTTACGAGTCCGATCGCTTGATCCAAAAGCCCACCCGGGTTGTTTCGCAGATCCAAAATAATGCCTTTGGCGTCTTTGTGCTCTTTTATAAATTTGCTCGCGTCCGCTACCACGTGCTGATCGAAATTTGTAACGCGCAGATATAAAATTTTATCATCCTCGATCATCTTGGCATAGACCGATTCTACTTTGATTATGTCGCGGATAATCTCGACGTCGAAAGGCTTGCTAACTCCCTTACGCACGATCGTTAGAGTGATTTTGGTTTTCGGCTTACCGCGCATTTTTGAGACTGCATCGTCTATCGTGATGCCGAAGGTCGCATTGCCGTCGATACGCAAGATCACGTCGTTAGCCTGAATACCTTTCTTGTCGGCGGGAGTACCCTCGATAGGCGAGATAACGGTCAGAGCGCCGTCTTTCATACCCACCTGAATTCCAAGCCCACCGAACTCGCCCTCGGTCTGAACTTTCGTGTCGTTAAACGCCTTTTCGTCCATGTAGCTTGAGTGCGCGTCGAGGTTATTCATAAGCCCCGAAATCGTCTTATCCACAAGCTCCGAGAAGCTCATCTCATCGACATAATTGTTTTCGACGATCGCAAGTGTTTTAGTAAGCTTGGCTAGCGCCTCCAGACGCGTTTTTTCGCTGTCTGGCTTTTTAGTCGCGTTGACCTCTCTGGCTTGTAAATTTCCGGTAAAAAAACTAACGCCTAAAAATAAAGAGAAAATAAATCCCAAGCCGAAGAAGAGGTGTTTTTGTCGCAAAGTTTATCCTTGAAAGTAAAATAGAGTGAATTTTATAGAAAATTGGCTAAAAATAAGGTAAATTTCATACGAAATTTGTGCGTTTACGGATAAATTTAAGCCGAAAATTTTAAAATCTCACTAAAAAATCTTGACATAAAGACACTAAAGTTATATAATGCAATCAACTTCAACTTTAGGAGAAAATTTATGAACGAAACTATTGAAATTTTAACCGATAAAATGCGCTCTTTGCTCGAAAGTAGCGTTTCTTTGGCGATCCATTCCAAAAATAGCGAAGTGGGCGTATTGCACATGCTCTGGGCTTTGGTAGCCGACAGCGGCTCGGTGCTAAATCAAATTTTTAATAAATTTAGCATCGAAAAGACCGCAGTCGAGCTCGAGATCAAAAGCGAAATTTCAAATTTGCCTACGAGCTCAAACATCACGAAGGAAAACGTGCGAATCTCGCGCGAGCTGATGAACTCGCTAGAGCTCGCAAAGGGGTTGATGACGAGCTCGGGCGATAAATTTATTGCCGTAGACACTTGGCTGATCGCAAATTTAAATGCAGATCCGCTAAAGAAAATTCTGTCTAAATTTGCGGATCTTAGCGAGATCAAAAAAGAGCTGGAGGCACTTCGCGGCGGTAAAAGCATCGATTCACAAACCGCCGACGAGACGCTTGAAGCGCTTAGCAAATTCGGCGTTGATCTCACCGCCAAGGCGATCGCGGGCGAGCTCGATCCGGTCATCGGTCGCGACGAGGTAATCTCGCGAATGATGCAAATTTTAATCCGTAAGACGAAAAACAACCCTATCCTACTCGGCGAGCCGGGCGTGGGAAAAACCGCAGTCGTCGAGGGTCTTGCTCAGCTGATCGCAAAAAAAGAGGTTCCGCTCAGCCTGCAAAACAAACGCGTCATCGCGCTTGATATGAGTGCGCTGATCGCGGGCGCGAAGTACCGCGGCGAGTTTGAAGATAGGCTCAAAGCCGTCATAAACGAGGTCGTAAAAGCCGCAAACGTCGTGCTTTTCATCGATGAAATTCACACCATCGTAGGCGCGGGCGCAAGCGAAGGCTCTATGGATGCCGCAAATATCCTAAAGCCCGCCCTTGCGCGCGGCGAGCTGCACGCGATCGGCGCTACGACGCTGAAAGAGTACCGAAAGTATTTTGAAAAAGACGCCGCGCTTCAGCGCCGCTTCCAGCCCGTGACGGTCGCGGAACCTAGCGTTAGCGAGGCTACGGCGATCCTGCGCGGCATAAAAGAGCGGCTAGAGGTGCATCACAACGTCACCATCACCGATAGCGCGCTTGTGGCGGCTGCAAGGCTAAGCGACCGCTACATCAGCGATAGGTTCTTGCCCGATAAGGCGATCGATCTCATTGACGAAGCGGCGGCGGAGCTTAAAATGCAGATCGAAAGCGAGCCCAACGAGCTTGCCAAGGCTAAGCGCGACATCCTCACGCTTCAGGTCGAAAAGGAAGCCCTTAAGATGGAGGATGACGGCAAAAACGACGAGCGGCTCGCGCAGATCGACAAAGAGATCGAAAATTTAACCGAGCAGAAAAACGCGCTTCAGGCTAAATTTGAAAACGAAAAGTCCGTATTCGGCGGCATCAGCGAGGCGAAAAAAGCAATCGACAGCCTTAAAAACGAAGCCAGCCTAGCAAGACGCAACGGCGATCTTAGCAAGGCTGCCGAGATCGAATACGGCAAGATCCCCGCCGCGCAGGCAAAGGTCAAGGAGCTTGAGGCGAAGTGGGATGCGATGAAAGAAAACGGCGTGCTTTTGCGAAACCGCGTGGACGAGGAGAGCGTGGCTGAAATTTTAAGCAAATGGACCGGTATCTCGGTAAGCAAAATGCTCTCCTCCGAAAAGGAGAAATTCCTCCACATCGAGGAGCATCTAAAAGAAAGCGTCGTGGGGCAGGATGAGGCGCTGCACGCCATCGCTCGCGCAGTCAAGCGCAACAAAGCCGGTCTCGTGAATGAAAACCGCCCAATCGGAAGCTTTTTGTTTTTGGGCCCTACCGGCGTCGGCAAGACCGAGAGCGCAAAGAGCTTAGCCAGGTTTTTATTCGACGACGAGCGGGCGATGATCCGCTTTGATATGAGCGAGTATATGGAAAAACACAGCGTCTCACGCTTGCTCGGCGCGCCTCCGGGATACGTGGGCTACGATGAGGGCGGACAGCTTACCGAAGCGGTGCGCAGAAAGCCCTACTCGGTGCTACTTTTTGATGAGATCGAAAAGGCGCACAAGGACGTTTTTAATATCCTGCTTGGAATTTTAGACGACGGACGCGCAACTGACAACAAGGGCGTTACGGTCGATTTCAAAAACACAATCATCATCCTAACGAGCAATATCGGCTCGGCTAAGATTATGGAGCTTGACGCCAAAAATGCGGATAAGCCGCGCGAAATCGCGCTTGCCGAGCGCGAGGAGGCGGTAAAGAGCGAGCTGAAGAATTATTTCAAGCCCGAATTTATCAACCGTCTGGACGACATCGTGATCTTCAACGCCCTAAGCGAGGACGATCTTATAAAAATCGTGGGCATTATGTTTAAGAGCCTGCAAAAAACGCTCGCAAACCGCGGCATTAACGCAAGCCTAAGCGAAAATGCCAAAAAACTCATCGCCTCGGCGGGCTTTGATATTGAATACGGTGCAAGGCCGCTACGAAGGGCGCTCTACGATCTAGTGGAGGATAAGATCGCCGATATGATCCTAAGCGACGAGATCAAAACGGGCGATCGG
The DNA here is from genome assembly GCF_938017775.1 of uncultured Campylobacter sp. GTDB lineage: Bacteria > Campylobacterota > Campylobacteria > Campylobacterales > Campylobacteraceae > Campylobacter_B. Next base: position 8,645 of record NZ_CALIIU010000026.1, read on the forward strand.
ATCGAAATCGGCGCGCACGGCGGCGAGATCGAGATAAAGAGAGTGAAATAAAATTCGGCGGAATTTATCCTGCGGGGTAAATTCCGCGCTTTGGTGGAGTAAATTTGGTAAAGTAAATCTAATACTTTATTAATTAATATAAATTGAGCGGGTAATCTATCCGTTGGGAATTGAAACCGATCAAGATAGGCTTTAAAAAGAGTGCGATACCCGGTAGAATTCCATCCCATTGGGAATTTAAACGGGCACAATACCGAACCTTTGATATGAACGATCGGGGCAGAATTCCATCCCGTTGGGAATTGAAACATCTTGTTCCATTCGCTTTCGGTTTCCGCTTTCTGGTAGAATTCCATCCCGTTGGGAATTGAAACTAGTTCTGTTCGATAGAGAAAAGATATTTGAGTATAGTAGAATTCCATCCCGTTGGGAATTGAAACAGAATTCTGGGGTAATCAAATTTTAGCTCTTTCATGTAGAATTCCATCCCGTTGGGAATTGAAACATATCCAAAGGCTTGATTTTTTCGCTTTTGGAGTGTAGAATTCCATCCCGTTGGGAATTGAAACCGATATACCCAAAGCGGAATTGGATTTTGCGAGGGTAGAATTCCATCCCGTTGGGAATTGAAACCTATGCACTTCCGCAATGCCTATAAGGGCGATGTATTGTAGAATTCCATCCCGTTGGGAATTGAAACATATAGGCTATGCTAATATTCCCCCATCAAAACCGTAGAATTCCATCCCGTTGGGAATTGAAACCGGAAACGATCCATGCGTCCGATCTTTCGGTCTTTACGTAGAATTCCATCCCGTTGGGAATTGAAACTCGGATACTGCTTTTTGCCGAGCCACGAATTCGGTAGAATTCCATCCCGTTGGGAATTGAAACACGACAGAACCAGAACTAAAATTATCTTTTTCATTGTAGAATTCCATCCCGTTGGGAATTGAAACTTCTGCCACTACATTTTATAGCGTCCCGCAGGAATGTGGAATAATTCTATCCTTTGGGAATTGAAACGCCTAAATGGGCTTATTGCACGATTTGCGTAGGCGGTAGAATTCATCTTATTGAAATCAAAACGGATTTACGCGATACACCTTTTGCGGCAGGAATGGGTAGAATTCTCATCTTGCTAGAAAATTTAAAAGATTAGTTGTGGCTGGGATAAGATACAGCATGGGGCACTTATGTGAAATTTCATTCGGTTTCAATTTGCTCACCAAATATATTAAATTTATAGGTTACGAATAAAATTTTGAAGTTACTTATAGATTAAAATTTTAACGAACTGTATATTTGCCACAATATAAATAAATTTAAATGCAACTCATTTGGTAGCAAATTCCAAAATATTTGCAAAAATGCACGCTAGGGATCTTAAAAGCTAGGTTAAAGAAGGAATTCTGCATTAATTTTAATTAAATTTACGCTACAAATTTAAGATCATGTGCCAAAGTTAGAATTTAAAATTAAATTAGATGATGTCAAAGAGGCAGAAAGATGGAAAAAATTTTATAAAGCAGAATTTGGTAGCATCCTCTGAAACTGCAAAACAAAGAATATCGGCGTGGTCGTCATAAAAAGGAAAAATCATCTAAATTTAATGGATACTACCGCCTTTGCCACATAAAGTATAATAAATAAATGCCTCCGCCAATTATTTTTTAAAATTTTTAAAAAATTTCTTCAAAAACGCCTTGTAAAAGATCGCGAATTTCGACTCTTTTTTCTCATAAATTACGCGAAAGACGCCCTGTAGATCCAGCTTTTCTTGCAAAGTAATGTTTTGCACTCTACTCTCCTATAAGTTTTTTTATCTTATGCAGCACAAACGCAGCGTCGTCGCTATCGAGCTCGCACAACATCTGGCATATCGCGGTCGCGGCTTGCGGCTTGGTCGTGCCCAAGCGCCAGTCCTGATACGTCCGCATCGACACGCCTAACCTATGCGCCATCGCGGCGTGCGAGATCTTTTTGCCGTTGTTTTTAGCTTCGACGGCATTGTGCAAAATGTTGAATATATCGCTCGTTTCTAACATATGAAAATTATACAAATTTATTCGTTAATTATACATAAAATCGTATAAAATGAATAAAAATTGTGTCATTCATAAGTAAAAATAGCAAAACACTTCGTTTATCCGTGTGAATTATACAGAATACTGCATAAAATAAACATAAAATTTTATAAATACTTGGTTTATTTTAATTATAATATTCTCTTTCGTTTTCACCATCTAAGAAATGTGATGAACATAAAGAATGTATTCTTTCGACTATTCTTAATGCCTTTGTTCTATCCACTGTTGTTCGTCCATTAGATAACAATTCACTTAAGTCATCTATACTTAAATTAGATGAAAAGAATGTAGGTAACTTTTCTGCTTCTCTATGATTAATAATTGGACCTAATACTTCGTCACGAATGAATTCAGTAATATTTTCCGCACCAATATCATCAATTATAAGTATCTCTTCATCTCTCACTAAATCTATATATAAATCATAACTATTATCATTTATTTTAGATTTTATCTTTCTAATAAATTCTGGATAATATAAGATAGTTGGTTCTTTTCCATTTTGTTTAAAATAATTGTATATAGAACCCATTAAATAGGTTTTTCCTGTACCTGTTGGTCCATATACATATACACCTCTTGAAGATTGGCCATTTAATATATTTCTACAAATTTTAATAATTTCTGTCGCTAAAATTCCCTTTTCTCTACTCCTAGATAAATTTTCAAAAGTGTATGTTAAAACTCTTTTTGGTATAAACTCTGTCTTTACCTTATTAGAAGTTTTCAAACTGGCTACTTTTTGCTTGTATTCTTCAGTCTCTTCGTATAATATATTAACTTCTTCATTACTAAAAATTAACTTAGGCTTATGTTCTATATTTAGTAGTTTATCTTTCGAAATATAAAATTGATAAAACTTTTCAAGATTATTTTCTATATCATTTTTTGTAAAATTATT
>NZ_CALIIU010000027.1 GCF_938017775.1 uncultured Campylobacter sp.
AATGCAGATAAGGCCTTTATGCTTATATGGATACATGTGGCTGCGATATTTTACGTCCTTTATGCTTTAATCGGATTTTATTTACAGATAAAATATCACATAGACTGGGAGACGCGTCAGATTATACCCGCTATTTTTATCGCTATTCCGGTGGCGATAATAACATATAATGCAAATCCGGAATTTGACGCCGATGAGACCGTATATCTACCGGCACCAAAATCGCAAACAAAAATTAGCGGAGCCATCGCTGATAAAATTTCCGGCGAGCAAAATTTTAACAAAACAAACGGCGAGGCGCAAGCTACCCAAGATGAAGCCGCTAAATTTGAGCAAAAATTTAATGACGCGAGCCTTGAAACAGAATCTATCCAAAGCAAAGAGGAAGCGCTAGAGTACGGCAAAGCTCTAGCACGAATTGCAAAAAATTTAAAGCAAAAATATCAACTTCACCGTTTGATCAGATTTACTTTCGCGAGTTTTGCGACAACGGTTTTTTTTGATTTTATTTTTACCAAATTCGTACGAATTACACTGGGCGTTTATAGTTAGCGCCGTTTGCACGATTATATTTTTCTTTTCAAAACGCAGATACAGCAAACTTTTCGTAGAAAATCCCGAAAAAAGCAATACGATTTTCGCGATAGAAAATTTTGCGATTGTGACGCTAGTTTTGTATCTCCCACTCTCGGAATTGCTCTTTTCTCAAGGACGAAGTTACGATAATATGGCTCTGATTCTTGGGTATCTGTATTTGCCGATAGCTCCGATATTGTTTATAACGACCATCGTTTGCCTAGCACGCAACTTAAGCGTTTGTAAAGAGATAAAAGAGTGAAATTAGTAAAATTTAAACGAATTTTTAAATAACTTTATCGCTCAAATATATTTCATCAGCTCCTTATCGGAGTATCCCTTTGCCGTGGAATGACAGCTTAAATTTAGAATTTAAATCAATCCAAAGCAGCACTTTGCGTCTTTAAATTTGCAAGCCCACCATTTAAATATATCTATTTATCTACGTTCATTAAAACGCTTTAAATTAGCTGAGTATAGAAGTAAGAAAATAAAGAGCGTGGAGATTTTAGGCATAGCAAATGCGTTTAAATTTGATCTTAAACGCTCAAGGCTACTGCGTTAGCTTGCATTTCAGCGCCTCTTGTAAAAGCGCATTGGCTACTACTCTCTCCTTTTTTACGAAGATAAAATTTTCGCCGTATTCGCTCTGCAGCTCGCTTTGTGGATCGGCACCCGTATGCATCACTATGATATTTGCTTTTAAATTAGAGCCGTTTAGCATCTTGGCGACAATGTCGAGCTTTTGCTGATTTGCGATCGTTAGGATGATGACCGACGCATCGCGCGCATGCAGCTCGTCGATCGCAGTTTTTTGCATTATATTTACAAAGTATATATTCTCGCCGCGCGATTTGCCCAGATCCACAAGCTCTAAATCGCTCTCAGCGACTACATATAGCAGCCCCTGATCTTTAAGGCGCAGCACCACTTCCTGCCCTATCCTGCCGTAGCCTGCTACAATGATATGATTTTTCATCGGCGGGATTTGAGTTTTATGCTCCTCATCCTCGAGCTTTTCAACTTTAGACTCGAAACGGTTGGCGATTTTGTTTAAATTCTTAAGAATAAACGGCGTTAAAATCATCGTCGCGGTTACGACTGTAATTAAAATTTGCCCGTTTTCCTTACTTAGCATATCGCGGCTCATCAACAGCGAAAAGATCGCAAGCGCAAACTCACCTATCTGACATAGCGATAGCGCCGCTTTTAGCGCTATCCTTTTGCCGGTCGAGAGAAATAAGATCGCGTAAATCACAACCGTTTTAAGCGCCATTATAACGATAATAGCGAGCAGGATCAGCCCATAGTGCGAGACGATGACTTCAAAATTTATCTGCATGCCAATCGTGATGAAAAAAAGCCCCAGCAGTATGTCTCGAAACGGCGTCAGATCGGCTTCTATCTCGTGTTTATACTCGGTTTCTGCGATGAGCATGCCTGCGATGAACGCGCCCAGCGTGTACGAAAAGCCAAAAACATGCGCCAAAAAGCTAGCCCCCACGACGGTAAAAAGGATGGTCGCGATGAAAATTTCTTTAGAATTTGTCCTTACGACGTAGTAGAGGAAGCGGTTAAAAGCAAATTTACCGAGCACGAAAAGGATCACTACCACTATAGCGGCGCTTACGGCAGTTTTTAAGATAAGATAATTAACAGGGGTATTGTCAGTTGAGCCGAATATGTCAATCATCAGCAAAATAGGAATGACGGCGAGGTCTTGAAATAGCAGGATGCCAAGCACCTTGCGCCCGTAGTTTTGGTTGATTTCGCCTGTTTCGTTGAGCGTTTTTAGCACGATCGCCGTAGAGCTAAGCGCGAGCGCAAGCCCGACGATCATCACAGTCTTTATATTTCCACCGAAAGCTTGATCGATGATGAGCGCTAAGATAATGCCAGTGCCAAGCACTTGGAGTATGCCGTTAAAAAATACGTCCTTTTTCATACTCATCAGGTGATGGAAGCTAAACTCAAGCCCGATAGTAAACATCAAAAAAACGATGCCGAATTCTGCTAACTCGGACATATGAGCATTTTCAACGCTGCTTAGGCTATATATCTGCGAAAAGCACACACCCGCTACGATATAGCCGATGATGGTGGGAATTTCAAAAATTTTAAAGACAATATTTAGCACTATCGCAAGCGCCGTGATCGCAAGAAATAGCTCTATGACAAGCTCCATTAGCTCCCTTTTTTGTAAGATTATGCATAAAATTTAGCGCTAAATTTATTGTCAAATTTTACATTATCCGCGACCATTTACCGGAGGCGATAATCGATGAAATCTATCTTTTCATATAAATTTACGGGTAAATTTTATAATGTGATTTTACTAAAATCCCGCTTAAAAATAGAGAAATTATGTCGCACTTTATCGCTAAATTTAGAGGTTCGCGACAAAATTTTAAAGCCTAGCACGACTTGAAATTTTAAATTTTAAAGCTAAATTATATAAGACGGCTTTTAAATTTAATCGCAAGCAAATTTACCTGGGTTTGTTTGGCGAGACTTTAAATTTAACGCGCCCACAAATCTGCACTGAAAATCAAAATTTATCGCTTGAATCTGCGCTTAAGAGGCGATCTTGCTTTTTGATAGCATTAAAATTTCAGCTTATAGCGCTAAGATCTCGATTTTTGTTAAGCTTTAATCTTTATCTCGCAGACTTTATTCTGTCTCTCCGTCAAGCTCTAAAATTTTAGCCCGCAGCTCCTCGATCTCGCGCTCATACTCGGCGATCCTTTCTTGCAGGCGAAAGATCACATCCACGCCCGCAAGATTGACGCCGAGCTCCTTTGTAAGGTTTAAAATCATGCGTATGCGGTCCATATCGTGCGCCGAATATAGTCGCATATTGCCCTCGGTGCGACCCGGGCTCACAAGCCCTTCGCGCTCGTATTGACGTATTGTTTGAGGATGAATATCCAAGACCTTCGAGACTATCGATATGAGATAAACCGGCTCGTCGTAATCATGCATTTTGGTGCCTCCTTATAGCTTTTGCAGCGCGTCTTTGACGTCCTCATCCAGCGAATCGACGTCGGGAAGGACGACGTTTACCACAGCATATAGATCGCCTAAAATTTTACTTTTGCGATTTTGCACGCCGTAGCCTTTTAGGCGGTATTTCTGCCCGTTTTTGGTATTTTTAGCGATCTTTATCGTAGCGCTTTTGCCGGGCGTCGAAATTTCTACCTTTCCGCCAAACAGCGCCGTTTTTAAAGGAACGTCGATTTTTTTGAAAAGATCGTCGCCTTCGCGCGTGTACTCGGCACTTGGCGCGATTTTTATCTCTAAAATTAGATCGCCGCTTTGAGCACCTGATTTTTGTCCCTTGCCCCTTATGCGCAGCTTCTCGCCCGCATTTATACCCGCGGGTACTTTAAATTTAACCGTCTCCCCGCCCACGCGCACGCTCATCTCGCCGCCTTGTATCGCGGTCTCAAAAGGAATTTCAATCGAGCTGTGCGTATCTAGGCTCTGTGTGCCGCCAAATCCGCCGCCGAAACTGCTGCCGCTAAAGCCACTAAAACCCTCGCCACCACCGAAAGAGCTGAAACTAAATCCGCCACGTGAGCCTGCGCTTTTTGCGCCGAAAGAGCCGCCGAAAATGCTATTTAGGATGTCGTTTAGATCGCCCATGTTTGCCGAGCCCTGCGCGAAATCGTGGAAATTCTGCCCGCCGAACATCTCGTCGCCATGGCGGTCATACTGCGCCCGCTTTTTCTCGTCGCTTAAAATTTCATACGCGGCGTTGATCTCTTTAAATTTATCCTCAGCTCCTGGTTCTTTATTGATATCCGGGTGATACTTGCGAGCCAGCCTGCGGTAAGCTTTTTTAATCTCCTCGGCGCTTGCTGATTTATCCACGCCTAAGGTTTCGTATAAACTGCTTGTGCTTGCCATTTTAATCCTTAAAATTTTAAAATTTATGTAGATTATATCATAAAACTTTAGTGAGTGTCAATCAAGTTTGCTAAATTCTATTTATAAATTTTAATTTTGCGTTAAGAATATATTAGCGGACAAAATTTATAATTCCGCCAAAATTTCATTATCACAAAGGAAGCAAAAATGAAAAAATCGATCATCATATCGATAGCTTTAGCAGGTGCGCTTTTTGGCGCCAGTATCGACATTAAAGAAGCTCCAAGCAATTATGAGCGCGTAAATCCGGGCTTTAATCAAGATGTCGTGCTTTCGTATCACAGCTCCGTTGCGGACGTGAAAAAATCCGTCGTAAATATCGCGACTAAAACCAAGATCAAAGCAGGCAACAGCCCGATGTCACAGATGTTTGACGATCCGTTTTTTAAGCAATTTTTCGACTTTGACATTCCGCAACAACAAGAGCGCGAGGGAAGCTCACTAGGCTCTGGTGTCATCATCTCCGAAGACGGCTATATTGTCACAAATAATCACGTAATAGAAAATGCCGACGAAATCGTAGTTACACTACTAGAAGGCGATAAAGAGTATAAAGCCAAGGTAATCGGCACCGACCCTAAAACCGACCTTGCAATCATTAAAATCGACGAAAAAAACCTCTCTGCGGTTAAATTTGCCGACTCGTCCAAGGCTATGGAGGGCGATATCGTCTTTGCTATCGGAAATCCTTTCGGCGTGGGCGGCACCATCACTCAAGGCATAATCTCGGCGCTAAATAAAAACAACATCGGGCTAAATCAATATGAAAATTTCATCCAAACCGACGCTTCGATCAATCCGGGCAACTCAGGCGGCGCGCTGGTGGATAGTCGCGGCGCGCTTTTGGGAATAAATTCCGCTATTTTAAGTCGCGGCGGCGGAAATAACGGTGTAGGCTTTGCGATCCCTTCAAATATGGTAAAAGAGATCGCTGAAAAACTCATCACAAACGGCAAGATTGAGCGTGGCTTTATAGGCGTCACGATCTCGGATATGTCTAAAGACCAAAAAGAGCTCTATGAAAGCAAAGAGGGCGCACTAATCTCAAGCGTCGAAAAAGACATGCCTGCCGATAAAGCAGGCATCAAGCGCGGCGATTTGATCACCAAAATAAACGGCAAATCTATCAAAAACGCCAACGAGCTAAAAAATTTAATCGGCTCAATGGCTCCAGGAAGCTCAGTGGATGTAGAATTTGAGCGCGACGGCAAAAGCAAGAGTACAACTATCAAGCTAGACGCGATGAAATCCGACTCCACCACCTTAGGCTCAGCCGGCGAGGACTCGAAAAGCGCAATAGAGGGGCTAAAGCTAAGGACGTTAAATGATAGCTTGCGCCGCAAATATAACCTCGACGACGATGTCTCGGGCGCCCTCGTCTTAAGCGTCAAAGATGGCTCAAAAGCCGATGATTACGGCTTTGAAGTAGGCGATGTAATCATCCAAGTTGGTCAAAACGATGTCAAAAGCTCAGACGATTTCGATCGATACATCAAAGATTACAAAGGCAAAAAGACCTTAGTCTGGGTTATCAGACGCGGAATTCCGCAAGGTCTTGTAATCCGCTAAGTTCTTCCGCCAGGCTTTAGCGGCAAGAAACGCGAAAGCGTTAAAATTTAACCGCGACAAGCCCAGGACAAAGCATTAGCGGAGCTTGCGAATAAGCTAGCAGAATCTTTTGAGGTTTTGGACTTTTTGACAAGCGGAATTTCGAGCTTTCGAGCGTAAGAGATACATAAACTATAAAAATGGGCTTTTGGCGAGCATTAAAAGTTGCCGGAAGCCTTCCTGTTATTTAAAGCATCTGAAAGCCCTCTGTTATTTTAAACAGCTCCGAAAGCTATTTGCCATTTCAAACACCGCTGAAAGCCTAGATTTCGCTTGAAATTCTTAGAATTTTACTTTTTTGCTTTTGTTTTCACTTATAATTTTTAAAATTTAACTCTCCGCGCCGCTACTTTATCGTTTTTATCGCCTCGTCTGGGACTGCTTTAAAATTTTAATCTCTTTGCTAACAACATACCGCAGAAGTATGTGCTTCTAACCTAGAATTACTTCAAATTTTAATCCCTCTCGTATATTGCTTCACTTTAAATTCTACAAATACAAATTTTATAAAATCTATGTCCTACCCTATTTCTCGATATCAGAAACTACTACCTTTTTATTCTATCACTTTTTCCAGCTATGTCACTTCTTGGGAATTCCGCTGGTTAAATTTTAAGGTCGGAATTTTAAAATTCCATCATTTTGTAATCGTAATTTTTCGTTTAAGCTTCGATAACAAAAATAAGCTGAAATTTTACTTTATTATCGAAAACGTTGCATCACAATACCCATCTTTTCGCATTGAGCTACCTTTTGTTAGGAATTGTATTAAATTTATTGTAAATAGGTATTTTTATAGTATAATGGATAGTTTTTATTTTTTACAAAGGATTACAACTATGAAAGAGATCAAAATCCCAATTATCTCAGGTCTGAGCATCGCTGCTACGCTAGCATTGCTGCCTATACAGGTCTTAGCCAAAGATGGGCAGGTAACCGTTACTACAGACGGCCATCCAGGTAACTTTTACCATTCATCAGGTAAAAATTTCTCAGGCGGCTTTGAAAGCTCCACAAATGCTCACGGTAAAAACGACAATAATATCGTAACGATAACTGGCGTTGATAGCGGCGGTCAAGCTATGTGGAATTATACGATTTATGGTGGAGGTAACGGAGACGGTACTCCTACAACCCCACCTTTTTATTATAAGCAAACTAGCGCAGCCGAAAATAATACGCTTAATGTTTACAGCGGCGCTACGGTGGCGATACTTGTGGGCGGCGAAGGAAAAGGTGCGAAAAATAATACTGTCAACTTGATTGACGCAGATGTGAATAATGTCGTGCTTGGTGGTAACGGTACGTGGTACGGTCAAGCAGATAGCAGTGGAGATGCTATCCACAATATCGTAAATATTAGCGGTTCTACGCAAGTTAAATATAATAATTTCATAAATTTCAATAGCACATCGGTAATGGGTGGTAGAGCAACAGGCACAAATAAAGCCAATAATAATGAAGTAAATATTAAGGGAACACCTACTATCGCTGGTAGAATTGCTGGTGCTGCGGTAGAAAACGGCGATGCAGACAGCAATAAAGTAGATATCAACGCTATTGTAAATTTAGCAAATGTAAGTGGAGTAATAGCCTCAAAAGACAGCACCGCCACTTTACAAAATAATATCGTCACTATCAATAACGATGGTGCTGTAGTTACCGATGTTTTAGTCGCTAATGGTACGGGCGGTGGTATTGGCGGCCCAGGCGGCAAAGCAACAGCTAAAAATAATCATGGTAAGCTGATAAAAGGTACAGTAGGAAATATCAACGGCGCGTATATGGTTAGCAAAACCGAAAAAAATCACTCTACTATCGAGGGTGGTCATGTAACTAACTACGTATACGGAAGTTATTATAGAAACGATGCCCATGATCTTAAATCTAATAGCAAAGGCGATTATGTTACCATTAGCGGTGGTACCGTTGACAAGGCAACTTTTGGTGCTTTTACATATTACGGCGATATAGATGGAGCTCATGTAGATATGAGTGGTGGTAAAGTCGTGGGCACGAATGTTGCTGGCGATGACGGAGTATTTGGTGGGCTTAGCTACGACGGCGCTGTTAATAATAGCTATTTAGACCTAACAGGCGGCGAGATAAGCGGTGATGCAATCGGCGGAAGAAGCAACAATAAAGATGTCGCACATAACTACGCAAAAATTAATGGTGGTGCAAAAATAGGCGGAAGATTGATCGGTGGAGAAAGTCGCGGCGGAACGGTTACTAATAGTTATTTAGATCTGACCGGCGGCGAGATCGGTGGAGATTCAATCGGTAGCTTAGGCTCTACAGGTGCAGTTGGTGGTAAGATAATAGCCAGCGGAACAAAATTTAATGGAAACGTAATAGGTGGCAAAAGCTCTAGCGGCAACGTAACTGGAAGTAGAGTCACGCTAACCAATGTCACAGCCAGTAAGAATGTAATCGGAGGCGAAGCCCAAAGCGGCAATACCGATGATAATCAAGTAAGCCTAATAAACGGTAGCGTTACCGGCGATGTATACGGCTCAAAAGCTAGCGGCTCTGCAACAAACAGCGTCGTAAATCTAAGTGGTGCACAAGTCGCCGGTAATGTCTACGCAGCACACGCAGCAAACGGCAGCGGCAATAAGGTAAATTTCTATAGCGGTAGTGTAACAAAAACCATCTATGGTCTATCTAGCGCAGGTAGTACAAATAATACCCTAAATGTATATAACGCCTCTACTCAAAAAACCGCAGGCGATATAGCAAATCTTAACGTATTAAACTTCGACGGAATTTCAAGCGCTAACGGCAGCACTGCAACTGCAGCTTTAAATTTAAATGCAGGCTCAATTACCAATATTAATAACGCCAAATTCCAATTAGATGGCACTGATTATAATGTAGATACTTATGCGATAGGCGACGGCGAGAAGCGCTATCTGATCCATAATGAAAACGGATTTACCGGTTTTGACGAAACGCAAACGACTAAGCGCACTGATAATGTATTTACGATCAAAAACGCCACTACCTACTCTATGAATTTAAAAGGTCTGATGAAAGATGATGACGGAAAATCCATCGTAATCCAAGGTAAAAAGAAAACCGACCGCACTATCACTGGAGCATTCGATAGCGGAGAGATCACTACATACTCCGGTCCTGCAGGCGATCCTACTATCGACGTAGGTGAAGATCCAAATGTACCGCAGAATTTCGGCGGACTAGATATAGATACAAATAACGTTCCTAACGCTACGATAAATCTAGTAAGCGGTGATGATATCGGCGAGATAAGAGCCAATGGCGACGATACGATAAACGTAGGTAAAGATAGCAACAATCCACTAGTACCTGGTAAAATTACAGCTAAAAATATATCTGGTGCAGGTAAGCTAAATTTCAACGTTCCGGACGGTTTTTCAGGCAGCGATACTGCGTTAACCTTGACAGATGGTAATCCTACCGATCTAAGCGGTACTAAAATTAGCGTAAATTCTGATAAATTAGCCGATAATACGCAATATACGTTAATCAATAAAACAAATGGAACGATCAATCAGCTTGATCGCACTATCCAAAAAGATCAAGTCTATACTATCAAGAACGCAAACGAATATAGCTTCGTAGGAGAAAGCTATAAAACCGATGCAAGCCTCAAAAAGTTACAATATTCGAAAGGCACACAGACTAGAAACTGGGATGGGGAATTCGACTATGGCGAAACCGAACTCAATAAAATTACCAATGCAGCAAATAACGGTCACTCACTTGATAGGAATAAAAACAATACTGTCATCATTGATGCCAATGCAGGCAATCTAAATGGTAAGAAAATTTACGGCGGAAGCACTGCGGCGGGCGATACCTTAGATATCCACGACAATACGGTAGAGATCAATGGCGGAACAAATATCGGCGATGTCATCGCAGGTAATAACGCTAGCTCAAGCGGTAAAGTCAGCAATAACGTTATAAATTTCAATGCAGGCACATTATCGGGCAAGCTCTATGGCTCTGACGATGCATCTAATGCAAGAGGCAATAATAGCGGCAACACCCTAAACGTAAATAACGCTCACACTCAAAAAACCGCAGGCGATATTAAGAATTTCAACAATCTTAACTTTGATGGAATTTCTGCAAGCACTAACGGAAGCGCAGCCACTGCGGCTTTAAATTTAACTACCGCCGGCAATACCGATATCAATAACGCTAAATTCCAACTAAACGGAGAAGAGTATGACGTAAATAAAGATACCTATGGCTCACTTAATATCGAAGAGGGTAAAGAGTATTATCTAGTCCATAATGCAGGCAATACCTTTTCGAATTTTACCGAGAAGGCGAAGCAAACAACCAATGAGTTTACTCTTAAAAATTCTACCTCTTACGACATAATGTTAAAAGGTTTGATCCAAAGCAGCGACGATCAGTCTATCTTGATCCAGGGAAACAAGCTAACCGGCAGAAAAATTTCCAATGACGGTAAATTTGACGGTGGAGAGATCAATAAATACGGAAATATTCCAAATCCTGTCATAAATGTAGTAAGCGACGATCCTTCTCATCCTACGAATTTTAACGGCTTAGATATTGATGGCGGCAATAACTCGACCGTAAATTTAATCAGCGGCGATAATATCGGCAATATCTCGGGCGGCAACGGAAGCAAACTCAACGTAGGTAAAGATACTTCTAATCCCGCGGCTCCTAATTCAATCACTGCTAAGAATATCAGCGGATTTGACGATATCGATATCTTTATGCCACCTACCGTTAAAGACGGCGATTCGATGATCAAGCTAACCGATCCTACTGCCAATACAGATCTAAGTAATATGCGCGGTAAGATCACTGCTTATGTTAGCGGCAATACGGATGTAGGCGATACCAGCACGATCCATCTAATAGATAAACAAGGAAGCGGACAACTGCTCTTGCCTAACGCTGATCATCTGCAGACCAAGGTTCAACAAGGCGCTACCATAGATTATGAAACATATGCGATGGTAGATGCAAACGGAAGAGCGCTAGATCTTAGATTTAGCGGCAAAAGAAGGGTAAAAGACGATACCAAATCCTTCGCAGAAACCCGTGCTGCAAGCTTAGCTAGCTTAAAGAGCGGAAGCGAGTTAATCACTAACTACCTAGATAAGCTAATACCGGATGG
>NZ_CALIIU010000028.1 GCF_938017775.1 uncultured Campylobacter sp.
TGGTAATTAAGCCGTTTTTGTTTTGTACCTTAGCTCCAATCGCATTTGCAAAGCCTTCATCGATGATTTTCTCATCGCTTTTGTATCGCATAGGAACAGTAAGTCCTTGCGTAGAAACGGCGGCGCTAATCGTATAATAAAAACTAGTCTTATGGTTCTCGTGTTCTACATCTCTATTAACTATAAGTCCTAAGATGGGAGTTTGCACGCGCCCGACGCTTAAAACATCGTTATAGCCCTTTTCCTGCGCGATTTTAGTATAGGCTCGCGTTAAATTTATACCGACCAGCCAATCTGCTTGAGCGCGTGAAAATCCGCACTCGCTTAGTCCTTTAAAATCGCTATTTGGACGGATATTTTTTAGTTGTGCGCGAATGCCCTTTTCCGTTAGATCTTGCAACATCAAGCGATAGATCTTCTTATCGGTTCCGGAGTAGTTTAATATCTCATCGATTAAAATTTGCCCCTCTTCGTCCGCATCGCCGCAATTTATTATCTGTGTTATTTTATCGCTGTTAATCAGGGCGCAGATGATTTTTAACTGCTTCTTTGAGCCCTCGATAGGTTTATATTTGAATTCATCAATTTTAATAGGCAGGGCAGTAAAATCCCAACGCCTAAGGCTTTCATCATAGTCCTCCGGCTTGTATAGCTCTAAAATATGCCCAAAAGCCCACGTAACGATATCATTGCCCTTTATAAAATAGCCGTCGCCATTTTTTTGTGTGCCGTCTAGACTAGCGCCGATGGCTTTAGCCAGGTCCGGCTTTTCCGCAATAAAAAGCCTCATTATATTACCTTTTAACACTGTAAATAGCCGCCTCTTAAGAGGCGGCGTATGACGGATTAAATTTCGCGCTCCATATCTTTGATACCACCTTTTGCTAAATCTACAAGCTTGCTTTCGCCCTCTTTTTGTGTTCCGTCCTTGTCTACACTAATCGGAGCGATTGATTTAACTATGGTTCCTTGCTGTTTTATATAGCCGATTTCTACATTGGCAAATTTTTCTATCCCATCGATCAGCTGCATGAGCTTATGGTATTTTTGCAACGTGCTATTATTATGAGCGCTTAGATTGTATGAAACCCCCTTGGCGCACATTGCACCAAATTTATTTATGAGGCTGGTATCATTGTTTTTATCGAATGCATATCCACCCTCCCTTTTTGTTGCGTATAGAACTTGTGCGTCTTGCATTAGTTCCCCGGCCTTATTTCGAATTTCCGGTTGCAACTCTATTTTCATTTTATAATCTCTATAAGCTAACCCCCTTGAGCTAATCCTGGATTGCGACCAAAGATCGGCCTTAAGATAAACATCCTTATCGTTTTCGTCTTTTGCATTTACGGTGATAGGAATTTTTGATTCCACTGCGCTTAAAAGAGCGTTAATCTGTGCTAGTTTCGACATCACGGATCTAGCGGTAGGCTTTACAGTCTTTCCCGCTTCATTTACATATTCCTCGTCTATCCCAAATCCCACTAGGGTTTTGTTTTTGTCAGGAAGCTCCGTTTTTGACACGAAAACCTTGCTAGTCTTGAACTCTTGATCATCGGCCATAGATTTTATAGGTGCCATTATTTTTTTCCTTTCAAAGTTATTTCTGTTTTT
>NZ_CALIIU010000029.1 GCF_938017775.1 uncultured Campylobacter sp.
CCAAGGAGCCTTGCCGCTTGCCCAAAGACTCTCAAGTTTTTCTTTCTCTCTTTGAGTATCCATACATTGCCAAAAACCGTCATGTTCAAATCCCATAAGCTCGCCGTCCTTTGCAAGCTTCAACATAGGACTCTGCTCAAATATTGTAGCATCTCCCTCTGTGATATAATCAAATATATTCGGATTTAGTACCATAAAACCGCCGTTGATAATAGCTGAATCATCTTCACTTTTCTCTCTGAATGATGTAATAAGACCTGATTCATCCTTTTGAAGTACGCCCTTTTGTTGTGCCAGACTTACTGTAGTTATAGTCGCAGTTTTACCATGAACCTGATGAAACTTAAGCAACGCGTCTATATCCACATCTGATACTCCGTCACCATAAGTAAGCATAAACGGCTCATCCTTTAAATGTTCCTTTGCTCTAAGTATTCTTCCGCCTGTCATAGTATTTAACCCTGTATCAAGTACTGTTACCTTCCAGTCCTCTGCATTTCTTTGATGTACTTCCATCTTATTATTCTTCATATCAAAAGTCACATCGGAATTGTATACAAAATAGTTGGCAAAATACTCTTTTATCTTATTCTGCTTATAACCTGCAAGTATAACGAACTCATTTATTCCGAATGTCGAATAGTATTTCATAATATGCCATAATATCGGTCTGCCACCAATCTCAACCATTGGCTTAGGTCTGATGCTAGTTTCTTCGGCAAGCCTAGTGCCAAAGCCGCCAGCTAAAATTAAAACCTTCATATATTCATTTCCTTTGTTTACTTCCTTTATAGCAAGTCGTCGTAGAGAGAATTTATTTGTTTTTGATTTTATCAAAATAAAACTTAGATAAGAATAATGATTAGATAAATTTTAAACTCCCTCACCTTTTATTTCTAATGTAATATTCTTTAACCAGGAGCAAACTTAAAATAGTGGAATTTTAAAATTCCACTATTTTATCGCTGCGATTTTTATAGCATAGCTAAATTTACTCTACGCCTTTTTCGGCGTGATCAGCATATTTACGTAGCGGCCCTCCAGCACGGGCGCCTTATCGCGATCGGCCACTTCAGCAAAAAATTCGTCCCAAATTTTATTGAGCAAATTTACGCCGATTTCCGGGCTTGACATCTCGCGCCCTTTTAAAAATACGCGAAGCTTGACGTGTTTGCCGCTACTAAGGAATTCTTTCGCGTGTTTTACTTTGTAATTAATGTCGTTTTGAGCGATTTTGGCGGACAGCTTAATCTCCTTAACCTCGATGATTTTTTGCTTTTTTTTCGCCTCTTTGAGCTTTTTTTCCTGCTGATAGCGAAATTTGCTATAGTTCATGACCTTGCAAACGGGCGGCTTTGCATCGGGCGCTATCAAAACCAGATCCACGCCCTCTCGCTCGGCGATTTGCAGCGCCTGCGCCTTTGAAATTATGCCGTAAACCTCGCCGTTGTCGCCTATGCACCTGACTTCGCTAGCCGGAATGTCCTCGTTTAGAAAAACCTCTTTCTCTCTGCTCAAAAATTCACCTCGTTTAATTTAGCTTTTACGAAATTTAAAAACTCATCCAGCCCTAAATTTCGCTGTTCGCGCGCCCTGCGATCGCGCAGAGCCACGCTGCGAGCCGAAACTTCATTATCGCCTAGGACGATAATGAGCGGCACCTTCTGCTTTTCAGCTGTTCTGATTCGTTTATTTAACGTCTCGTTTCTATCTAAAATTTCGCCGTCAATGTCTGCTTCGCGCAGCAAATTTAAAATTTCTTTCGCGTAGTCTGCGTGCGCCTCGCCGATCGGCACGATCGATACCTGCGTAGGACAGATCCAAAACGGAAGCTCGCCCGCGGTGTGCTCGAGCAAAATCCCCACGAAGCGCTCGAAGCTTCCCAAAATCGCGCGATGCAGCATCACGGGCTGCTTTTTTTCATTATTTTCGTCGATGTAGCCAAGCTCGAAGCGCGCAGGCAGGTTAAAATCGACCTGCACCGTGCCGCACTGCCATTTTCGACCGAGCGCGTCGGTGATTTTGATATCGATCTTAGGTCCGTAGAATGCGCCGCCGCCCTCGTCTAGGCCGTATTTTAAGCCCTTTTCGTCAAGCGCGTCTTTTAAGGCCTTCGTCGCGATCTCCCAAACCTCGTCGTCGCCGACCGCCTTTTGCGGTTTGGTCGAAATTTCAAGCTCGTATTCAAAGCCGAAAGCTTTCATCAAGAGCTCTACGAAATCTAAAATTTCATAGACGTTTTCTTTGATCTGGCTCGGCATCACAAACAGATGCGCGTCGTCCTGCGTAAACTCGCGCACGCGGAAAAGCCCGTGCAAGACGCCGCTTTTTTCGTGGCGGTGCACGACGCCGTACTCGCAAAATTTAAGCGGCAGATCGCGATATGAGCGGATCTCACTTTGATAAACCTTGATGTGACCGACGCAGTTCATCGGCTTGATGCCGTATTCTTGATCCTCGATCGTCGTAAAATACATATTTTCTTTGTAGTTACTGTAGTGCCCGCTGATCTTCCACGCGTCGGATTTTAAAATTTCAGGACCGCGCACCGGCTCGTAGCCGCGCTTGCGAAGCTGCCTATAAAGGCGCTCCTCGAGCTTTATACGCATCCTCGTGCCGGCAGGAAGCCAGATCGGAAGTCCCGCGCCGATCTGCTCGTCGAAGGTGAAAAATTTCATCTCGGCTCCGAGCTTTCGGTGATCGCGCTTCTTGGCTTCTTCTAGCATCGTAAGGTGTTTTTTAAGGCTTTCTTTGTCGGCAAATACGACGCCGTAGATGCGAGTTAGCATCTCGCGCTTCTCGTCGCCGCCGAGATACGCCCCCGCGACGCGCGTAAGGGCGAAATTTTTCAAAAATTTCGTATTTTGCACGTGCGGTCCGCGGCAGATGTCCTCAAACTCGCCCTGCGCGTATAAGCTAACCGGGCCGTCCGGGATGCGCTTTAAAACCTCCCCTTTAAGATCGTCGTTTGCATATTTTTTCGCGACTGCCTCTTTGGTGGAGGCTATCTTTTTAATCTCTAAATTTGCCTCGGCAAGCGCGCGCATCTTTTTTTCGATCGTTTTTAGATCCTCTTCGCCGAGCTTTTCGCCGTTATCTTTGCTGACGCGGATGTCGTAGTAAAACCCATCCTCGATCGCGGGTCCCACGAAAAATTTAGCGCTCGGATAGAGCTCGCGCACCGCCTGTGCCAAAAGATGCGCACAGGAGTGGCGCAAAATTTTAAGCGCGTCCTCGGAGTTATCGAAATATATCGGCTGCGCCTCGTTAGCGCGCTCGCCGATACTTTGAGTATCATAAATTTCACCGTTAAGTTTATATGCGATAATATCGCTCATTGGCTTGTTTCCTTTTTTACCGAATTGTCTTTCTTACGCTGAAAGAACGAGAGCTAATTTTAGCTAATCAATCCTTAACGATAAATTTAAAAAATATTAAAATTAAAATTTTTGATTCTTTTCTCGCAATAAAAAATACACAGCGTTCGCATAAAGAGCACAAATCGCCATCACACTTGCGAGCAAAAACGGCTTATTCGCTCCCACTGCACCTACGATAAACGAAATAGCCCCGGCAATAGCAAACTGCGCAGTCCCGAGCACCGCCGAAGCTGCGCCCGAGTTGCCGTCCTTATACAGCGCCATCGCAAGCGTCGTGGCGTTAGGCGCGACAAAGCCGAGCGATGAAAGCAATACGAAAAGCGAAGCCTCAAAGCAGATGAAAGGAAGGTCAAGCATAGCGCATGCGAGCAGAATCAGGCTCATCACAAGCATCGCTATTAGGCCGAAATTTAATAAAGCTGTGGGTTCGCGATTTTGCACGAGTTTGGCATTTAGTGCCGAAACAAGGGTCATTCCAAGAGCGTTGATGCCAAATATTACGCCAAAGGCATGCTCGCCCAGCCCATAATAGCCCAAAAATATGAAGCTAGAGCCCGTGATATAGGCAAAAAGTGCGCTCATCGCAACCGCAAATCCTAGCGTATAGCGCATAAATTCTTTATTTCGCAAGATTATGCCGTATTCGCCAAGCACGCCTTTTACGCTAAGTGTAGCAGTCCTGTCTATCTGAGCGCTCTCGTCGAGTCCGAAAAATATAAATGCAAAAAGCAAAATTCCAAGCGCAAACAAAATCGCAAAAATCGCTTGCCATGAGAAAAAATCTAGCACAAATCCACCTAGAGTTGGTGCTAGCATCGGCGCTAGCGAGCCTACGACCATCATCAGCGCAAACATCGCCGCAGCCTCGTGTAGCTCGAATTTGTCGTTAATAACGGCTCGCGCAAGTACCACTCCCGCGCACCCGCCTAAAGCTTGCAAAAATCTAAAAAATATAAACGCGTAAACGCTATCAAAGCTCACGCAAGCAAGCGACGCACATATAAAAAGCAAAATGCCCGCGTATAACGGCTTTTTACGACCAAATTTATCGCTTAGCGGCCCATAAACGAGCTGTCCTAGCGCAAAAGCGATGAAAAAACTCGCAACCGATAGCTGAGTGTAAAACTCGCTCGTAGCAAAGCTTGCCTTTACCTTTTCCAGCGCGGGCAGATACATATCGGTAGACAAGGGCGCCAGAGCCGACATATAGGCAAGTATAATCACCAGCTTAAATTTAGCGAATTTACTTTGTTTTTCTTTGATCATCGTTTTCCTCAATTATTTTTAGGCAGAGCTCAAACGTGCGCACGAGCGCGTTTAGATCCTTAAATTTTTGCGGCAAGAGCCTGGCGATAAAATATATTGGACGCAGCGCAAGTACCGTAGCCCACGCACTTTGCACTACATCCTGCCCGCCGCTTGAGGCGTAGGCGTGGATGCCTGCGCGCACAAAGCCTTCGCTCAGACCTTCACGACACAGATCATAAACAAACAGCAAAAAATCTCGCATTTTGGCTTTTTGCAGATCACCGCGCTCGCCGCGATTTTCAAAATCTATAAATTTCATCTCGCCGTTTTTTACTAAGACGTCGCGCAGTGCGGGTCTGCCGTGTATGAAGCCGCGCGAATGTAGATGTGCTAACGCCGCAGCGTAGCCCTGAATGAGCGCCACGCAAGATGCCTCATCCGAGCTTTTTAGCACCTCGTCCACCGGCGCGCCGCCGTCTTTGAGTACGAAAAAGCTCTCGTCTCGCAGCACCAGCTGCGGCACAGGCGCGCCGGCTGCGTACAGGCTCTCGCATTTTAGCGCTTCGTAATCGAAAGCGGCTTTCGGATTCGCTTTAAATATTTTCGTAAGTAATCCGCCGCGGATGCGCAGCTCCGGCTGCTTGAGCCAGTATTTCTCGCCCTCGAAACTAAAGCTCGTGACGCGCTCTCCAGGATGATTTTTTAGAATTTCATTTACATATTCTTTAAAATTTTGCATTCGATAAATTTAGCGAATTTTTTTTAGAAAGAGCTAAATTTGCGAGTTTTATTTTATTAAGTTTCATCTGTCCGCATAAAATTTATTACATAAATTCGGCAGGGCTAAATTTTAAAACTATCAAGTAGAATTTATTGTAGTCTTGGAATTTTGTAGCACAGGAAGCAGCAAAAGCGCATAATTTTAAAATTTAGCAGTTAGATAAAATTTCAGAATTTTACAAAGCTAAGATTTGCGTCAAAAAATTTTAAAACTAGAAGTGGCGACCCCTACGAGATTCGAACTCGTTTTACCGCCGTGAAAGGGCGATGTCCTAACCGTTAGACGAAGGGGCCACTTAATCTGGTATTAAGATTAAAGGCGGTATTCTACTCAAGACGCACTTAAACCCAACTTAAATTAAGGATTATTTATGAAATGCTCTTTTCTGGCGCCACTTGCACTTTCGCTTCTGCTCGCAGGCTGCGCTACCACCGCGCTCAAGCCCGCTTCTACGCAAGCTGTAAATTTCACCGTCATTTCGCCGCTTACTCGCACCAGCGACGCGGGCTTTATGCGCAAATTTAAAAATCAAACCGAGGTTCAAATTTACGCAAGCGGCATCAGCGTGCTGAGCCTGGTTTTAAAAGGCGATAAAATTTGCATGAACGGCGCGTGCGACGACGAGCTCGTTTTCAATAAAAAATTCTTCGGCACCGAGCACTACCGCGGGCTTCTGAGCGAAATCCTAGACGGCAAGCCGATCTTTGGCGGCAGCGACGCGGGCGAGCGCCATTGCCTCGCGCAAAGCCTGCAAGCTGGCTCTATCGATTATAAGGTTTGCCGCGACAAGGACGGCGGCGGAAGATCTATAAGCTTCGCCGACGCAAAACACGGCGTAAAAATCAAAATCCGCGAGCTGTAGTAAAATTTTGCGCGGCGGGTGTTTGTAAGCGCGCGAAACACTATTCCACAGGCGGCGCGAGCAAATCGCGAACGAGTAAAATTTCGCGCAGCGCACGTTTATAAACGCGCGGGAATAATGCGCTCTAGCAGCCGCCCAAAACACGGCGCGAGCGGTCAAAATTCCATTACTCGGCGAGTAGCCGCCTAAGCTTTGCAAACGGCGCGGTTTTATTGGCGCTCTGCGCCGGCTCTTCGCGGCGAAATTTACTAAGCAGCGCGTATGTGTGAAAGAAAAAGCGCGCATTTAAATTTAAAAATCTGCGCGGCTTGGGTTTATGAAATTTCGGCGCACGCGGCGTAAAATAAAATTTAGGAGGTAAAATGAAGCGGATCGGAGCGCACGTGAGTGCTAGCGGCGGGGTTTCTAACGCGCCGTTAAACGCCGCAAAGATCGGGGCGGACGCGTTTGCAATGTTCGTCAAAAATCAGCGCAGATGGGACGCGCCGCCGCTTAGCGCGGAGGAGATCGCCGCATTTAAAGACGCGCTGAGGCAAAGCGGCATCAGCGCGGAGCATGTCTTGGTGCACGACAGCTACCTCATAAATTTGGGCCATCCGCGCGAGGCAGAGCGCGAGAAGTCCTTAAACGCCTTCGTGGACGAGATACGCCGCTGCGAGGCGCTCGGGCTTAAACTTTTGAACTTTCATCCGGGCTCGCATCTAAATGAAATTTCAGCTCAAGAGTGCCTGGATAATATTGCAGAGTCGCTAAATTTCGCCATCGCAAACACCGCAGGCGTCAAGCTCGTGCTCGAAAATACCGCGGGCCAAGGCTCCAATCTCGGCTATGATTTCGCTCAGCTCGCTTACGTGATCGGCAAAATTTCAAATAAAGATCGCATCGGCGTCTGCATCGACACCTGTCACGCGTTCGCCGCAGGATACGATCTGCGCAGCCCGCAGGCCTACGAGCGCACGATGAGCGAGTTTGACCGCGCGATCGGCTATAAATTTTTAAGCGGCATGCACCTAAACGACACGAAAAACGAGCTTGGCGTGCGCAAAGATCGACACGAGAGCCTCGGACGCGGATTTTTGGGGCTTGCGGCGTTTGAAAACATCATGAACGATCCAAACATCGACGAGATCCCGCTGATTTTAGAAACGATCGACGAGAGCATCTGGGCGGAGGAGATCGCACTTTTGCGCAGTATGCAAGGACGCCGCAAAGCCTAATCGGGCGCCTTTTGCGCCACGTAGAATTTATCTCATTTCGCTTCAAAGTGGCGCCTAGCGATAAGAGCCTTTATGCCCTGCGTTTACATCGTGGGATTTATCGCTTAAATTTTAACAAGCAAAATAATGAAGATTGCGCGTTAAGAATGCCGCACCATAACAAAGGCGCGAAATTCTATGACGAAAACATGGCGTCATAGCAAAAAAGCAAAATTTTTATAGAAAAATGCAGCGTCGCGGCAGAAATGAAAAATTTTACGCTGCGTAATTAAAATTTTCAAGCAAGATTTTTAAAGCGATGCGGCGGCAAATTTTAAAATTTATCGCTACGGTATTTCAAGGCTCAGCGCCAGATTCAAAGCTCTAGGAATTTTAAAATTCTAAATTCCACATCAAAAAAACGGCGCGAAACTTTATATTTGCGACTGCGTAAATTCCAACCTTGCAATTGCCCGATCTTTGCGGAGGCGCAAGCACATAAGGCCTCCATAATCCTAACTTAAAATTCTGCTGCGTGCCAATCTATGCTTTTAGCACGCATTTGCTTATGACAAATCTGCCTCTTTATTTTAGCACTTTGCTCGCATCAAAATCTCTGCAGGATCCGTGTAAATTTACGCTAAATTCTGCCGCAAGATCGCCCGATCAATTTAAAATTTTATCGTTGAGCTTAGTAGCCTACCGCCACGATTTAAATTTAGACGCAGCGGGATTTTAAGCCGCAGCCGAAGCGTATTGTACCGGCTGCAGCTCGGCGTGCTATTTTAGCAACTCATACATATCGCAGGATTTTTGCTAAAGTTCTTTAAACTCGGGTGGATTCATAAAAGGAGAATTTTTATTTTTTCCTAAATCGCAAGCTTTTTTATAATACCGCGCAGCTTTACTTTTATCGTTAGAGTTGTAGTTAAATAACGCAAAATTATAGCAACTCGCTAGCTCGTCCGTTATGTCGCAACCTTTTTTATCATAAACCGCCGCTTTCATTAAATTTATTTTTACACCGTCTCCTTTACGGTACATCTCTGCCAACATACCGCATGATAGCGCTGATAGCTCTTGCCCCAGGTTACAAGATTTATCAAGGTAGATTATCGCTTTTGATATATCTTTCTCAACCCCATCTCCGTCACTATACATTGATCCCAATAGTCCACAATACATAGCGTCTCCCGCATCGCATCTTTTTTCATGATATTCGATGCCTTTTTTAGGATTTTCTTGCATCATTCTGATCGACATTACAAGGCAACCTGGCTCATATCCGCCGTCGCAGGTTTTTTCAAGCAGCTTAAGTGTTTTAGTATTGTCTTCGTATTGTAAAGCGGCTCTAAGGCAAGACTCCATATTGCCGTCATTGCACTCTTTTTCTAGCGTCTCAAGCTCGGTCGCTCCGAACGCAAAGCAAGTGATAAATGCTAACGCAAATAGCGATTTTTTCATTTAGTATCCTTTCCGGGTAAAATTTGGCTAATTCTACCCCCCCCCTAAGAAATTGATTAAATTTATCGCGAATTTTAATAAGGTAGCGAGAATTCCGACCGCAGATCCACCAAGCCCGCTCAAAATTTAAATTTTACCTGGATTGAGCTATAATCGCGCATTAAATTTAACCTTGGATAAAGATTTGAAAATAGCTTTTTTTGACTCTGGTATCGGCGGGCTGAGCGTGCTCGCCGAGGCTTTGCGGCGGTTTAGCGGGGCGGAGTTTTTGTATTTTGCCGACGAGGATCACGTCCCATACGGCACGAAAAGTAGGGCCGAGATCGTGCGGCTAAGCCTCGATGCCGTCGGGTTTCTGGTCTCGCGCGGCGCGGACGCGGTCGTCGTTGCTTGCAACACCGCCACGAGCGCGGCTATCTCGGAGCTTCGCGGCGCATTTAGCGTGCCGGTAATCGGCATGGAGCCCGCCGTCAAGCTCGCTGCAGACAGCTTTGGCGCGCGCCCAACGCTGCTCATCGCCACGCCGCTAACGATCGCCGGCGAAAAGCTCGCGCGCCTCGTGGGGCGGCTGGAGTGCGAGACGTGGAGCCTGCCGCTACCTCGCCTCGTGGAGTTTGCGCAGGATTTGGAGTTTGACTCGCCCGCGGTTCGGGCGTATCTGCGGGAGGAGTTAGCTAAATTTGAGCTTGAACGCCTCGGTTCGCTCGTGCTTGGTTGCACGCATTTTAACTATTTTAAGGACGTTTTGCGCGAAATTTTGCCGTCTCACGTGCGCATCATCGACGGCATCGACGGCACGTTAAACCGCCTTGCAAGCGAGCTAGACGGGCAGTTAAAGCTCGCGTGCGGTGAGGATTTGCCCTCGCGGGCGACTAAATTTAACACGGGCGGCGAGAGCATAAAAGGCAAGAACAAGCAGGGCGTAGAAGGTCGCGATAATAGCGGCGGCGGGCGCGACACAGAAAGTTGCGGCGAGAGCAAGCCCGATATGATAGAGCAAGGTATGAGCAGACTTCGTGCAGTGTCGTGCGGCACCATAAAAAACGGCGTAGTGAGGTATGATGAGTGCGATGAGTTTTCTAACGCGGATGAGCGCGGCTGCGGCATGGATACTTCGCGCGACATAAAATCGCAGGTTTGTGCGGCTAAATTTAACGCGGACGGCGGTATAAAATTTAACGCAAATTCGCAAACGGGCGAGCTGGGCGCAATCCGCGAACGCGACGGTAAGCTGGCGGTCAATGCCCGCGGCGTAGAGCAATGCGACGAAGACAAATGCCGCATGTCGCCACGCGCCGTAGATGCGAATTCACAGCTCAAGCTTTATTCTCGAGGCGGCGCGGATTTGTCCTTAGAATTTAAGCCGCGAAGCGAAGAGGCGGGTATTTCGCGAGTGAATTATCCAAACGGCAACAGCGTGGAGTATTTTTACTCGGGTAGGGCGCTAGATGCGGCGCAGCTGCGCAAAGTAGAACTGTTTTTAAAGCGGCTCGATGCGATGCGAGCAATCGACTAGGCTACGCGCCTGTGAGCCGCAGCGTGGGTTAAAATTTTATCGCATCGCGGATCGCACCACGCAAATTAAAATTCTAGCGCATCGCAGATCGTTTCGTGAAAGTTAAAATTTTGATGCGCTATAAATCGCAGCGCAGACTCAAAATTTCGCCGTTTTGTAAATCGTACCGCATAGGTTAAAATCTCAGCGCGCTAAAATTTAACTCGGCGATTTAGAAGTAGCTTCGCAACAGCATGTGAGCAATGGCACCTAGCCGTCGCCCGGCGCGCGAAAGTTAAAATTTTACGGGGCAAATGCTGCCTTCCGCTGTCCGGCACGTAAATTTAAAATTTAACGCACAACGCCGCCGTCTGCCTTGAAACCGCATAGCGCAAGCCAAGCGCCGCCGTTGCCACTAATTCTTTGAATTTCATAGCGCAAGCCGAGATCGCTGTTTGCAGAAGTTACCTCGCGTCGCACGAACTATCGCTGCGGATTTGAAATTTTAAATTTAGACTAGGGCGCGGGTAAGCGGCGCGAACGAGGTTAAATTTAGCGCGCAGCGCAAACCGCCGCCGAGAAAATTTGACTAGCGGCATGTGAGATCGTGAAATTTAGCATGCCGCACTGCGAAATTTCACCGCCGCCGGTGAAATTTAGACTAGCCACGCGGCGTAAATTTTAAAATGATTAAATTTTAAGGCGCCGCGCAGCCCGCAAGTCTTTTCTGTGATAGCCAAGCCCGCAGGCTTTAAATTTGAAATTCCAAAATCCGTAAAGCAAGATTTCTCGCCGTATCATTTCGCGAGCGAGATTTATACCGCAAAATTCGGCGCCGCACGGGGTAAATTCACTCTGCGCCGAAGGCATAGAGTGAATTAAAATGTATTAATAGGGGAATAATTTATTGCAATTTTAATCTAATTAATCTTTCAGCCCCCTCTCGGCTCTTTGCCTTTTTACGATTGCTGAACCGAGCATTTTCTCTTGATCAGCATAAAATTCTACGATTTCCTTAGCGTTCACACAATTTTTATAAGAGTTGCTTCCGTCTTTTAAAGTATTGAAATCACACTTTGCGTAAACCTCTTTAGCCTCATTTAGATGAATATCGTAATATTCCTTGGTCTTTACCTCGGTATCGTCACCGCAACCAACTAATAAAGCAGCTAACACCCCCCCCCAGAGGAACATTTTGGGATTTTTCATTTCATTCTCCTTGTTTGAAATTTATCGGTATTTTACTATCCGTTTACTTTAAAAAATTTGAATTACAGGCGCACGCGCCGTTTTAACACGGCTAGTTAAAATTCAGCTTTTAAAATTTGCTCGCTCTTTTTGAAATTTCGTTTTAAAATTTTATCCGCGCGATGGAATTCTACCGAGCGGAATTCTGCGGGATAAAGCAAAATTCCGCTCGGTAGAATTCCGCATCTCTGCGGAATTCAAAATTTAAAAGCAAATTTAAAATTTGCGAGAGCTACTCCTCTATCTTTTTACCTGCGAACCGCACGAGAGCCCACGTAACGGCAAGCCCCATCGGTAGCGCGATCCAGACGCTAAGTCCTAGCGCTACGGGCAGATAGCCCGCCACCACGGCGACCGCGCCGACGGATAGAGCGTAAGGCATCTGCGTCTTTACGTGCTCGATATGATCGCAGCCCGCGCCCATCGACGAAAGGATCGTGGTGTCCGAAATCGGCGAGCAGTGATCGCCGAAAATTGCACCCGTAAGTACGCCCGAGATATTTACGATCATATAGGCGTGAAGCGCGTCGCCCGAAAGCCCGTAGTGAAGTCCCACGGCGTTTGCCAAAGGTATGGCTAGCGGCATTAGAATTCCCATCGTGCCGTAGCTAGTGCCCGTCGAAAAGCTAATGAACGAGCCCAGCATGAAAATCGCTACTGGAAGCAAGAATTTCGGCGTGTTTTGACTTAGCATATCGACCAGATAGCGCGACGTACCGAGCTCCTTGATGACTGAGCTGAGCGACCAGGCAAGCAGCAAGATCACGATCGTAACGATCATCGTCTTCCACCCCTTGATCCACGTAGAGATCGCCTCTCTGACGTTAAAAATTTTACGGTAAACGCTCATAAATATAGACACGACCGTAGCAAGAAGCGCCGCTTGAAAAAGCGCGACCGACGAGTTTGCGTTGCCGAACGTCGCCTGAAGCGTTGCAAAGCTTAGCGGAGCGGCTTTTGCGGCTGCGAGAGCATCGCCTTCAAGCTTGCTTAGCCCGCTAAAATAAAAGCTCGCAAACGCCCCGCAGATTAGCACTATAAGCGGTATAACGGCGTTTGATGCCTGCGGCTTGACGCCTTCTTTAGGCTCTAGCGTTTTATCTTCGAGCTCGGCGATGTTAGAATTTTTAGAGTGGATTTCGCCGCTCGCCGCGCGCCTTTCGGCAGAGAGCATCGGCCCGAAATCCCTGCGCATGAACGCCACGTAAACTACGAAAGCAAGCATAAAAAGATTGTAGAAGCGATACGGCATGGTTTGTACGAAGATCGAGAAGGCGTTTACGTTTTGTACGCCGATCTGATCATATCCCGCTCTTATCAGAGAGACCTCAAGACCTACCCAGGTAGAAATTAGCGCGATACCGGCAATCGGCGCGGCGGTAGCGTCGATGATGAAGGCGAGCTTTTCGCGGCTAACTCTAAATTTATCGGTAATCGGCCTCATGACTGGGCCTACGATCAGGGCGTTTGCGTAGTCGTCGAAAAATACGAAAAGACCCATAACCCATGTCGAAATTTGCGCTGAGATACCCGTTTTAGCGCGCTTGCTAATCCAAAGAGCCACGGCTTTCGTGCCGCCCGTCCTGCTAATCAGCGCGACCACGCCGCCGATACAAAGCACCTGCAAAAGTACGCCCGCGTTGCCTTTGCTGGCCATCGAGCCCACCACGCGCGCGACCAGATCGGTAAAGCTGCCCACAAGCGCGGAGATCGGATTGTCATTAACGACGGCGAGCATATAGGTGCCGCTAAAAACGCCGATGAAAAGCGACAGAATCACCTCTTTGGTGATAAAGGCAAGCGCGATCGCCACGACGGGCGGCACCAGCGTCCAGATGCCGAAAAGCTCGGCATTATGCTGCCTGGTCGCATCATCCACCGCAAACGCGGCAACCGATAAAAACATTAGTAATAGAATTTTTTTCATTTTCTCGCCTTAGAATTTAATGCTTTTCGATAAAAAGCCCAGCCCAGCTCTGCTGCGTCGCCATCGCCTCTACGACGTTGATATTTACACGACGGGGCATCGCTAGGCAGCTTAGTACGATCTGCGCGATATCCTCGGGTAGGATCGCATCGACCCCCTCATACACGGCTGCGGCGCGCGCTAGATCGCCTTTAAAGCGCACCTCGCTAAACTCGCTCTTGCAGATTCCCGGCGCGATCTCCGTCACGCGGATGCCAGTGCCGCGCAGGTCGTTGCGGATATTGCGGCTAAACTGCTTGATAAACGCCTTGCTCGCGCCGTAAACGTGGCTACCCGGATAGGGCCACGCGCCCGCAGTCGAGCCGAGATTGAAGATATAGCCGCTGCCGCGCGCGATCATCAGCGGCAGCACCGCCTTGGTCGAATACAGCACACCTTTGATATTCGTATCGACCATCGTCTCCAAATCCTCTACGGGAGTCTGCGCGATCCCCTCAAGCCCCAGCGCAAGACCTGCGTTATTTACAAGCACCTCGACGTCTTTGAAATTTTCAGGCAGCGCGTTTACGGCGTCAAACACCGCAGCTTTATCGCGAATATCCGCGGCGATAATGTGCGTATTGCCTAGTTCACTCGCTAGCTTTTGCAGCCGATCTTTGCGACGCCCAAGCGCAATTATCTTATAACCCTGCGCGCTAAGCGCCCTGGCGATCGCCTCGCCAAAGCCGCTCGTAGCGCCCGTTATGAATGCCGTGTTTTTCATACGATCCCCTTTGCGTAAAATTTTAAATTTAGCGCAATGATAACGCAAAACGGATTTAGAATTTATGAATTTTATCTTGCGGCGCGGGCGCGGATGAAATAACACGAAGGACATTGGGCGTGCTTCTAGCGCGCACGGACTCGCGATAGGCAGCGGATTTGGCGAGCGCACGGCTAAATTTAAAATTTTGCGTCGTTTGTTTTTCGCGGTTTGCTATAATTACCTAAATTTAGGAAAAAGACAAATGAACAAATTTATACGATTTATCCTCGTTAGTATCTGTGTTTGCGCCATTTATGCGGGTCTGAAATATGCTTTTATGCTCTTTATCACGTGGCTCATGTTTAGTGGGGTATATTTTGATGGACCGGGTACGCTGCTCGCCATACCGCTCACGTTTCTAAGCTCATCGGTTATATTTGATTATTATTGTATTGCGCTGGGTTCTCATCTGCTCTTTTTATCGCTGCTTAAAGGGTGCGACGTGAAAACGCGGTGGATTTTACCTTTATTTTTTCTCATAACGCTCGCGTTTTGTAGTTTTTGCGTCTTAATCGGGCACGAAGATTATCAGCGCATAAACGCGCTTTTTGCACTCTTGCTTATCTCTCCTTTTACGCTCATCGCATACGCCATCGTTACGACTGTAATCCTTGCCAAAAATAAAATTTCGGATTATTATCCGATCTTAGTCGCAATAATTTTTGTGCCTATTCATGCCGCCAGCATAGGGATATGGGGATTAGAACGGATATATTTTGGAGTGTTTCTAAACGCGACGATACTGGGGATTTTTTATTTCACTGCGAAAATCGGGCGCGTAAATTTGATCGCACATAGACCCACATCCGACAAAACGCAAAATTCTAAAGACCGCGTTATCAAAACGATACAAAGCAGCTCGGCATTATTAAACAACGATATTTTGAAAAAGCGCTAAATTTTATCCTTTTTAGGAATTCTAAATAACGCTTTCGTCGCGAGCTACAAGCTTATATGCTTCCCGATAGGTCTGAGCTTTACCGACAAAACCTTCAAAAACCGCGCCGTTTTGCCTCTTGACACATTGACATCGCTATTTGATCAAATTTATATCCAGCGTGATCTTATCGTTTTTGATCACGCCGATACCCTTGTTTAGCACATTTGAGCAATCTGCTTAGCTTCAGCTAGCGAGTACATCGCGAAGATGCCGCATTGAAATTTATTCAGCTGGGTATCCTTTTGAGAGCCCACACCCAAAATATCCTTCATACTTGCGCTTCACGCCGTTATGACGGTAAAGCTTAGTTTAAAATAGCAACTACTCCAATAAAATTTCATCTGTTGCACATAAAGCCTTTTGCGTTTTTAGATTTAAAATTTGAGTTGCAAGAATTCCATTCGTCGTTTATGGATACTCAGAATAAATATTGTGGCTATATTATATGTGTAGAACGAGATAAAATTTACAGCCCTCAGGCGCAGCAAAATCAGCACGCCACATTTTACAAATGGCAAAATAAGGTGCGCCAGAATCGACCCTAACTTGAAATTTTATTTAAAAAGCAAATCGGATTTTAGCTTGGAATAAACCTGCTCGCCTTTTAACTCACGGACGATTTGCAGTGCGAATTCCATCGCAGTAGCAGGGCCTCGCGAGGTCATGATGTTTTGATCTTTTACGACATTCGCCGAATTCGTATAGCCTGGGTGAGCGATCTGACTTTCAAAACCCGGATAACAAGTATAAGAGCTTTTTAGCACACCCGCGGTAGCTAGCGCCCATGGAGCGGCACATATTGCACCGATTTTTGCGTTATTTGCATCGAAATCGCGCAGAATCTTACCGAGTTTCTCGCTTTTGGCTAAATTCTCTGCACCGGGCAAGCCGCCAGGCAAAACGATCATATCAAACTCCGAAACTTTCATATCATCTAAAATTTCATCGGCGATCATCTCTATGCCGTGTGCACCGCAGACGCATTTCTTATCCAGTCCTACAGATACTGCATCGATCTCCGCGCGGCGCAAAATATCGATCAAACTTACCGCCTCGATCTCTTCAAAACCGTTTGCCAAAACGATCGCTACTTTCATCTACGCTCCTTTATTTTAGGTATGAGCCCTGCTCGCTCGGGGCGGTCGAAATTTCAGTATTCGTGCTCCTACTAGACGAGCTATCGTACAGGAACGAATCGTCGCCTTTTAGATAAGCAATGATGTAGCCTAGCTCCGTAGCGCCCGTCTTAGCGGCGATCGGCTGCATGATATTTTTCATCTTGCCACCATAACTTAGATCTGTAGTGTATTGCGACATAGTTATCGAGATCTCTTTGGCGTCCATATCTTTGAGTTTACGCGATACTCCATAAGCTTTTTTTTGGCCATTCTCGCCGTGGCATGAAGCGCACTTCTCAGCAAAGATAGCTCCACCTCTTTCTTTTAAAAAATTTATATTTCGATTTACCTTGCCGCCATAGACTTTACCGCTTGCGGCTGGGGCATTTTTATAGATATTTACGGTTACGTTTTCGTCTTTAGAATGCTTTTCGATCAGTGATTTTAGCTCTTTGGCAAACTCACCTTTAGCTTCAAATACATACGTGTCATCGCTTGCTTTATCCGCAGCGTTTAAATTAAAGACAAAAAAACATGCTAAAAAAGAAATTTTAAAAATTTTCATAGAAAACCTTGATTTAGAATTTAAAAAGGGCGAAGCAAAAGCTCCGCCCTAATTTTACCTGTGGAAGGTAAATAATTAGAAGCTGTATTTAGCCTCGAATCTGATGCGATCTTTTTTCTCATCAAGACCGCCAGCAGCATCGTCAATCTTATAGTGAGAATACCAAGTTTTAAAGCTTAGTTTTTCATTATATTTATAAGAAATTCTACCTACTACTTCGTATGCATTGTCACCATCTGCTTTACCGTCTAGGTAATCAGCGCCGATTCTGATGCCAGTATCAGGGATGGTATAGCCTGCTACTACATACCAATAGTGGTTCTCGCCAGTAAAGCTTCTATAATCTAGCAACTCTTCACCTGGGCTAATGAAAGAGCCTTGATCTTCAAAAGATACAAAAGAAACTTTATCTTTATCATCAGGTTCAAATTTTAAATAACCTGCAGCTAAATCAACGCCAAAGAAACCAGCATTAGCCTCTGCTGCCCAGAAGTCTGCATCACTAGCGCCCGCATCTTTATAATCTCCGTCGAAATCAGAGAATGCGTATTGACCTTTTACGCCAAGATTGAAATCATCGGAGATATCAAAATTTAGAGCTAACTCTGCGGCAAAAAGCTGTGCTACGTCCTCTAGAGCATTATACCATAGCTGGAAAGATACTGGATCATATGAGCCCATAAATCCTATACCATATAGATTATGATCAGTAGTTAGTTTATTATCTACCGCTGCGCCCCATTCAAGACTTGAAATATCTCCATCATTCTCTAAAGAATCCATCCAAAAGCCGCTAATTGTCAAGCCCTCGATATCAGTGCTAGTAATCTTAACACCGTCTCCATACATATCATCGGTAAAGAACGAACCTATGCCTTGGCGACCAACTGCAATAGTAGTGCCACCAACAGTGTATCCTAAGTAAGCCTTAGCGATATCAAAATCGGAACCTTTGTCACTTGGATTTTGTTTGCCATGATATTG
This sequence comes from uncultured Campylobacter sp., assembly GCF_938017775.1. Classification (GTDB taxonomy): domain Bacteria; phylum Campylobacterota; class Campylobacteria; order Campylobacterales; family Campylobacteraceae; genus Campylobacter_B. The sequence continues at coordinate 18,014 of NZ_CALIIU010000029.1, forward strand.
GCTATTTGAAGAAGAAAGAGACTCGCCATTATCTCTATCTAAGAACCTAACGCCCACTACACCAAAGAAGTTATCGTCGATTTTTGCTTTAAAATCTACTTCGGATTTAAATTCCCAAACACCTTTATTGCTGTTTGTTTCATTTTTAAGGTGATCGTGAGTGTATCGCATACGAGCGTATCCGTTTAGATCCACATCCTTGATAGCTTCCTCTAACGGAACAGCACTTGCACTCATAGCAAGAGCACCTGCAGCGACTGCTGCCGCTAAACTAAGTTTAACTAGTTTCATTTTGAACTCCTTTAAAAGTTTGTAAGCGCAATAGTAGCACAAAATGACAAATTATATGCTTAAAATAGGCTGAAAAATACTAAAATTTTACCAAATTGTTACCGAGTATTTACCGAAAATCCAAATTTAACGGACATAAAAAAAGCGAGACCCACACAGGTCTCGCCGATTATTGAAAGGAGTTCTAATTTCGATGTGGGGATTATATCAGGCTGCGGTAAACAGACGGCAACACCTCTTTCATGCGGGAGAAATTTCATAAAAATTTTACGACGTGAAATTTTATGGATAAAATTTCAAGACACGAAATTTTCAAAGCGTGGGTTTTAAAAATCTACGCGACATCTTATCAGCGGGGAATACTGCACTGAAAACGAGCAGTGCGCGAAAAACCGCGAGAAAGAAAATTTATAAGAATTTCGCAATCAAAATTCTAGCGCCAGCTGTATTTCTATAATATAAAATTTACGGACAAAATAGCGCCATGCAGCAAGGAATTTAAGCGCGAAAGCAAGTGGATATGAAATGCGAGCCGAGCCATATAAGTAAGATGTGCAGCGCAGAATTCTGTGAAATATAAAATTCCACAACTTTTAAAATATAAAATTTATGCAGACATCGCGTAAAGAATCAGCGGACTTTAAAGCGCAAGCAAATCGCGCCAGTCCGCCATGATTAAGAACAGAAACTATTGCCTTCATAAGAGTAGAGAGCAAACACAAAAACATTTCACAAAGTAAAAGCAGGCTCGCTTACCTTAAAGGGCGCAGCGACTAAAAATCGCGTAGGATTAAAAGCTGATATTTTCGCTCTCAGGTACAGCAATAGCGTCGTTTTTATGCATTTGTTTGGTCTCGATTTTTCCGATGTCATAAGCGCGCGGAGCAACGGAACCCGCTTTGCGCGAGATGATTCGCATATCGGTGATAGCGCCTGCTGCGGTACTTATGTAGGCAGTATCTCCCGCAGCCGCATAATATCTGCTTGCGCGAGCGGTGTATAGCTCGCCGTTGGATAGGTCTTTAAACGTATAGACGTAAGCTGTGGAGCTTTGGCGAGTGTAGTTTACGATCTCGGATTTGAGCGAGCGTAAGTTGCCTGCAGGCGTCGGAGCGGTGCTTACGGCGCAGCCTGCGATGCCAAGAGCCAAAAGTGCGGAAAATATGAAATTTTTCATTCAGTATCCTTCATTTGTAAAATTTGAACTTTTAGAGTAGTAGGTTTGGGCTTAAAGTTTGCTTTTTTGAGAGGCATCGAATTGGAATTTAAACGACGATGGATGCGCTTGCGTCGCTGGCATTTGTTTTTGAGGGGCGTCGAAGTGGAATTTAAACAGACCTCTCTTAGCGTTAGGCGAAGCGAGAATGCGCTTTTGGCGATTTTTCTATATATGTGGGGTAGAATTTAGCAGTAATCGCGAGCGAGACTTGGTAGTCGCGTCTAAATCAAACACGGCAGAACTTTAGCTTCTTTTACCCAGCGGCTGGCTTGCATCAGCACTCTTTGCGGCGCTGACCGCGATATTTGCAAAAATTGGGCTTGAAGGGATCAACTCTCATTTCGCAACTTTTATCCGCACGATCATCATCGCCTTTTGCCTCGCTGCATTCCTACGCTACGCTAAAGCCTGGCAGCCGTTATCTAGTCTGAGCCCTCGCAACTGGATATTTTTGATACTAAGTGGGCTGGCGACGGGTGCATCATGGCTAGCATATTTCAAAGCTCTGCAAATCGGCAAAGCCTATCAAGTAGCACCGATCGATAAACTAAGCGTAGTACTCG
>NZ_CALIIU010000030.1 GCF_938017775.1 uncultured Campylobacter sp.
TAAAAGCGTAAAATTTAACTATTCAATTTAATATGCGATATTTGCATATTGCTTAAATTTTGCTTAAAAAAATTCACTAATTTAAAAATTCTTTTATAATCTAGAAAGTATAATAGCCGTGCAAACCAAAATTCTTGAAAGGAATATTATGCAGTCCAGAGAAAAGATTGTCAAAACGACTTGTCCTTACTGCGGCACCGGCTGTGGTATCGATCTTATCGTAAAAGACGGCAGGATCGTAAACGCGCGCCCTACGCAGGCTCACCACGTAAATGACGGCGAGCTATGCTTAAAAGGGATGTTCGGCTGGGAGTTTGTAAACTCTCCAAAGCGCCTTGCCAAACCTATGATCCGTAAGAAAAACGGAGTATTTGATAGAAGCGGTAAGCTTGAGGAGGTAAGCTTTGAAGAGGCTTACGATTTTGTAGCGTCTAAATTTAAAGAGACTGTCGCTAAATATGGCCCAAGCTCAATAATGGGTTTTAGCTCTGCGCGCTCGAATAACGAAGACAACTACGTTTTTCAGAAATTTTTCCGTGCTCAGGGCAGCAATAACGTCGATCACTGCGCCCGTCTTTGACACGCTCCTACAGTGGCAGGTCTTGCCAACACGCTAGGAAACGGAACGATGACGAACGATTTGGTAGAATTCGCTACCGATACGGACGTATTTTTACTCATCGGCACCAACACGAGCGAGTGTCACCCGATCATCGCTATGCAGATGCAGCGAGGCTTGCAGCGCGGCGCCAAGATGATCGTCGTAGATCCGAAGCGCACAGATATGGCGAAAAAGGCCGATATCTATCTGCAAATCCCAGTGGGCGCGAACATTAAGACGCTAAATACCATTATGAATGTTATCATTGCTGAAAATCTGCAAGATGACGAGTTTATCAAAAACTACGCTCACGGCTACGAGTATCTAAAAGAGGCGGTTAAGGACTTCACACCGGAGCGCTTCGAGCGCGAGACCGGCGTGAAAAAAGAGCTCGTAATCGAAGCTGCTAGAATGTATGCTAAAGCAGGTGCAGCGGCGATCTGCTACACGATGGGCATCACACAGTTTAGCGACGGCACCTCAAACGTCTTTTCGCTTTCAAATTTAGCTATTTTGACGGGAAATTTAGGTAAAAGAGGCGCAGGCGTAAATCCTTTGCGCGGTCAAAACAATGTCCAGGGCGCATGCGATATGGGCGCGCTACCTAACGTCATCCCGGCAGGTGCGGTAAATTCCGCTTATGCTCAGGAGCAGGCACGCAGAGTATGGCACTTCGAGCTAAATCCGACTCCAGGCTTTAAGCTTACGGTCGCACCCGATAAAATGGATAGCGGCGAGCTGAAGCTGCTCTACGTTTACGGTGAAAATCCCGTAATGAGCGATCCTTGGACGGAGCACTTCGTGCATGCAACACACCATTTGGATTGCTTTATCGTGCAGGATCTTTTCTTTACCGAGAGCGCACAGAAGGCCGACGTCGTACTACCTGCTGCCGGCTGGGGCGAGAAGGATGGCACCTTTTTAAACACTTCCCGTCGCGTCCAGCGCACGCGCAAGGCAAGCGAGCCGGCTCCTGGTGTAGAGCCTGATTGGAAGGTTGTTTGCAATATCGCACAAAGAATGGGACTTGAAGGGTTTGATTTTTTAAGCGCGGAAGAAATTTGGAACGAAGTGCGTGCATTAATGCCTAAATTTTTCGGCGGTATTAGCTACTATAGACTAGATAAGCTAGGCGGCATAAGCTGGCCATGTCCTGATGAAGATCATCCGGGCACACCGGTTCTTTACGCAGATCATAAATCGATGCTGCCTGACGGTAAATTTAGAATGGTGCCGGTGCTTTACGTGGATGATAAAGAGGGGCGCGCTAAAGCTGAGGCGGATTTCAGAGCCAAGATGAAAATCCCTGATGATTATCCGGTGGGAAGCGGCGCGCTTAGCGAAATACCGGATGAAATTTATCCGTGCTTGTTTACGACCGGGCGCAAAGTCTATCACTACCACACCGGCACGATGACGAGAGAGTGCCGCGCGCTAGAGTACGGTGCGGGCGCAGAAGGCGCGCTCATCGAGGTAAGCCCCGATATCGCACGCGAACGCGAGCTTACCGAAGGCTGCTACGCGCTCGTCAAAAATAAGCGCGGTCAGATCGCCGCGAAGCTTCGTATAAATCCTGATCTGAAAGAAGGCACGATCTTTACGACCTTCCATTACAGCGAGGCCGACGGCAACGAGCTCGTGCATGCGGGCGATCTGGATCCGCTATCTGGCATCCCGCCGCTAAAGATGACGATTGCAAATATCAGAAAGCTTAGCGAGAGCGAGTTTATCGAGTTCAGAAGACAAAACGAGATGTCGATGCACTCCGAGAAACCTTATCTATCGCCGGTTCATAAGTAGTTCGGGCGGCAAGCTCCGCCCGCTTTACATAGATGAAATTTAATCGCGGCTACGGCAAAATTTGATGAAATTTCATCTCTGCGGGCGCTTCATAGCCGCTTGCAATTTGCAAGCGGCTCGTGGATTTTCCACGCGATTTTTTAAATACAAAACTGCGAGCGCTTTAAATTTACGCACGCTGCTTCAGTACTACGGCTTTACTTCGGCGAATTAAGGCTATTTAAGCAAAATTTCACTACGATACGGGCGAAATTAAAATAAGGAAGGTCTATGGAGCCGATTTATAGGGCGGAGATAGTTAAATTTAAAGGTGATGAAAGAAGGATCGTAAGCGATATCTTGGTGCGCGAGATCAAGCTTGAAATTTTACTAAACGGCGAGCGTTTCGGCGCGCTTATGGCGACTCCGAGCGATTTAAAAGCGCTTGCGATAGGCTATTTGCTGAGCGAAAATTTGATCTCGGATCCAAGCCGTATAAAAAGCATAGAGCTCGCGCCGGACGGACTTAGCGTGAATGTTTGCGGCGAGATAAACGAAAAGCGGCTAAATAGCTTCGATACCGAAAAGGTCATCATCAGCGGCTGCGGGCGCAGCTCTACCGCAAATATTGATCCTGCAGCGATGGCGGCGCGCAAAGTCCGCTCGGACGCTAAATTTCATAAGAGTGAAATTTTAAATTTGATGAGCGAGTTTTACACGCAGTGCGAGCTTTACGAGATGACCGGCTGTGTGCACACCGCAAAGCTCTTTACCGCGGGCGGCGAGTATTTTATCGGCGAGGATATCGCCCAGCACAATACCATCGATAAATCGGTCGGCAAGGCGGTTTTGGCGGGGTGCGATACGCAGGGCTCGCTTCTTTTGGTAAGCGGCAGGCTAAGCTCTGAAATGGTCGCCAAAGCCGTGATGAGCGGCATTAGCGCGCTTGTTTCGCGTACGGCTCCTACGAGCCTCGGCGTCGTGATTGCACGTAAATTTGATCTTACCCTTTGCGGCTTCGCTCGCGGCGAAAATTTAAACATTTATAGCGGCGAAGAGAGAATTTTGAGTTAAGAGGGCGGCATGGAGATAGATATTAAGATAGACGATAAAAAAGCAAGCGAGATCAAAAGGCTGATTTTAAATTTACTAAATCCAAGCGGCAAGCTTGATTGCGGCGCGGCGTTTAAGATCGCTGCCAAATTAGGCGTAGATGCAAGCGTCGTAGGAGATCTCGCGGCGCGCGAAGGGATACGGATAGATCGCTGCGAACTCGGTCAATTCGGCAAGCTGCAATGTAGCGGAGGTAGCATAAAAGCGCTGCAAAAGCTAGATCCGCTTTTGGATGAGAAAAGACGGATTTTTTGCCGTGACGCCCGAGCCGTAGCTAGCGGCGGAGTGGGGTTTGATACAGTGCGCTCTACGCTTAAGGAGCACGGCATAGACGTGAAATATTGTCAGCTGGGCTGCTTTAAGGAGAAGAAAGGCAAAAGAATGAGGGTAAAAACAAAAACTTGGATCGAAAATGCGCAGGGCGAGCTCATTTTCGGCAAGGGCAAAACCGAAGTGCTGGACGTGATCGCTCAAACGGGCTCCATCTCTAAAGCCGCCGAGGTTTTGGGGATGAACTATAAAAAGTGCTGGAGCCATCTGCAAATTTTACAAAAAAATCTACAAGAGGAGCTCTTTAGCACCAAGCAAGGCGGCGGCAATGCCGCAGGCACGACGCTAAATGCACGCGCCTATGAGCTGATCGCTGCATATAAGCAGCTGCAAAGCGATATAGAAAACTACGCAAACGAGCGCTTTAAGGAGCTTTTTTTGAAAAAAGAGGGCGAGAAAGACGCAAGTAAAGCGGCAGATAAAAACCATTAAATTTAAAGGAGAAAACGATGTTTGTAAAGCTAAACGACCGAACCTATCTAAACAAAGACAGGATCACGCGCATCAAGGTAGATAGCGTCCAAGACGGTATCAGAATTCGCTTCTACGAGGGGCAGTTTCAAGTCGCCAAAAGCGGCAGATTTGAAAGCGAAGAAAAAGCTATGGAGTGGCTGCAGAAAAATTTTATCGGCAAATAGACGCCAAGCGCACTTCATAGCCGCGCGAGCAGCTTGCGAACAGATCCGCAAAATAGCGGCTCTTTGTGATGCGCAGCGGCTCGCCGCTTATTAGCACTACGACAATTTTGGTGGTCTGTGCTTTTAAGAAGAGCCTACGCAAAGATGTTGCGGTAAAATTTACGGCGAACGAGCTTCGGATATAGAGCCTAGCGTAGCGTGCAAATAGGGATACGATTACGCAAATATGGTCTATGACGACATTCGTTCGCCAAATTTACTTGAAATATTTCATCATTTAAACCCGACCTAACGGCATTTTTCGGTCAGTTTTACTTATCGTGCCTATATAGTATTTATATTTT
>NZ_CALIIU010000031.1 GCF_938017775.1 uncultured Campylobacter sp.
CGCGATCCTAACGGTATTCGGCGCGGTTTTCATCGCGCTTTGCGCCTTTATAGCGTTAAATTTAAACCGCGTAAATTCCGATTTTTACGAGCTGAGCGGCATCGAAATTTCGGGCGAGCAGAAACAGAGCGTCGAGGATTTCAACCGCGAGATCGCGCGGCAAATCATCGTCGCAAGCGCAGAGAGAGCGAGCTTTGACGCGTTCATTGCAGATATGCAAAAAAGCGGGCTTTTTGAGAGCATAATTTACGAGGTAAAGGACGCGAGCGTGTATCAGAGCGAGCTTGCGCGCTTTGCGCCCGCGATGCTCGATGATGCTAGCGTGGAGCTTTTAAAAAGCGATCCGCAGGCCTTTTTTGAGCGTAGCGCGCGTGAGCTTTACTCAAAATTTCGTCCGCTTAGCCTCTCGCAGGATTTTTTCTCGCTTAGCCTTCATTCGCGCCTCGGCGCTCGCGGCGCAATCAAGCTCGATCCTACGCAGAACCGCTTTATTGCGATCATTAACGGCGCGCCGCACTACCTCGCTACTGCTAAGCTCGCTCCAAAAGCAAATGACGACGCGCTTAGCGCGCTGGTGCGCGAGGCGCAAAAGAGCGAAATTTTAATCTCCGGCACCGCCCTTTTTAGCGCTTTGGGCAAAAGCGCGGGCGTGCGTGAAAGCTCCGTCGCGGGCGCCGTTTCGCTTAGCCTGTGTGCGGCGCTGCTGCTGGCGGCATTTTCGCGCGCACGGATCTTCTGCCTGCTGCTGCCCGCGCTTTTCGGGCTTGCCTGCGGCGTAGCGGCTACGATGGCGATCCGCGGCTCGATCCACATCCTAAGCGCCGTGGTTTCGACGAGCCTAATCGGGCTGATGCTGGATTACGCGGTGCACTGGCTCGGCGCAAACATCTCGCGCGAGATCAAAGCTCGCTCGATAAAAAGCATGCGAAACATCCTGCTTCTAGGGTTTTTCATCACCGCGGGAGGCTACTTCGTATTTTTATTCAGCCCGTTTTTTCTGCTCAAAGAGATCGCGATCTTTGCGATAGCCGCACTTGCGGGGGCATTTTGCTTTAGCTACTTCGCCCTGCCGCTGCTTCTTGAAGGAGCGGAATTTCGCCCCGCCCCGCTCTTTGCAAAAGCTCTTGAGCTCTACGCAAAGGCGCTTTGCAAGATAAACCTAAGCTTCAAAGCGCTCATTCTCGTTTGCGCGGCGCTGCTTGCATTTTTGTATTTTAAAATGGAGCTTAAGGACGACGTCAGCGAATACGCGAGCTTGGATAAAAACCTGATCGCGATGAGCGCCAAGCTCGTAAGCATCGGAGGCTCCAGCTTCGATCTGATCGTGGGCAACGATGCAAGCGTGGTAGCCAAAGAGGCCGTGGCGCGCGGTCTTGCAGACTCATACACCGGCGCGCCGATTTTGGATCCCGCTACGCAGAGCTTTATCAAACAGGCCTTTGCAAACTACGATAGAAGCGCATTTTTACGTCTCGGGCTTAGCCGAGAGCTCGTGGACGCAAACTTTGCCAAGATCGCAGATGCGCCTATTTTAAGCTACGAGCAAGCTAGAAGCTCCGTTCTTTTTGCCGCGATGTCGAGCATCGATCCGCATATCGCTTTTTTGCGCGGCGTGCGCGATAAAGCAGCCGTAAGCGAGCTTGCCGCGCAGATGGGCGCGCTGCATCTAAATATGCGAAGCGCCATAAGCGAAGCGTTTTCACAGATCAAAATCAACGCCTTGTATCTAAAATGTGCCGCATACGCGCTCGCGCTCGCGCTGCTGTGGGCGTTTTTCGGCGCGCGGACGGCATGGCTGATCGTCATCTGCGTTTTTGCGACAAATTTAGCCGTGCTTGCCCTGCTTAGCGCATTTGGCGTGAGCGTGAATATATTTGCGATCTTTGCGCTGATCCTATCAGGCGCCGTGGGGATCGACTATATGATCTTTGCAAACAACGATAAGATGGCGCTTAGCGATAAAATTTTCGGCATCACGCTTGCGTCTTTAACCAGCATAATCTCTTTTTTTACGCTCGCTT
>NZ_CALIIU010000032.1 GCF_938017775.1 uncultured Campylobacter sp.
TCAGGAATTTTATTTTCTCCTATATACATCTATCATATTTCCTTTTTCAACCAAAATATAATCTTCCCTGACCTCATTAAATAGCTTAGATAATACCTCTAATTTTGGTATTCTCTGCTTAACATTTTCATTATACCAATATTCATCATATAGGTCAAAAAATCGCCTTTCTCGCATTTCTGCCTTATAGTCTCTATCTATATCGGCATCTACATATAAAATATCGGCTTTATTTTTTATCAAATTTAAGACTTCATTATATTCTATGTCCGATACTAGAAAAGAGCGTAACTCAAAATACTTTAATCCGCTATATCTTTTACTAAAAAACTGTAGTATATTATCATATTTTGATATCATATACACCTCTTTGGTATCAGGCGAATACTTATTTATAAGATTAATAGAGCTTTGAAATTTATCAAAAGGATATGTAGTAATTATCCCTCCGGCTCTTTCATGGTTCCATTTATAGATTTTATGCGTTTCAAATATTTTTTCATAATTAAAAATTTCCTTAATATAAGACATTGAGAATTTAGCATATGTTATTATGCATATAAATATGCATAATATAGAGATCACATTTTTAGCCTTATCCGGAAATAAATTCAAAATTATAATAAAAGGAAGGGCGGCAATAAAAAAATTAACGGCAGACAAGTCTACTTTCCAAACTATATAAGTATAAAAAAATCCTGTATAAAATAGCAAAAATGAATAGCTTAATAAATATTTACTATCTTGCAATTTCTTATAAAAAAATATAAATAACAACCATTGAATAAATATTACCGACAATACCGCGAGCAATAAAGCAGCAGGAATATTAAAAGAATAAAAACCATCTAAAAAGTATTTTATTGATGGATTTTTCATAAATGGATATTTTATATATATTATTGTCCCCAAAATGGTATAAATGAGTATAAAAAATATTTTTTCAGCATTTACGAGTTTTCTATTTTTTACAGCAATTATTCCATATTCTACAATAAGTGCACCTAAAAGTGATATAAAAATATATAGACCAAAATCATTAGCCATCAAAATGGAAAGCAACGCTAGCAATACACATATTACTTTAAACATGAAATTAAAATTTCCAAATTTTGAGGCATAGAATAAAAGCAATACTATCGTCAAATCAAAGAAATGCCTAGTATCGAAATATGTAGGACCATAATGATAAAAATAATAAGATATGGAAAAGAATTTAATACTTAGCAAAAATATAAAAATAAGCCTTATCAAGTCATTTTTAAAAAATAGAAATACAAAACTTATCGCTATAATATAATAGATCATACATACTATATTTTTCGTCTTTTCAAAATTACTAACGCTTATGCCTCCAAGTTGTTCCATTATAAATTTAATAGGGTATAGACTTAAAAATCCATATTGAGAAAAAATTTCCGATTTATCTCTATCTAGATCTAGCTCATTTATAGGATTTAACATAAATGGGGTTTCTTCCCAATAATACCTACTAAGAATCTGCATATTTTGTTCAAAAATATTATATGCTATGAAGTCAGTTTTTTCTTTAAGCTTACTTAGAGTATCTGCGCCAAACATAGGATAAGAATGCGAAAATACATCTAAACCGTATCTATTTATGCTATTTATGCTATTTGTTTCTCTGGCTTCATAATAAGTAAGATTAAAGTCTTTATTATAGCCTATATTTTCTATATGAGTTCCAAATTTTTTAAAAGTATCTGCGCTAATATGCCTATAATAAGGATCAAAAATCAAAAACTTTGGGTTATTATGAAAACTAAATCCATTTTTACCGGATAAAAAGACATTGTCGTATGAATTGAATTTATAATTTATATTATTGGGGTCAAAGCACAGGTTTTCTGTAATATATTGATCATTCGAAACTATTTTATTACCATCCAATATCGTCTGCTCTTCTATATACCTAAATTCGTTTGCAAGCTTAAAATCCGAAAAAATACCATAAAAGTAAAATGAAATTTGTATAATTATTAAAATTGCTATGGCTACTTTGGCACAAAGGTAAAAATTGAGATCCTTTATTTTAAGCAAAGCGCTATTCATCGATATCGTCTTTATAAATTTTATACCATAAAATCAAAGAAAAGAAAGCAGAGATGATAAAAATATAGAATAGATAAAAATTAAATATAAATATCTTTTCGTGATTCATAAAATAGTAAACCCATTTAAAATAATTGTATTTATCTTCAGCAGGATCAACGTAAGCAATAAAAATCTTTTTTCCTATTTTGTAAATCAAACATATAGCAATGCAAAATAACAAAGATAGTTTTAAGACGGCTTTATTTGGCATATATTTTCTCTTTCTAAATTCCACTACTGAATTGAATTATATTTTAGCTTTTTGCTGATATAAATTCTTTAATTACTTTTATGATGTATTCTATCTTCTCGTCGCTCATTCCGGGATATACTCCCACCCAGAAGCTATCGTTCATTATTTTATCGGTATTTTTTAGCTCTCCTGAAATTTTATAATCCTCTCCGAGTTTTAGCTCTGCAAATAGTGGGTGCCTGATCATGTTGCCCGCAAATAAATTTCTTGTTTGAATGCCAGCCTTCTCTAGATGTTCGCTAAGCTCATTTCTACTAAATTTTGCTCCGTCCGCAACCGTCATCATAAAGCCAAACCAGCTAGGCTCGGAATTCGGCTGGGTTTTAACCAAAATGAGCTCCTTTATATCTTTTAACCCATCGTAAAGCTTTTTAAAATTCTGCCTACGACGCTGCACGAAACTAGGGAATTTCTCTATCTGCGCACAACCCACAGCAGCTTGCATATCGGAGGTTTTTAAATTAAATCCGAAGTGCGAATAAACGTATTTATGATCGTATCCAAGCGGTAGCTCACCAAATTTCTGCGAAAAGCGCTTACCACAGGTATTATCCACGCCGCTCTCACACCAGCAGTCGCGCCCCCAATCGCGCATACTTAGCATAATTTTTTTAAGCAGCGGATTGTTTGTGTATGTAGCGCCACCCTCACCCATCGTCATATGATGAGGCGGATAGAAGCTGCTCGTACCTATATCTCCCCATGTGCCGGTCGGCTTGCCCTCATATAGCGAACCCAGCGCGTCGCAGTTATCCTCGATAAGCCACAAGCCGTGCTTATCGCAAAATTCCTTTACGACTTTTATATTAAAAGGATTTCCCAAAGTGTGAGCCACCATAACCGCTTTTGTTTTTGGGCTAAGCGCAAGCTCAAGCTTTGTGTGATCTATATTAAAATACTCAAGTTCCATATCGACAAAAACCGGAACGGCACCGTATTGCACGATAGGCGCAACCGTCGTAGGAAAGCCCGCCGCGACAGTTATGACTTCGTCGCCCTTCTTTATGCGACGCTCTTTTAGAAGCGGCGAGGTGAGCGCGAAAAACGCGAGCAGATTCGCGCTGCTTCCGCTATTTACCAAAAACGCCCATCTAACGCCAAGCATTTTGGCAAATTCCTTTTCAAATTTTTTAGAATATGCGCCGTATGTAAGCCAGAAATCAAGCGAGCTATCTACCAAATTTATCATTTCGTGCCCGTCGAAAACTCTGCCTGCGTAATTTACACGACTCTTGCCCGGCTCAAATTTAGCGTGCTGCGCCGACTCATGAACCAATTTATAATACTCTTTCGTCTTTTCTAAAATTTCAGCTTTTAATTCCTGTGGCGTCATTTTTTACCTTTCCAAATTTCATTGATTTTTCTCAAATATGGGTCTTTTTTAATCGTCTCTAAATCTAAGTTGGCAAAATTTTGCTTAAAATATTTGCGAATTTTGCCGATCGCTTCTGAATGCGGCGTGAGCTTAAACCTGCCTCCCATCTCGGATTTTAACAGGCTATTGTCAGAAGTGTATTCGTTATTTAGCCCTTCATTTAGCACGCTTATCTCGGATTTAAAATCGCTCGCCTCATTTACTAGCGCAGCTAGGCTAAGCAGATCGATTTTCGTACCGCTGCTTGCATTGTAAATTTTATGTCGTGCGTCATTTTCTATATAAAATTCCACTACGTTTAACAGGTCATCGACATACATATAATCAAAAAATACGTTTTGATTGATCGTGATGGGTAGGTGCAGTAGGTTTTTTACTACGGCATTTGTGATAAATTTATAGCGGTAATTCTCCATCTCGCCGTAAATTCCAAACAAACGAAGCTGGATAATATTGTTCGCGCAATCCTCGATATAATGCGATGCGATAGCTTTGTAAAAACCGTATTCATCAAGCGGAAGCGCCTTTTTATAATCATCCTCGCGAGCATTTATTATCGGCTTGTGCTTACCGTACTCTGCACCGCTTCCAAACGATATGATCTTTGCAACCTTATTTTTTTGCTTAGCAATATTGAAAAAAATCCGCAAATTATACTCAGTCAAATTTGTCATATCCAGTGTATCACGACCGCCGCCACGATTGGCTAGATGAACGATAGCATCGATTTTATGCGCACGGACAAAATCGTCAACTACGCTTTCGTCAGTCAAATTTAGCTCGCTACTTTTTGGAGCGAAAACGTTAAAATTTCCATTTAGCGCAAGACGCTTTTTTAGATGCGAGCCGATAAAACCACTACCGCCCGTGATGAAAAGATTCATCTGTTACTTAGCCTTTTTTCAAGCATTTCGATTCTTTTCTCATCCTCGGACTTGATTCTGTGATAATACCTACGCTTGCTTTTAAGCCAAGCTAATTCAAATTCAACGCCAGCTAAAATTCCGGCTTCTATATTGTTTACAGCATCTTTGTGATATACTATCTTTCGCGTTTCGTATTTATCAAGTAGTCCTTTGGAAATGAGATATTTAATAAAATCGCATGACTTCGCGGATATGGCTCCACCTAAACCGCATTTTAATCCCTTAGCTCTCGCTTTAGTAAAAATATTTTCACAATGTCTTAGCATTTCATCGCTATCTGCAAAGCTCCTATCTTTACCCATCGAACTTGTAAAATCGACTCTTCCGATTGTTACGCCAGAAAGAGTATTTATATTAGGCAAGGATAGAATATCATCAAAATTATCATAGCAGGTTATAGTTTCTACATTAATCGCGAATTCTATGTCATTGCGATTATCCTCAGCAACAAAAGTGTTTATAGCTCCCAAAAATTTACTAACGGCAAATTTTGTTTCTGCCATCGGCGCTATGATACCATTTACACCTAGAGTAATAGCGTTATATATATCGGTTACCGCTTCGACGCCTCCGATTTTCATAATAATAGGAAGCCCAACTTTAGAGGTAATATCTTTTAGTCTACAAAGTTCCTCCTGCCTACTACCTTCATTCTCGTACTCTGCTTTGATCTCAAAAACACCATATTCGTCTTTAAGTCTTTTAAGAATATCGATCATCTCGTATTCTAAAACATTCATTTTAGCTCCTTAAAATTTTATTCTTAACATCTAGCAATGTAATATTATCGCCAACTAGAATTCCTTTACAATTAAAATTCTTTGCCATAGCCATATCACTTTCTATCCTATCACCTACCACAACGATATGCTGTTTATCAAGCTCCCAATCCTTACATAAAATTTCGAGCATAAAAGGATTTGGCTTTCCTACTATATCCAGCTTAATTTCTTCACCAATACTACCAAGGATTGCACTTAGCATAGCATTGGCACCGGGTCTTAAAAGACCATTTTCTACCGGGAAATTTTTATCTGTATTTGCCACTATTATTCTACGAGATTTTTGTAATGCAATAAGAGCTCTTGATAAAATTTCATAGTTAAAATTTAAATCAAGTCCAATTACCACGGCTTCACAACTATACTCATCCTCAACATTTATATCTGCATTAGTTAATTCACTTTTAAAACCACGGCTACCAACTAAAAATATATTTCTTAGATCCTTTCTTTGCAAAAATATAGCACTAGCATAAGCTGAGGTATATATTTTATCTACAGCAGTTCTTATACCCATATGAATTAATTTATCTAAAATTTCAACTCTTGTTTTAGTTGAATTATTAGTAAAAAATAAGACATTATAACCATTGGATTCAAGCTCATCTATAGTTTGCAAAGCAAAATCGGCAATTTTACTCCCAAAATAAATAGTCCCGTCTAAGTCAAAAACTACAGCTTTATTCATCTACCGGCTTAATTATCATATTTTTATAAAATTCTTCTCGCGGTAAAAAGGGAAACATATCCTCAAGTGGCTTTGAAACCATTTTGCCGTCAGGCTTTATCTTAGACGATAATTTTGGCTCCATTTTTTCAGTAGGCGAAAGCATTATTTCGCAAACTACCGCACCTGGTTTGGATAAAATTTCCTCCAACTCCCCTTTTAAATTTAGCTGATTTTCTATCCTGCAGGCTTTAAAGCCATAAACCTCTGCTAATTTTACGATATTAGGAAAGCTGACGCCGCTATCTTTATCCGAGCCTACCTTGTGCCCTTTAAAAAAGTTGTTTTGAGTATTTCTGATAGAAATATAGCCTGCATTATTCAGAACAAAGATTTTGATCGGAAGCTTATTATGAATTATTGTCTGAAGCTCTTGAATATTCATCTGCAAGCTGCCCTCTCCAGTGACGCATATAGTATTGCCCTTGCCGTTTGCAAAACACGCACCGATTGCGGCAGGTAGATCATATCCCATCGAAGCACAGCCGGAATTGACTACGACTTTTTGATTTTTATATAGTCTCAAGCTCTGATATGACGAAACACACGCCGTGCCGTTGCCAAAAACATAAACTAAATCGGGCTTATCGCTTGATAGAATATCAAAAAAATTATACGAATCTACACAACCCTGCACCACTTGCCTAAAAGGCTCGATCGTAGGATAATCCTTTCTATAATTTTTGCAAATTTCAAGCCAAGATTCAAAATCCGGTTTGTCTTTCAGTGCAGATCGTAAATCCGATACAAAGGTCTTCGCATCGGATTTAATCCTAATATCTGCAGCAATTGTTTTTTTGTTTAGTTCGTTTTCATCGATATCGACTAAAATTTTTTTTGCTTCTCTGCCGAAGAATTCCCAGTTATAGCTGACTGCACGGATATTTAATCTAGCGCCTACGGCGATGATGAGATCAGAATTTTGCACGACGAAATTTGCTGCCCTATTACCGATAGTGCCGTATCTACCAAAAAACAACTCATGGTCATTTCTAACGATATCGTATCTAGCGAAGGTACCGATAACGGGGATTTTTAAAATTTCGATTAGTTTTAGAAAATCTTCATTCGCACCGGCAAGCGTTACGCCGTTACCGGCAATAATTACGGGGCGTTTAGCAGCTTTTAATGCATCTAGAACCTGCGGGATTTTTGTGTCGAATTTTGGCTCTTCTGGAATTTTAAATTCTACCAAATCTGCTTCGTCCACCATCGCGCCTTGTATATCTAGCGGCACATCCAGCCATACGGGCCCCGGTCTGCCGTGTTTAGCCTCATAAACAGCTTTTTGCAGATGAAATTTTATGCTATTTTTATCCGTTATCATTACGGCGTATTTTGTGATAGGTCTTACGATGTCAACGATATTAACCTCTTGATCGCCAAGCTGACGCAAATTTAGCTCGGGTTGCGAAGCGACGGTCGTTTGAAATTTTACCTGTCCCGATATAATCATCATAGGGATCGAATCTACCCAAGCGCCGTAAACGCCAGTAATCGCGTTCGTCCCGCCGGGACCCGTGGTAACATACGCGATACCGATCTTATTTGAGACGCGCGCATAGCCCTCTGCAGCTATCGCGCAAGCCTGTTCGTGATGGTTACAGACATACTCTAAATTTTCATTTTTGCCAAGCGAATCTATCAGGTGCATATTGCCGCCACCCGAGACCATAAATACGGTCTTTGCGGTATCTTCGTGTTCGGCTATAAATTTTGCTATAAAATCGCTAACTTTTATCATCGCATCATCTCTTTTACGTAGTTGTTTAAATTTTGCTCGGTATCAATCGTGCCGTTTTCGTAGAAATTTTTATACCATCTTATGGTTTTTTCAAATGCCGTTTCACTATTCCAAACGGGCTTCCAGCCAAGCAGCGCATGTGCTTTAGAGCAATCAAGCTTCAATAAATTTGCCTCATGCGGCTGGTCCGTGTCGGAGCCGATTTTAAATTCTATCTTATCCCAATATCGCTTGGCGCTCTTTAGTACATCAAGCACCCTAATCGCGCCATCATCGCTAGGACCGAAATTCCACGCGCTGCCGAATTCCTTTCGCCCTTCAAGCAACTTTTGCCCCACGAGCAAATATCCACTAAGTGGTTCTAACACATGCTGCCAAGGACGCGTCGCATTCGGATTGCGGATCGTTACCGCTTCATTTTTAGCTGCCGCGCGCATTACGTCGCAGATCAATCTATCTTGCGCCCAGTCTCCGCCGCCTATGACATTACCTGCGCGACACGTAGCAAGCAGCGTTTGATGCTTTACGCCATAGTCTTTTTCGTTAAAAAACGAATTTCGATATGAACTAGCCAGAAGATCCGCGCAGCCTTTCGACGAACTATATGGATCATATCCGCCCATAGGATCGTTCTCGCGATAACCCCAAACCCACTCTTTATTTTCGTAAGCCTTGTCGCTGGTGATATTTACGATCGCGCGAACGCCTGCTTTTCTGCAGGCTTCAAAGACTTTTAATGTGCCGACAACATTGGTTTCGTAGGTTGTTATCGGATCGGCATAAGATGGACGTACGAGCGCCTGAGCGGCAAAGTGAAATACAATGTCGGGTTTATAAGTCGTAAACGCCTCGTCTAATTTAGCAAGATCTCGTATGTCGGCGATTACCTGGATGATATTTAAATTTAAAAGTCCTATATGATTTGGCTCTGTAGGCGCCGGAAGCGAATACCCTATCACTTTCGCGCCCAAGCGCTGCAGCCACAAGCTAAGCCACGAGCCCTTAAAACCCGTATGACCGGTAAGCAAAACGGTTTTGCCCTTATAAATTCCGGAGTATAAATTTTGCATTTCTTGCGCCGCTATTGCGTTGTTCATCCGCTACCACTTTTTCCATGGAGCGCTACCGCTATCCCATAGTTTTTCTAATACTTGCTTATCACGCAAGGCATCCATCGGCTTCCAGAAACCACAGTGCTTGAAAGCACAAAGCTCGCCGTCTTTAGCCAAATTTGAAAGCGGAGCTTGCTCGAATACCGTAGCATCACCATCAGTAATATAATCAAAAACCTTAGGCTCGCATACGAAAAAACCTGCGTTTATCCAATTTCCGTCACCTTTAGGTTTTTCAAAAAAAGATGTAATTAAGCTTGAATTATTAATATCTAAAGCACCGAATCTACCTTCTGGCTGAACTGCAGTCATAGTAGCAGCCTTGCCATGTAATTTATGAAATTTTACTAACTCGTCTATATTCACATCACTAACACCATCACCGTAAGTAAGCATGAAACTCTCATCTCCTACATATTCCTGAGCTCGTTTTATCCTACCGCCAGTCATTGTATCTAGCCCAGTGTCAATCAGAGTAACCTTCCAATCTTCGCTTAATGTTTTATGAATTTTCATATTATTACTTTTTATATCAATCGTTACATCACTTCTATGCAAGAAGTAGTTTGCGAAATACTCTTTTATATAATAACCTTTATAGCCAAGAAGCACCACAAATTCATTAAAGCCATAGTGGCCATAAATTTTCAT
>NZ_CALIIU010000033.1 GCF_938017775.1 uncultured Campylobacter sp.
AGCGCAACCTTGCCATGGTTGATGTCGCGAGTTCGACTCTCGTTTCCCGCTCCATTTTACATTCTGTTTTGTATTAAACGTGCCCGGATGGCGGAATCGGTAGACGCAAGGGACTTAAAATCCCTCGGAATTTTTTCCGTGCCGGTTCAAGTCCGGCTCCGGGCACCACCTAATAAGCCGGCGTGGCGACATAGCCAAGTGGTAAGGCATGAGCCTGCAAAGCTTTGATCCCCGGTTCGAATCCGGGTGTCGCCTCCAGATCCTAAAAAGGAGTTATTATGAGATACATACTAGCGGCTCTTTTGGCATTGATGGTTTTTAGCGGGTGCTCTAATACTTGGCACGGCGTAAAAGAGGATTCGCACAACGCGGCTCAATGGACCAAAGAAAAGGTTCACAACGGCGCCGAGTGGGTCGGAGAAAAAACCGAATAAATTGCACGTGCGGGTCTTGATCTGCGCGAACTTTCGGCGGGGTCTACCCGCCCTTAATCGGGAGATGGCTGAGCGGTCGAAAGCGGCGGTCTTGAAAACCGTTGAGGTGAAAGCCTCCTGGGGTTCGAATCCCTATCTCCCGGCCATTTTAATCTAATCCGAAATTCCATTTTAACTTCAAAATTTTACATTTTATTTATACTAATTTTCATTTAATGCTCTTTAGGCTAAAATTTTATCCTGTAGCAAACGGCAGTTCGGGGCGGTGTGTTTATAGGCGGAAAGCCAGAATGGCATGTGGCGAATAAGTCAAGATTGCGCGTCAGTGGCTTGTTTGATCGATACGTGCTAAAACAGCGCGTAGCGAGAATAGGGCGATGTCAAATTTAAATGTTTGTCCGTCTGGACATAAAAGCGACTGTGAAAGATAATTGCGAAATTTAGCCATGAAATTTCAAAGCTTAGCAGTCCGCCGCGCTCGGCGTAAAATTTTAAAATTTACCGACCTGCGCTTTTTAAATTTAGCCAGAGTCCAAGTAAATTTCAAAATTTATCTTGCGCGAGCGCGCCCGCCGTACTGCCGTGTCGCCGCGCGGATGTGTAGATCAAGATCAAATGTGCCTGCAGACTTCCGCGATAAAATAAACGATAGAAGCCGCACAGCGCAAGCCTAGAACCGATACGCTCGCGATCAGACCGGGACTAGCGCAGCGAGCAGGCGGGTTAAAAGTAGGCGGATCTAAGAGATATCGCAGGCTAACGAGTCGAAGCGAGCAAATCCAAAAAATGGCGCAGGCAGGCAGATTGATAAGCCGAAAGAGAAGAGTCTGCAAAAATATCTGCAAGCGAATTTTACTAGAAAATAAAGGGCTTAAATGCGAAAAATTTTACTATTTTTACTGCTTTGTGCGGGAGCTTTTGCGCTTGAGTGGGACGAAGCCGTCCTGCGAGGATCGCTGCCAAACGGACTTAGATACTATATTTTAGAAAATTCCGTGCCTAAAAATTCCGCCGTTTTTTATCTCATCGTGGATGCGGGCTCGATCGATGAGAGCCCTAATGAGCGCGGGCTTGCGCATTTCATAGAACATATGTCTTTTAACGGAAGCCGCGATTTTAGTAAAAACGAGCTTATCAAAAAGCTGCAGAGTCTGGGCGTGAAATTCGGCGCCGACGTAAATGCGCAGACGGGCTACGACAGCACGATCTACACGCTTAACATCGCCGTTAGCGAAGAAAATTTAAAGGACGTTTTTAAAATTTTTGCTTCGATTGCGGACGGAGTGGAGTTTAATCCGCTAGAGCTCGTAAAAGAAAGAGGCGTCATAATCGAGGAGGCGCGCAGCCGCGATACGCCGATCGCGAGGCTTTACGAGCGGATGGATGAGGAGCTTTACGGCGGCAGCGCGTATTTTGATCGTGCGCCGATCGGCGATATGGCGGTCGTAAAATCCGTAAGCGCGCAGCGGATCAAGGAGCTTTATCAAAAAATTTACCAGCCCAGATCTATGAAATTTATAGCCGTGGGCGATTTTAAAAGGGATAAAATTTTAAAACTGCTAGAGCAAAATTTTTCGCCTCTTAAAAATACAAACTCCTACGCCCGCCCGGATATGGGCATTCCACCGAGACAGGGTTTGAAAATTTACAATTACGATACGAATGAAATGTCGCTAAATTCCGTCAAAATTTCATTTTGGGAGGAATTTGCGTCACCAAATAGCGAGGCGAATGCAAGAAAAATTTTAAAAAGTGAGCTTATCTCAAGCCTTATTTCTACGATTTACGAGCGAGCGAAGGCTAGCGAAGGCGCGCTGCTGCGAGTTAATTTTTCCAGATCGAATTTGCAGTTTCAAAAAACGATCTATAACTTCGACGTCGCCGTTTTGGGCGGAGACTTTGACGGCGCGATCTCGCAGGCGCTTGGGCTAATCAAAGGCCTGCGAGATAGCGGCTTTGATGCGCGCGATTTCGCCCTTGCGAAGGATGCCTTGATCAGCTCGCGGCACAGCACCTTCGAACGCAAAAAAAGCGCGAATTCCGCGTTTTTTGCAAGAGAGATTCTTCATGCCGTAAAATCGGGAGCCGTTCTGCCTAGCGCCGCAAAACAGCGTGATTTGGAGGTAAAATTGCTGCGCGAGATCAGCCTAGAGGAGCTAAATTTAGAATTTAGGCGCCTTACGGATCTAAGCGAGGTGCACGCAAGCGTCTTTAGCGGCTCAGGATATAATCTGGATGAGGCTAAATTTAAGAAGCTGCAAAGCGGCGCTAAGGCGATAAATACGCATGCCGCGCATAAAAAGCTACCGGATAGCTTGGTTTCTAAAAGCCTGCCGGAGGGCAAAATTTTAAGCAAAAGCTTTGAGCCGAGATTTAAATTTTATACCTACCTGCTTGAAAATAACGCGACCGTGATCTTAAAGCCGCTTAAGACGCGCAAGGATTTCATCTCGTTCGCTGCGGTAAGCAGGGGCGGGATGTCCAATCTGGCGCACCCGGGGCTCGGCAGTTTTGCCGCAATGCTTGCAAACGAAAGCGGCGCGGGCGAGTTTAACAATTATGAAATTTCGCAAATTTTAAGCGGGCGGCAGGTGAATTACCGCAAAAATATCTCCGCATTCTCTCACGGATTTTACGGAAGCTGCGGCTCGCAGGATCTAAAATGGCTGCTGGAAGCGATAAACTTAGAGCTTAGCTCTCCGCGCACGGACGAGAAAGCGCTGCAAAATTTAAAGATAAAATCGCTCGATGAGCTTGGGCGAAACGAAAAGCTGCCCGGGTATAAATTTAGCAGGGAATTTAGCGAGTTTTTTTACGGCGGCAATGCGCGAATGCGCCCGCTAAGCGCCGCGCAGATCAAAGCGCTTAACGCGGAAGAGTTAAAAAAGATCGTCTATGATAAATTTAGCAACGCCGCTTCCTACACTTTCGTGCTTAGCGGCGATTTTGAGTTAAAAGACGCCGAAGCCCTCATAAAAAAATATCTGGCGAACCTGCCTGCTCGCAATGAGCGCGAGGATTTTAAAGACGATGGAATTCGCAGCTTAAGCGGACGGCATGTCTTTATGCGCAACTATCAAAACTCCCCTAGAAGCGACGTTGCGCTTACCGCGATAAACAGATCCGCTCCGCACTCGCTTGAAAACGCAATTAAAATTTCCGCTCTAGCTTCGGTGCTTCAGGAGGCCCTTAGAGAGCGCATCAGAGAGGACGAGGGGCGTACTTACGGCTTTTCGGTCGCTTCGAGCCTAAGCCGCATCCCGTATGAGCACTCTAGCCTTCATATTTCGTTTTCCTGCGCGCCGCAAAATACGGATCAAATTTTATCCGCAATTAGAGAAATTTTTGCAGAGATCGCAGGCGGCGGATCGGACGTAGCGCGACATCTTGAAAATTTTAAAAAATCTCAGATCATCATGGCTCGCATCGCTCGCGAAAGCCCCGAGTTTTGGAATGACGCGCTCGTAAAATACGCGCTTTGGAATGAGGAGATCGCCGATTTTAAGACCTTTGAAAAGATCATAAATTCCATCTCGCCGAAGGATATCGCGGAGGCGGCGCAGACATATATTTTTGACACCGATGAAACCGTGAGGATAAATGCGCCGAAATTTTAACGGGCTCGGCGTCTTTAAATTTTACTCGGGAAAATTTACTAAGCGCGTTTAAATTTAACGGCGCTTGCACGGCAAATTTCGGCTTCGTAAATTTATACAATTTAAAAACGAACTCAAGAATAAAGCTCAATTAAATCTATCTGCATCGCGCATAGATTTTAGATAAATTTTATTTTGGAATAGATTTATCTCGCCGATATACCGCTATTTTGTTACATTTTTTCTATTGTTTGCATAAGTCGTATAATTGTTATCACTTTTATTGAAATTTAAAATATTATTGGCTAAATTTCCTCAGTCTTAATTTTTATTTTCAAAAAAGGAGAAAAAATGATTGTCGGTTTTTGGGCCTGTAAGCCATGTAAAAGCGGCGCAGGCCGCAATTATTCCGCTTCCGTAAAAGGCGAGAAATTTACTCAAAATCGCTGCGGGGGGGGGCTTGCACGCTCCTTAATAGTCGCGGCGTGCCTTTGCGGTCTAAGCATCGCGCAGGATTCGTCTGGAAATAACGCAACAAGGAGCGTTTCTACCAAAGAAAACCCAGGCGCGCAGAGCTCCGCTGCGACGATAAATAGTTATAAATTCCCTGAAATAGTCGTCGTCGGCAACATCGACTCTAGCCTGACGAGCGTCGGCGATAGCTACGGCGGTACGCAAAAGATAAGCAGGACGATGATCGAGTCAATGCCTAGCGGCAACGGCGACTTCGTGCAGCTTTTGCGCACCAATCCAAACGTGCAATTCAGCTCCACAAATCGCCAGAGCACGACGCTCGGCGAGATCAGCCCCGCAAACATCAGTATCAACGGCGCGAAGTATTGGCAAAATAACTTTATGCTCGACGGCGCGAATATGAATAACGATCTCGATCCCGCTAGAAACCCCGGCGGCAATCCTACGCGCTTCTCGGCGTTTGATACGATGAATTCCGTCTCGCAAGGTATGGCGATCGATAGCGATTTTTTACGAAGCGTCGAGGTGCACGATAGCGGCGTCTCGGCAAAATACGGCGGATTTACCGGCGGCGTAGTGGAGGCTAAGACGCGAGATCCGCGCGCGGGCTTTCACGGCAAGTTTTCGATGCAGCACACCGAGGATAGTTGGACTAGATACCATATCTACGGCGATGAACAGAGCTTTGAAAACTCCGCTACGCCACTAAATCAGCCGAGATTTGATAAGTGGATCACGAGGTTAAATTTAGAGGGCACCGTTACAGAGGATCTGGGCTTGATGTTCGGCTACACCAACACTAGAAGTAAAATTCCGCTCAAGGCCTACGACAGAAGATACAACGCCGATACGACCATCACCGAGCGAGTTCAGAGGCGAAATATTGACAACTACTTCCTAAAAGCGCTCTGGTATGCGACCGACCGCCTAACTATCACGCCTAGCGTAACCTACGCGCCCGAGCGAAACAAGATGTTTAACGACCATATCAAGGATTCATACGCAGATATGAAATCGGGAGGTTTAAATTTAGCGCTTAAAGCCGACTACGATGGCGATTTCGCTAGGTTCAATCAAATTTTATCCTACAGCAAGCTCGAGAGCTCTCGCGATGCGGAGAATGAATACTACAGGGCTTGGCAATACTCAAACGTAAAGAATTGGGGTAGTAAAATTTACGATGCTTCGGCGATAGAGGGCGGCTTTGGGGATCTCGATCAGACGCAAAAGAGCTTTTCATACAACGGAGATCTGGAGTTTAACGAATTTGATCTCGGCGGCAGCAAGCATAGATTTATCACGGGCTTTGAGTTTAAAAAGCAAGAGGCTAAATTTAACGTAAGAAAAGAATTTATGACCGCTGGCGGAATAGCACCGCTACCTGCGGGCGTACATGATTGCGATCCGAATGACGAGCTCTGCTCTATAGATGATTCTTTTGCGAGGCGTGGTAGAAGCGGTCAGTTTTTTACGCGAAAAAGCTATTACAAGGGCAATACTAAGGTAGATATGAAGAGCTTGGCGGTTTATCTGGAGGATGAGATAAAAATCGGTGATCTTACTTTGCGACCGGGCGTAAGACTAAATAGGGATGATTATATGAAGCAAACGACTGCGGCGCCGAGATTTAACAGCTACTACGATATTTTTGGCGACGGCGATTCGATTCTTAGCTTCGGCGCAAACCGCTACTACGGACGCAATCTCTTTACCTATAAATTAAGAGAAGGTCGAGAGGGTCTTGCCACTACCTACACGCGTCCACGCAATGCCTATACGCAAAACTGGACGCAACTGCCAAAAGACCCGTCTCTAACTAAATTTAATGAGCTAAAGGTGCCTTATGAGGATGAGCTGGTATTCGGGGCAAAGCAAAAGCTCGGGAATTTCGAGTTTTTCGGCAAATATGTAAGCCGCAAGGGCAGGGATCAGATCATCAAATCTACGCGAAGAGATCTAGGTCTAGCGCCGAATCCGAACTACCAAAACAACTATCAAACCTTTACTAATGACGGCAGAAGCGAAAATAAAATTTTAACCTTCGGCGTTAAAACGATTGATGATTATGAGGCCTTCGGTACGCTAAATGGCTTTGAGCTGGGCTTTGAGCACATCAAGATGAAAACGAACAACACCCTTTATGACATATCGCTTGATAGAGAAACGCTCGAAGATGAAAAGATTGTCGAATACGACGGCAGGCTGATGAGGTTATCGGAGCTTCCGGCGCAGGACTATGCTAGGCCTTGGACTGCGAGCCTAAACATCATCACGAAAATTCCAAGCTACGGTATCAGCGTGAATAACTTCCTCTCGTTTAAAGGCTCGCAAGAAGCGATCGCTCGCACCGGCAGGACGCCTGCGGGCAAGTATCCTGCTAGATACGATAAATACGAAAAGGTAAATCTCGGCAAAAGCTACAGCTGGGATGCGCGCATCGGATACGCTAAAAAGATGGCGGGCGAGGTGGAATTTTTTACGAATTTAGACATTTACAACGTCCTAAATAAGCGCAACAAAGCAAGACTTAGCAGCGACACCTCGCTCGATCTAGTCTATGAGGCGGGCAGGCAGTTTTGGCTGGAAGCGGGCATTCGGTGGTAGCGTGAGCTAAATTTGCGGAGCTTTTCAAATTTCAGGGCTCCGCAAAATTTTGTGAAATTTTCTGAAATTTACGGCATTTTGCGGAATTTCAAATTTCACGCCACGCTCCTTAAAATTTCGTACCGCGCTGTAAAATTTTAGCGTATGCGAAATTATAAAATTTACGCCCAAATTTAACTTGCAATCAATTTAAGGAGTCGAAACGACTTTTTAAATTTAACGCCGATATCGCTTAATAGGCTCTTTCATTGAAATATCACAAACTGCTTTTGAAATTTTGACGGGCTGATCTGCCGCTCTTTCAGCATGTAGCGGCAAACTCTTTCAAAGTCCGTTTCGCTCATCATAAAAATTATAAATCCTCTAAGGCTTTGTAAAAATCCGGCAAACGCGACGGCTATCACGATGAACGAAAACACAATACCTGCGGAATTTCTAGCGGGCACGATATGTCCGAATAGTGGCGTGGCGGTGAGCTTTATGAGCGATATCTCATCAAATTTTATAGATTTCGTGATTTTGCCTTTATTGACGTAGTGGATGCTCCTATTCGTCAAATGAACAAAGCGCGTATGGGCGCTGTTGAGATAGGACACGACGGCGAATACTACAGGAATAAACGGCGTATAGTATGGAAAAATATCCCCTATATATAGAAACACCGGTACCACCAAGGGGGCGAAGAATAGGTTATAAATAAAGAATACCACGATGTTGTAGTCTTTGACGATGAGGGGGTTATTATCAAATTACGGCGGATTTCGGCGCTCGGCGCCGTTTTGTTCAGGCTGCTGCGACCTCCGTGGCTCATCGTTAAAATTTTTCATTAAATTTACTCTCGTTTTAAAATTTTATCGCTAGCGGCTCGAGCGTTTTGCGGCGCTAAATTTGCCGTTCGCGCCGCACGCTTTAGCGAGGCCATCCCAAGCAGAGCCTGTTTGCGTCCTTTCAAAATTTTATTTCGTTAAAATTCGTCCGCGCCGCGTATCGGCACCGCGTACGCTTGCCGCATCGCCGCATGAAATTTCGAGACCTCACAGCTCGAAATCAAAGCAGTAAAAATCATCCGTCTCGCTCCAGAGTTCTTTTAGCGAGCACCCGTCTATCTGCGGCGCGCCGCAGAGCTCTCGCAGCGTGGCGAAATACCGTTCGCCGCTTGCGTTTGCGCCCGCTTCGTCCGCGCACCTTTGAAACGAGCAGCGATCCACATAGGCGATGATCATATACTCTGCGCCGCGTAGGCGAAATCCGAGCTCTGGCTCGCCACCCTCGGCTACGCATTTTAGCAGCATTTGCTCTATGGTTTCAAATGAGTAGTCTGGCATTTCGCTCCGATCTTAAAATTTTATCGCCGCCGCGACGCTTACTGTGCCGCCGCATATCGCGAGCGGTTTTACTCCGCCAAAAACTCGAAGCGCTCGATCATATCCAAAAGCATATTGGCTCTGCAAATTTCATCGTCCAGCAGATCGTCATATTGATCTCGCAGTCGCTCGGCGTCTTGCGCCACGGGCCTAGATGCTCCCTGGCCTGCGCGGGCTCGCCCTTCATCACGAAGTATTCGCCTAAGATCACGCGAGCTTGCGTCTTGCTAACCTCGTCGCTTTCGCCCTCTACTGCTGCTTTTAGGCTCTGCACGCCACCCTCCTCAAGCCCTCGCGAGAGCCGCGTTACCTTCTGTAAAGCTTCGCATCCATTTTCGCTCCTTTGCAAAATTTTATTTAAAATAATAGAACAAATTTCCGCCGCACTCAAGATCCACGAACTCCTTGCTGTCAAAATATAGCTTAAATTTCATGTGACTCAGGTATTTGGCGTCTTGCGCTTTCTCTATAAAATTTCTTATCAGCCGCTCTATCTTTCCGCCCCCTTCGTGGCGTGCCGCGTCTTGTCTCGTGAAATAAAAAAACTACGGGCGCGTCGGACACCGCTGCGATATACCAAATTTTAAGCGGCGCTAAAAGCTCGCTTCGGTTTCGCAGCAGCTCCTCTACGGCGCCTTGGATCAGATCGGTGCGGATCTGCGACTCGAAGGACTCGATCGAGATATAAAAATTCCTTAGCCCGTTTAGTTTCTCGAAAAGCGGCGTGCGGGCGAGATAGCGCTCGATGCACTTTTTATCGGTGATTTTTGCGGCGTCTTTATCGAAGCGAAGCACGATCTTAAGCCACGCCGAGTTCTTGCCCGCGCCGTAAAACGCGCTGATAGGACGAACCTTAAATTTTGCACTTATAAACTCCAGTAAGCCACTGATATTTTCGCTGTTTACGGCTCTATTTTCTATGATCTCTTTACAGCGTCTGCTCTGATACGGGCTTAGATCGCAAAACATCGCGCGTCTTTAAATTTTAAAGCACTTTAAATTTAGCCCGCATCGTAAGCCTCAAGCATATCGAAGGTCGGAGCGAAAAACAGCGCGCCCGTCTTTGCGGTGCTGAAATCCAGTAGGCGGTCGTAGTTGCCTCGCGGGCGGCCGATAAACATGCTCTCAAGCATTAACTCCAGCGTGCTAAAGGTGCTTGCGTAGGCGATGAAGTAGGTTCCCGTCTCGCCGCCCTGCATAAACGGCATATTGTCGCGCACGACCTTTTTATCGTCGCCGACGTTGGCTGCGGCGGAGTGCGAGTTGCTAGGTTTTATCTCCTCGCTCATCTCGATGTCGTTTTGTTTGCTACGTCCGATGACGCGCTCCTGCTCGGCGACGCCCGCGGCGTTCCATGCGCTCATATCGTGGATATATTTTTGCACGAAAAGATAGCTGCCGCCCTTGTATACGGCATCCTCGTCGTCTACCTTAGCAAAAAAGTCGCGATCTGCGCCTTGCGGATTTTCGGTGCCGTCCACAAAGCCGATGATAGCGCGCCCGTCGTAGTATTTAAAGCCGCAGATCTCCTCCTCGCACGTCGCGACATCCTTCAGCGCGGCTCTGATCTCGCTTGCCATATCGTAGCAAACGGCTTGATTTGCGGCTCTGATGTGGATATGGATATCGCCTCCAGTAGCGGGCGCAGCGTGCTTGTCACCTCTAATCTCTTCAAAATTTTTTAGCTCTTTCGGCAAAGGCTTCGGCAAGCCGAGCATTTTCCATGCCTCAAAGCCCACGCCGAGCACGCAGCTCGTCTCGCTAGCCGCGCCGAATCTCGTAACGGCGGTTTTGTTTAAATTTATCACCAGAGCGCAAAGACTCTCAAAAGCCTTTTTGCAGGCGGTCTTGCCCGCACCAAAGCGCCAGATCATAAATACGGTGTTGTTGCCGGGCGCGTCGGTTACGTTTTGGGATTTGGCATGCGCACAGGCGCAACTTTTTTCTTCACTCATTTTTCTCTCCTTTAAAGTAAAATTTAAAAGGAATTTTAGCGCAATATCGGTAAATAGCGGGCGCAGAGATAGAATTTAGGTGGCTTTCGGGTTTGATTTTCGGCGGAGGAAATTTTGTCTTTGATCGTAGGATTTACGGCGAGGGTGGAATTTTGGCTTTAAATTTATAAAATTTGCGCCGAGTTGAAAAGCGAAATTTTAGAGTTTTGCGGGGATGAAATTTTAAGATCATGGCAGATGGGAAGGGATTCGAACCCTCGAAAGCTTGCACTTTACACGCGTTCCAGGCGTGCTCCTTCAACCGCTCGGACACCCATCTAAATTAAAAGTCGCGATTATAGCGAAAATCTAAAATTTTGCCAAATTCCTTTTCGGCGCGCAACCGCTCGCCTTTAAATTTAAAACGCGACGCTTGGAATTTCGCCGCAGCGTTTGAAATTCTATCGCGCTACTTGGAATTTTTCTGCAGCGATTAGAATTCCGCCGTGCTGCTTTAAATTCTATCACGTCGCTAAGCCAGGCCGCTTTGTGTTTTCTGGTCGAGCGGCGATTTTACCTTGCTGCGGCCATTTTAAAATTTAGATTATCTTTGAAATTTGGATTTGCCGCCCGCCGCAGGGCTAAATTTAAAAAGCGCAAGCAGATTTTTTAAACGATCCGCTTGCGCCGTAAAAGCCGAGCTGCGCTTTAAATTTACGGGTATTTTAAAATTTCGCGCTGCCCGTAAATTTATAAAGCTAATTAAAAATTCTATCCTTCGGGAAGGTGGACATATCGGGCTGCACGTCCTGCTCGGCGCCGATAAGCGCCTTTATTTCGCTATCTTCTATGCTAAAGCCGCCGCCGAGCGCCTTGTAGGCGTTTACCGTCGCGCTTAGCACGTCAAGATCTGCCTGCACTTTATTTAGCTGCGCGCTAAGCAGGTTTCGCTGTGAATCCAAAAACTCCAGATGGTCGCTGTAGCCCGCCTGATACCTGCTTGAGGCGTTTGAATAAATTTTGCTCTGCGAAGCGACGAGATCGGTGAGGCTTGCTTGCCTTAATTTGGCGTTTTGCACGCCTACAAGCGCGTCGCGAACGTCGCCGAAAGCGGTTTTAAGCGCCTTGTCGTATGCGATGAAGCTTGCGTTTTGATCCAGATTTGCAAGCTCTACGCGCCTTTTTTGGCGGCCGAAGTCAAGCAGCGGTCCTACGAGCGAGCCGCCTATATTCCACGTGCTTGCGCTTGCTGTAAACAGCCTGTCAAACTCGCCGCTTGCATATCCTGCCGAGCCCGTAAGCGAGAAGGTAGGGAAGTAGCCCGCCTTGGCGACGCCCACTAAGAAGTTGCTTGCGCGCAGATTTTCGAGCGAGCTTGCGACGTCCGGGCGGTGCAGGATCACATCGCTTGGGATTCCGCTTGGGATCTGCGGAGCGCTAGGCATTTTCGCGGCGGTCTGCGCCGTGCCGCGTAAAATTTCATCGTAGCTCTTGCCTGTTAGGATATTTAGCGAGGTCTGCGCCGCAGAGAGCTGATTTTGCACGCTTATGAGGCTTGCCTCGGCGCTTTGCACCGCAGCTTTGGCTTGATAAAATACGATCTCGCTAACCGCGCCCGCATCGAGCTGCTTTTTGCGGTAGTTTTGCGTATCTTGATAGCTTTTTAGGCTATCTTTTAAAATTTTCTCCTGCTGCTTTAACGCTAGTAGCGTAAAATAGGTCGTCGCAACCGTGCTAGTAATCGTGTTTTTGGCGGTTTCGTAGTCGTATTTCGTCGCATTAAATCGCGATCGCGCTGAATCCACGCTATTGCGCACGCGCCCCCAAAGATCGATCTCGTAGCTTAGCACGGCGCCGATCTGATACGCGCCGTGAGAGTTGCGATCGGGCTGGTTGCCGAAATTATTTTGGCGCACCGCACTGCCGCTTAAATTTACGTTCGGCAGGTATTCAAGCTTGCTTAGTCCTAAATTTACGCGTGCGTACTCGACGTTATTCAGCGCGGTTTGCAGGTCGGAATTTTGCTCCAGCGCGCTTTGGATCAGGGCGTTTAGCTGCGGATCGTTGAAGCTTTTCCACCACTGCGTGCTAACATTCGTGCTCGCGTAATCCGCCTTAAAGCCGGTCTGCTTTTGCGGCGTAACAGGCTTGAAGTTGCAGCCGCAGAGTAAAATTCCAATCGTCAAGGCGCTTAAAAGAGCGTTATTTATTTTCATCGTTCACCTCGTTAGTTTGGACTTTTTTGCCGCGTCTATCAAGCCAAGCGTTGAAGCTTTCAAGCAGGTAGAAAAACAGCGGCACGAAAAAGATCGCGATTGTAGATGCCGCGAGCATTCCGCCTACGACGCCCGTTCCTAGCGCGTGGCGGCTAGCAGCGCCAGCGCCGGTAGCGATAACCATCGGAAGCACGCCCAGGCCGAACGCAAGGCTCGTCATGACGATAGGACGGAATCTCATCTTGGCGGCCTCGACGGCGGCTTCCGCGATAGGGCGGTGGTTGTTTAGGTGCTCATTCATCGCAAATTCCACGATCAAAATCGCGTTTTTCGCCGCCAGACCGATTAGAAGCAGCAAACCGATCTGAAAATATATGTCGTTATTCAGCCCGCGGAAATATGTAAACACGAGCGCTCCGAATACCGAAAACGGCACGGCGGTAAGCACGGCAAGCGGCATGAGCCACCTTTCGTATTGAGCCGCCAGGATCAGAAACACGAAGATCATTCCGAATACGAATGCCTGCGCGCCCTTGCCCGTCTCGCTGACCTCTTGATACGCGGAGCCCGACCAGCCGATCGAATATCCGCTAGGAAGCTCCTCTTTTATAACCTCTTGGATCGCGGCGATCGCCTGGCCAGAAGTGTAGCCCGTATTTGGCTCGCCCATAATTAGCGCGGCCGGAAAGGCGTTAAATCTATTAACGGAATCGGGGCCCAAAGAGCGCTCAAGCCTAACTAAAGAATTTAGCGGGATCAGATCGCCGCTAGCGCTGCGGACGTAGAGAGATTTTAGATCGTTAGGATCGTCTCTGTAGTCTTGCGTAGCGCGGATATATACCTTAAACGTGCGGCCCAAGAGGTTAAAGTCGTTGATATAATACTGCCCGATGGTAGAATTTAGCACGGTGAAAATGTCGGCTATCTTAACGCCTAGCATCTTTATCTTCTCTTTATCGATATAGAGCTTATACTGCGGGAAATCGGTATCCAGCGTAGTTCGCACGAGCTTTAAAGCGGGATGTTGATTGGCTTTGGCGGTTACGCGGTCCATATCGGCGCGAATTTCATCGTAGCTTTTACCCGTCGTGCTTTGCGCGTAGAGCTCAAATCCGCCCGTAAGTGAAAGACCCATGATAGGCGGCGGCGTAACGACGTAGGTCATCGAGTTGCGATCTGCGCCGTAGAGTTCGCCGTTTAGAGCGGCGGCTATGGCGAAGTTGGAATTTTCATCGCCCGGGCGCTCTTTCCAGTCTTTTAGCTTTATGAAAAATGCTCCGCCGTTTTCTCTGAGCGCTCCGGCTAGCATATCGTATCCCGCGATTTGGGTTATGTCTTTTACGTTCGGATGCTTTTTGGCGATACTTGCGATGAAATTTTGATCGGCTTCCGTCCTAGGCAGAGTAGATGCCGACGGAAGCGTAGTCATCGCCATAATCGAGCCCTTGTCCTCGTTAGGCACCAGACCGGTAGGGGTAAGTTTAAGAAGCTCTATCATCGCATAGATGATGATGCCTACAAAAACGAGGCTGATTAGCACGTGGCGCAGAACCATGCCGACGCCTGCGGCGTAAATTTTAGTCGAGACGCCGAAAAGATTGTTAAACCATCTTACGAAGAAAAACGGCTCGGATTCCTTTTTTTGCAAGATCAGGGCGCAAAGTGCGGGCGTTAGCGTAAGGGCTACAAAACCTGAAAAACACACCGAAGCTACGAGCGTTAGGGCAAATTGTCTCTGCATAACTCCGGTGAAGCCCTCCATAAACGCAACCGGCACGAAAACTGCCGAAAGCACGAGTACGATAGAGATGACGGGTGCTACGATCTCGCCCATCGCTTTCGTAGTGGCTTCTTTGACGCTTAACTGCGGCTCCTCGTGCAGAATTCTCTCTACGTTTTCGATCACGATAATGGCGTCGTCCACGACGATGCCGATAGCTAAAATAAGCGCGAAAAGAGTGATTAAATTTATTGAAAATCCGAAGGCATAAATTCCGATAAACGCGCCGCAGATCGATACGGGCGCAGCAAGCGTCGGAATGATCGTCGCTCTAAGGTTCCCTAAGAACATATACATAACGATGATGACGAGGATTAACGCTTCAATGAAAGTATGAATGACCTCTTCGATCGATACTTTTACGAAGCTCGTCGTATCGTAGGCGACGTCGTAGGTCAGCTCGCCTGGGAAATTTGGTTTAAGCTCGTCTATGCGCTTATTTACCGCTTCAACTACGGCTAGGGCGTTGGCACCACTTTGCATGAAGATAAGCACAGGCACCATCTCTTTACCGTTAAATTTCGCCGAGATATTGTAGCTTGCGCCACCGAGTTTGACATCGGCGACATCTTTTACTCGCAAGAAATTTCCATCTTTTTGCGCGCGTATGATGATATTTTCAAACTCTTCGACGGTTTTTAAACGACCCTCAGGCTTGATCGCATATACGTAGGGATTGCCTAAGTTCATCGGCTGCTCGCCCATCTTTCCTGCGGCATATTGGCTATTTTGTTCGCTTATTGCGGCGATTATCTCGGCGGTCGTAACGTTAAATTTCTTAAGTAGCTCAGGCTTAACCCAGATCCTCATAGCATAGTCTTTCGTACCCAATGCTTGAGCGTCTCCGACGCCTGGCACGCGCTTTAGCTCATCTACGACGTTGATAGCTACGTAGTTTTGCATCTCTACGACATCCATCTGTTCGCTAGGATCGTAAAACGCAAGCACTTCGAGCATCGTACTGCTACGCTCGGTGACGGTTACGCCGTACCTACGCACTTCGTCGGGAAGTAGCGTAAGAGCTGGCGTGACGCGGTTGTTTACATTGACTTTCGCATCTGCTGGATTTGTGCCGATTTGAAAATATATGTTGATACTAACAGAGCCCGAGGAGCTTGCTGAGCTTTCCATATAGATCATATTTTCAACGCCATTGATTGCGTTTTCAAGAGGGGCTGCGACGACGTCGGCTATCGTCTGTGCATCCGCGCCGCTATATGTAGCGCTAACGACGATTTGCGGCGGCGTGAGTTGCGGATACTCCTCGACCGAGGAATTTTTAAGAGCCAAAACGCCCGCGATTACGATGATGATCGAAACGACGCAGGCAAAAACGGGGCGGTTGATGAAAAATTTAGAAAACATTATTTCCCGCTTTCCGCATTGCTCTGAGATGCTTCAGGCTGTCCCGCTACGTAAGGATTGGTGCTCGCGGGTACGGGAGTGACCTTGGAGCCCACGTTGATCTTTTTAAAATTATCTAAAATGATCTGATCGCCGTCCTGCAGCCCGCTTGAGATCGTCGCCGTGCGGGTATCTTGCGCCGCGATTTTGACCACCTTTTTAGCGACCTTGCCGTCTTGCACGACGTAGACTATGGTGTTGCTAAGATCTTGCTTGAGCGCAACTTGAGGAATTTTAAAGCCGTTTTTCTGATAAAAGCCATCGACGCTTACTTTAGTAAAAATTCCAGGGCGAATTTCTAAGTTTGGATTTGGAATTTGAGCTTTGGCGCTGACTGACGCTGTGTTTGTATTGATGACGCTATCGATGAAGCTTAGCGTGCCATTGTAGTCCTTGCCGCCGAGATTTATGCTTACCTGACGTCCCAGCTGCTTCCACTGCCCGTTTTTTAAATTTGCATCAAGCTCCAGTCTATCGACGTCCGCGATGCCGAATTCCACGTCGATCGGATCAAATTTGCTAAGGCGCACCAGATCCTCGCCCACGTTTACGTACGCGCCCACGTCCTTTTGCGTATCGCCCGCCATGCCGTCAAAAGGCGCGGTCACAAGCGAGTGGTCAAGATCGATCTTTGCGCTTTTAAAATTTGCTTCGGCTACCATAAACGCGGCTTTTGCGGTGTCAAAGTCCTTTTGAGAGATCGTGTTGCTAGCTTTTAGCGCTTTAGCTCTTTTGTAGTCCGCCGAGGCGTTTTGCAGATTAGCGTTTGCGCTGTCAAATGCCGCTTGGTAGCGCGAGCGGTCGATCTCGTAGAGTACGTCGCCCTTTTTAACGCTGTGACCCGGCTCGAAAAGCTGCTTTTCGATAGTGCCCGAAACCTGCGGCTTTAGCATTATCTCAAGCTCGCTTACGGTCTGCCCGTTAAATTTTAAAATTATCGGCACGTCGGCGGATTTTGCCGTAAATACGCCTACCGGCAGCGCAGGCGTCTCACCGCCTTGCTTCGCGCCTTTATCTTCCTTTTTTTCGAAATAGGAGCAGCCCGAAACTAAAAACGCTGCGAAAATCAAACTGGCGACTTTTTTCATGTAATTTCCTCTAATTGGGTTAAAATTTTGTATTTGTAATAGTTATTACGAAACGAACGTAGATTATAATAAAAACTACATAAAGAAAACTTAAATTTAGCCCGTAAAATAATCTACCGAGTGGAATTATAGCGGAATTTCGATATAATCGCGCTAAAATTTTAAAGGCTTTTTATGAGAAAAATTCTTACTATCGCGGGTTCGGACAGCGGCGGCGGCGCGGGCATCCAAGCCGATATCAAGACGATCAGCGCGCATAAGATGTTTGCAATGAGCGCTATTACGGCGCTTACGGCGCAAAATTCGCGCGGCGTATTCGGCGTGCTGGACGTTCCGCCAGATTTTGTAGAGGCGCAGCTCGATGCGATTTTTAGCGACATCTTTCCGGACGCCGTTAAAATCGGAATGGTCTCCAATGAGAGGGTTGCCGAGGCTATCGCAAAAAGCCTGAGCAGGCACGGCGCGAAAAACGTCGTCTTAGATCCCGTGATGGTCGCTACTAGCGGCGGAGTTTTGATGAAACAAAGCGCGCTGCATGCGCTAAAATACGAGCTCGCCCCCACTGCGGAGATCATCACGCCCAACGTGCGCGAGGCCGAGGTTTTGGCGGAGATGAAAATTTTAAGCTTAGCCGATATGCGCGCCGCAGCGGTTAAAATTTCGCAGTTTTTCGGCGGCGCGATTTTGATAAAAGGCGGCGATCTGACAGCTGCGAGCGTGGCTTGCGGCGCGGTGGATGCGGATACGGCGGAAATGAATACAGCGCGAAATTTTAAAGCTTTTGGGCGCAAGACGAGCGAAAACGGGGCGCTCAAAAATTCTGCGGGTTTAACAGAGCGCGCAAATTTCACGAGTGAAAATTTTACTAGCGAATGCAAAAATTTAACTGCGAGCGCGGAGCCCTCTTTTGAACAAAATTTATCCGCAGCGCCTTTAGATGACGGCTTTAAACTAAGCAGCGAGGGCGAGGATTCGAGAAATTTAGCGGTTGATATTTTGTACGAAAACGGCAAATTTTATGAGTTTTCCGCGCCTAAAATTTCTACGCGTAACACCCACGGCACGGGCTGCACGCTCTCAAGCGCGATCGCGTGCGCGCTGGCGGCGGGGCTTAGTCTGCCTGCAGCCGTTGCCCATGCCAAAGGCTTCGTGCGTAGGGCGCTTGGCTGGGGTGAGCAGATCGGGCACGGATGCGGCGCGATAGATCATTATTTCACGGTCCAAGATCCCTTCGGCGCGGACTTTGGCGGATCTTGCGCGAATGAAATCAAAATCATCGCCCCGGATTAAAATTTCAAGCGCTCATTGAAATCCCTGCATTCGTAAAATTTCAAAATTCCGCTGCTATTAAATTTAACCTAGCGGCACGAGATCGTCCGAATGGCTCGTCGCGACTTGTGATAAACGGCGGGATTGCGCGGCTAAAAAGCGTGCGCTACGGGGATATGCGCACTTAAAATTTTAGTTGATTTTTAGGCATCATAATCCGCGTAGAATTTTAAAGAATTTTTGAATTTTATTGTAGGGTTCGCGTTGCAAGTTAGGGCTTTCCTTATTTGCCTTATGCTATAGCCCTGCTTCGTGGCATTGTTAAATTTGCGTTATTTCTTATAGGTCTTTATACGCGAAAAAAGTGGATTATAAATATAAGCTAGTCATGCACTCACTGCTCACGTTACTACCTGCCTTCGCCCCTTCAAGGTAGATGCATCATTGTATGCCGACCGTTGCGCTATACTTGCCGCGGCATTGTGTCCCCGTTGCGAACTTAGCGATCTATGTCCGCCGCCTCATATTCGCAGGGCTTGCTAAAATTCCAAATTTTCTAGCAAAAGAGTTATAATGGCTAAAATTACGTAAATTTAGGAATTTAAAATGCACTGCAAAAAAAGGACTACTACTCTTAATCATCGCCTCAGGGATAATCTCTGCCGCAGATAACTGGATCGCATCGCTACTGCTGCCTAGCATCGCAGATACGTTTGGGGTGCAGGTAAGCGCCGCCTCCGCAGTTTTGACGGCATATCTGATCCCCTATGGCTTACTTCAGCCGGTATACGGACATCTTAGCGATCGCTACGGTAGAGGTAAAATTTTAATTCTGCTAATGCTCTTTTTGGCGATATTTACGCTTCTTTGCTCCACTGCAAAAAGTCTAGCGTGGCTTGTTTTATTTCGTTTTTGCACGGGATGCGCGGCAGCGGGTATAATCGCCGTCTGCCTCGGCGTTATAGGCGATGCATATGACGATAAGGATAGACAAAAAATCGTAGCGATATTTCTAGGCTCGGTATTTTTAGGGCAGGGGCTGAGTGCGGCTTTAGGCGGATGGGCGGTGGCTAGATTTTCTTGGAGGGAGATATTTTTAGCCTTTTCTGCGCTGTCTGCGGTATCTTTCGTATCACTATTTACGCTAAATTTCAAAGACGCTCCGAAAAGCGGAGGCGAAAGTTTCGTAAAATCCCTAGCTAGCTTGCGCGGCGATGCTGCGCTTTTGAGAAGCTATTTTTTGGCTTTATGTAACGGCGTAATCGTGCTTGGGGCGTATTCATTCATAGGCGCTTATCTGCTTAAAAAGCTGGGCTTGAGTTCAAATTTTGCCGGAGCCTGCCTTATGCTTTACGGCGTCGCTTGCTTTTTGGCAGGAAACGCTGCTAGATATTTAAAAGAGAAGTTGCCGCCAAAAGAAATTCTATCCCTCGGCTTTTTGGCGTCCACTTCTGCGCTGTGCCTTTTGGCGAGTTGCTTTGCTGCCACTGCATATGTAGGGACGTTTTTGCTGGGATTTGGCTATGTTTGCGCACAGTCCGTCCTAGCAAGCGCGGCACTTCGTTGTGGCTCCGCCAAAGGTCTATCCTCCGGGATCATAGGCACGGCGATATTTTTCGGAGGCGGCATCGGTACTGCCGTAGGTGGCAAGGCACTTGAATATTTAAGCTACCAAGGGCTATTTTGCGGCTTTGCCGCGTTAGCCGCCGCGCTGCTGATTTTTTACCGTGCAAGCTTTAAGGGCACGCGTGAAATTTAATGCTCCGCAACAATAGCAAAATTTAAAATTAAGCACACTTCGCTACCGAGAAATTTCCTAAAATTACGCTATTTCAGGGCGCTGCATTCGGTATCGTCGTAAATATCGCAGTGCATTGCATCACGCTGCCGCTTTTAGGACTTACACCACCGCTTTTTCAGCTTCCGTGGTATGAGTTCGTTTCGGGATTTTTTTGGGCACGTGGTTTGGTTTTGGGCGATCGAAGTATTTCGTCGCGATCCACGAAACCGCTTAACCGACGAGCCAGATTCTGCGGATCGCCAAAGTACTTCGTCCTTTTAATTAAAATTTGAAATTCCGCATGGCT
Source organism: uncultured Campylobacter sp. (assembly GCF_938017775.1). Lineage (GTDB taxonomy): Bacteria > Campylobacterota > Campylobacteria > Campylobacterales > Campylobacteraceae > Campylobacter_B. The sequence continues at coordinate 20,251 of NZ_CALIIU010000033.1, forward strand.
CCGCTAGGAATTCCATAATTTCTCAAATACGCTTGAAATTCACGATAAATTTTTATGTTAGAATTATGATTAATAAAATTTCAAAAGGAGCGGCAATGAAATATAAAATTTTAGTTGCAACCTTTACGGCTGCTCTGGGCTTACAGGGAGCGCTTGCGAGCGATTTTGACGAGCAGGCTTGTGCGGCGCTAAAGGGCGCAAAAATTTACGATACAAAGATTAGCGAAGCGATCTGGAATCAAAGCGGCGAAATCGGCGCCGATAGGATGTCTGCGCTAACCGGCGGAGCCAAAAAGACGCTAAAAGCCGCGCCTCACTGCATAATTCACGGCGAGATAGCCTCCCGCACGGGCTCGGACGGCAAGCATTACGGCATAAAATTTGAGCTGCGCTTGCCAGGCGATTGGAACGGCAAGCTGCTATTTCAGGGCGGAGGCGGTTTGGACGGCTTCGTAGCGCCGGCTCTCGGCGCCGTGCCTATCCGCACTAGCACTGCAACGCCCGCGCTTATGAGGGGCTATGCGGTCGTCACGACCGATTCGGGACACCCTACGCCTACGCCCGAGTTCGGACTTGAGCAGCAGGCGCGGTTAAACTATGCCTATCAGGCCATCGGCAAGGTCGCGAGCGTCTCAAAGCAGCTGGTTTTCGCGGCATATAAAAAAGCGCCCGCGCACAGCTATTTTATGGGCTGCTCAAACGGCGGGCGCTCGGCTCTGATGGCGGCGCAGAGGTATCCACTGGAATTTGACGGCGTAATCGCGGCAAATCCGGGTTTTAGGCTTTCGCGCGCGGCGATCGCGGAGCAATGGGACAACCGGCAGCTTATGAAGATCGCGCCTAAAAACGCCGCTGGGGATAAAGTTTTCGCAAACGCCCTTACGCAGGAGGATTTGGATAAGCTAAGCATGGCGGTTTTAGATAAATGCGATGCGCTAGACGGCCTAAAAGACGGCATTATCGGCGCTTGGGAGCGTTGCGAGTTCGATCCCAGCGGACTTGATCTGCCCAAAGATAAAATTTCTGCGATAAAGGCAATATTTGACGGCGCAAAAAACAGCAAGGGCGAGCAAATTTACAGCGGCTGGTTTTACGACGCGGGGGTAAATCAGCCCGGCTGGCGCATGTGGAAGCTTGGCGACTCGCAAACGGCAGAGCCAAATGCTAGAAATATCGTACTCTCAAAGGGTTCGATGAATTATTATTTCTTGACGCCGCCGCAACCGGAGTTTGATCTGATGAGCTTTGATTTTGATAAGGACGTAGAGCGAACGTTCGAGACCGCGGCGATAAACGATGCGATTTCGACCAAGCTTGATAGCTTCCGCTCTAACGGCGGTAAACTCATCATCGTAACGGGCGTTTCCGATCCCGTATTTTCGGCGATGGATCAGCGCGATTGGTATAAAAAGCTAGTGGAAACGAACGCGAATGCGGACGAATTTGCGCGATTTTTTGCCTTGCCTGGGATGAATCACTGCGGCGGCGGTAACGGCATCGATGACGTCGATCCGCTAAGCGCGCTTGAAGCGTGGCGCGAGCAGGGAACGGCTCCATCTAGCCTGCTAGGCAAAAGCACGAGCCGCGCGGGTAAGCAGATCCCGATTTGCGCGTATCCAAAAGTGGCTACCTACGTAGGCGGCGACGAAAATAGCGCGAGTAGCTTTGAGTGCAGATAAAATTTATTTAAAGGAGTAAAGATGAGAGGTAAAATTTTAATCGCGGCCTTTGCGGCGGCGCTTTTGTGCGGCTGCGCGGCGCACGATGCAAAGATAGGCAAGGAGGCGGATAAGAGAAGCGAAAGCGCGGCTGCGGACTGTGGCACGAGCGAGGGCGTCTGCAAGGTGCCCGCCGTGCAGGGACCGATGGTAGGCGGCGGCATGGACGAGCACGGCTGCTTGGTAGCCGCAGGGCAGAGCTTTTCAAAGATTAAGAATGGCTGCGTGCAGGTTTTCGATGTCGCAGACGTGAGGCTGCACGACCCCGATAACGCTACGCTCGCGATCTACGGGATATTTTCCGCGGATAAAAGCAGGGTAGAAATTTTTTGGGCGAGCTTGCCGCAGAGCGAAATTTTAAGCAAAGTTAAGGGTGGCTACTACGTCTCGAAGGACGGAAAAATTTCGCTGCTAAAAACAAAAAGCGGCAAGGGCTATAAGATCCGCAGAAAATAGCGGGTGAAATTTTAAACCCGCCAAATTTCGCGCGCCGCGGAGAAATTTAATCCAAGCGCGCCAAGGTTTAGCCGATCTAGTAGGGCTTAAGGCTTAAATTTAAGGGCAAGTTGATACCAAGCATTCGGTTATTTGCGGTATCTGCCGCCGATGAAATTTAATCAAAGGAGCAAAAAATGGCGATCATAAAAGTAGATCTACAAAAATCATATCCCAAATCCAGGCGCGACTACGCTCGTATCGGTCAAATACAATGGCGATGTCAATGCGATGGCGATAACGTGGGCGCAAGCGCTTGACTACGACAAGGTTACCATCGTGCCGCACAACGGCTCATGCGCGGGGACGCTCATCGAAAAGAGCGGGTATTTCGCCGTGCAGATCCCTACGGCCGCGCAGGCGGAGCTAGTTAGCGAGCTGGGCGCCGAGAACAACTCGCGCTTTGATAACGCGGACAAGATGAAAAACGTGGAAATTTTTTATAAAGAGGAGTTCGACGTGCCGCTGATCGCGGGCTGCGCCGCATGGCTAGTTTGCAAGCGTATCCCCGAGCCTCATAACGAGCAGAGCTATGATCTTTTCATCGGCGAGATCGTCGCGGCGTATGCGGACGAGAGGATCTTTGACGGCGGACGCTGGCTGTTTGAAAAGATCCCTGACGAGCTAAAAACGCTTCACTACGTCGCCGGCGGTCGGTATTATCTGGACAGCAAAGCGGTAGATACTAAGCGCACGCCCATAAGCGAGGAATAAACCGCTCGCAAAATGCTGGCAAATTTGTAAATTTAAGACGAGCGCACGCGTAAATACGCGGCTAGCTTCGGTAAAATTTCAAACTAAAGAATCTAAAAAAGGATAAAAAATGAAAAGATATATCGTCATCACAGGCGCAAGTTCGGGTATCGGAGCGGCCGCGGCAAAGGCATTTGCGAGGCGCGGAGAAAATTTGATCCTAATCGCGCGCAGAGTGGAGCTGCTGCAAAGCTTAAAGGACGAGATCGCGCAGATCGCGCCCAAATCGGATGTAGTCATTAAAATTTGCGACCTTGCGTGCAGCGAGAACGTCCTAGCGCTTTGGGACGAGCTAAAAAGCTACGAGATAAAGGCGCTCATAAACAATGCGGGTTTTGGAGATTACGGCGCGGTCGGCGAGCGTGATCTATCCAAAATTTCGCAGATGTTACGTCTCAACATCATTTCGCTTGCGCTGCTAAGCCACCTCTTCGTGCGCGATTACAAGCATAAACCCGCCCAGCTCATCAATATCTCCTCCGCGGGTGGCTACAGCATGGTGCCAAACGCCGTCACCTACTGCGCGAGCAAGTTTTTCGTAAGCGCCTTTACGGAGGGCTTGCACTACGAGCTGGCGCAGGATAAAGAGGCTAAAATGCAGGCTAAAGTTCTAGCGCCCGCCGCGACTAGGACGGAATTTGGTCCCGTGGCGACGGATGACGCGGGCTACGACTACGACGCGGCTTTTAAGCGCTATCACTCGAGCGAGGAGATGGCGGAATTCCTGCTCGCGCTTTACGATAGCGACGCGTGCGTGGGTGCGGTGGATCGAAACAGCTTTGAGTTTAGCTTACAAGCCCCGCGATTTGACTATGCAGGTAAACGCTAAAATTTATGCATTACGCGCCGCGCGACGAAGCGTAAAATTTTGAGTAACGTAGCGCCGGAGCTAAATTTGACTGCAAAGCGCGTTAAAATTTAAAGAAATTCAGGGAGTGAAAATGGGAAAATCCGCCTTAGTGCTGGGCGCTACGGGCGTCGTAGGCAGGGAGCTGGTGCGCGAGCTTTGCGAGAGCCCGGGTTACGATGAGGTAGAGGCGTGGGTGCGCCGCGAGATAGGCTTTTGCCACCCTAAGCTTCGCGCGCGGATCATTGATTTTGAGGGTATCTCGGATATCGTGCCGCATAAATTTGACGAAATTTTTGCGCGCTGGGCACGACGATGAAGCAGGCGGGTTCGTGCGAGGCGTTTTTGCGCGTGGATGTGGACTACGTCTATGCGGTGGCGAAGTGGGGCAAAGCAGCGGGCGTACGGCGCTTCGTGCTCGTATCAGCTCCGGGTGCGAGCGAAGGTTCGCCAAGCTTTTATCTGCGCGCCAAAGGACGTATTGAGCGGCGCGTGAGCGAGCTTGGTTTTGAGAGTCTTCAGATCGTCCGTCCACCGTTAATCTTGGGCGAGAGGTCGGATGCTCGCCCGATAGAACGGCTTGCGGCGGCGGTTTTTAAACTGCTGCCTGCCTGTGCGTTCGGTAAATTTAGACCGCTTAGCGGCGCAAGTATCGCCCGCTGCGAGCGTGATTTTTAGCGCAAAATCCTATAAAAATTCGCTCATTTTTTCTCTTTATTTTGTTTGATCTCCTCAAGACTTAGACCGCTTTTACCGATGCTGTCCATACTGAGCGTTTCGATCATCACGAGTATTGCGGCTGGGTCTTTGCCTAATACGCGCGCTAGCGTGTCCGTAATCTCGGCGATGATTTGCTTTTTTTGCTCTTTTGTAGGCTCTGGAGCGGCTACTTTTATATTTACGAATGGCATTTTCTCTCCTTAAATTTGATAAAGCAGGGCTAATTATATCAAATTTTAGACTGTTACCCGTCTCGTTTGCGTTCTAAAATTTAAGTAGATGTATTTAAATTTAACTTTAAATTTGATTTAAAGCTAGTATGATTATTATGTGACTTGGTAGTAGTAAAATTCAATAAATTTACCCAAAAGGAGCGAATATGCGTAAGAATTTTTTCGGTTCTATCGTTTTGGCTGCAGCCTTGGCGAGCGGCGCGTTTATAGCGGTGCCGCAGACTGCGAGTGCGGGCGTTTTGGCGCATCAGGTAAAAACCCAAGGCGAGCTTGGCTCGGTGTTTATCAACCCATACGACGTGGCGCCTCTGACCGCCGTCATTGATCGCGCCGGCAAGGACATCAAGGATATCCACGTGCGGGTGCTGGGTAAACCGGGCGGCGGCATCGACATCGCCTATAATGTCTCCGAGCATGCGCTGCTGACGCACGACGGCGTGCCGATCTGGGGGCTGTATCCGGACTATCTAAACGAGGTCGAAGTGAGCTACGTTTTTAACGGCGAAAAGAAGGTCGAAAAGTATAAAATTTACGCTCAGCCGATCGTGACTTATAGCCGTGATTATAGATTTAGCCATATGCAAAAGATGAAGGTCAAAAAGGTCGATCCTGCGTTTAAAAATAGGCTCTATCTCATCAACAACACCATCACGAGCGTTCATAAGCCGCTTGATTGGAAAAACGGCGGTGCTGCTAGCTGGAATGATTTCACCGAAAATTTCGTCGTCGATACGCAGGGCGAGGTTAGATGGTATCTAGATTATCAGAAATTTTACGACCGCAGCGAGCGCAGGGTTATGGACGGCGGCATGATGATGGGCTTTCATCAGCTGCCAAACGGCGATCTGAGCTGGGGTATGGCGCAGCGATATATGCGCTACGATATGATGGGCAAGGAGGTGTATAATCGCGAGCTGCCGCGCGGCTACATCGATCTTAGCCACGAAGTTATGCCGCTAAAAGGCGATCATCTGCTGCTTCGCGTTGCCAAATATAACTACCATCATCCTGACGGCAGAATTTCGCACACGATCAGAGATCACATCATCGAAGTGGACGGTAGCGGCAAGGTCGTGGACGAGTGGGATCTGAATGAAATTTTCGGCAAAAACGTTTATCGCAGCAGCCTCATTAAGGCTCTTGACGCTCGCGCCGTGTGCCTAAATATCGATATGGACGCCAAAGAGATCAAAATCAGCGACGATCTGCCTTTCGGCGACGTGACCTCGACCGGCACGGGACGCAACTGGGCGCACGTAAACTCGATCTCGCACGATCCTAGCGACGACGGCATCATCCTCTCGCTCCGCCACCAAGGCATAGTTAAGATCGGCCGCGACAAAAAGGTAAAATGGATCCTCGCATCGCCTGAGGGCTGGAGCGCGGACTTTAAGGAAAAAGTGCTAGTACCAGTGGATAAAAACGGCAATAAAATCAAATGTGAAAACTCAAAATGCGAGGGCGACTTCGACTGGTCGTGGACGCAGCACACCGCATGGCTAACTCCGCGCTACGACAACAAGGGCCCAGTTAAGCACATCAGCGTATTTGACAACGGCGACGGCCGCGGCATGGAGCAGCCTGCGCTAAAAGAGCAAAAATACTCACGCGCGGTCGAGTACAAGATTGACGAGAAAAAGGGTACCGTCGAGCAAACATGGGAGTTTGGCAAGGAGCGCGGATTTGACTTCTATAGCGCGGTTACTAGCAACGTGGAGTGGCAAAAGGATAAAAGCACGTACTTCATCTCAAGCTCTAACGTCTATCTGCTAAAGCCCGATAAGACGATCAAAATGGTGCTCGTGGAGATCGATCCGAAGACAAATGACGTCAAATTTGAGATGGACGTGGAGTCGGCGTCTAGAGACGACGTAGCTTACCGCGCGCTGGTGATCGATCCGAATATCTTTGAGTATTAAATTTAACCTTTCTGGTTTAGTTTTTCTAGCCACCGCTAAAACTATGTGCGCGGCTGGATTTAGAATTTCGCGGCGAGTTAAATTTGATAAAAATTACTCGCCGCTTTGTTTAAATTTGACTAGCTTAGCTCGCTTAATCTCAAATTTACCCTTTATTTTATACAATCTTTAAAATTTACCGCAAAGGAATTCTATGAAAATCGCTAAAATTTTTAAAGCTTTAGCCGCCGTTTGCTTGCTTAGCGTAGGTGCAAACGCGCTAGAGGAGGGCGTTAATTATCAAGTGTTGCAAAAGCCGCTAAACGTACCGAAAAACAGCGTCGTCAAAATTTTTAACTACGAGTGCCCGCACTGCTATGCGTTTGATAGGACGGTCACGCCGCAGCTGATGAAAAAGCTTGAGGGGACGGAGTTTTTGCCATGGCATCTAAAGACCAAAGGCGTGTTTGGGCAGACCGCTAGCGGCGTATTCGCAGCCCTCATCGTGCTTGATGAGAAGGACGATGTGAGCCTGCTAAGCGACGAGTCGAAATTTAAAAAAGCGAAATTCGCGATTTACAAAGCGATCCATGACAAAAAGGACGATTTTGGCGGCGGCAGTGATAAACAAAGATTCATCAAAACCGCGCTGGATGCTGCAGGCGTGAGCTTGAGCGAATACGAAGCGGCACTTGCTAGCAAAAAGGCGCAGGCTCTGCTTACGCAGTGGGATGCGGGCTACGAGGTCGCGGTGATTTCAGGCGTGCCGGCATTTGTCGTCAGCGGCAAGTATCTCTTAAACACCTCCTCGTTCGGCTCCGTCGATGAAATGGCCGCCGCAGTAAAGGAGCTACTGGCGAAATAGGTCTTGTCGCATTAAATTTAGCCGCACCAAAGCAAACTTTGTTTTATGCGCCGCGTTAAATTTGGCTGCGAGGCTTCCAGTAAATTTTATCGCTAAGCCGCGCGGCACGATAGCGATTAAATTTTATGTTTTCGAGGCGCGGATCTCGGCGAGTAAAATTTGAGCTAAAATTTAAAAATTTAACTTTAAATTTGAACATAAAAAATTAAGGTGAAGTATTTTTACGTCAGACGAGGCAGCGGCGAACGAGGCGAGGGAGCGGGTTCGGTCGTCCGTGACCGATTTGACATTTTCAAGATGCAGGTCTCGGTGAATAAAATTTGAGCCAAAATTTATAAATTTGACTTCAAATTTGAGTGCAAAAAAAGTCAAGGCGAAGTATCGCGAGACGGATTTAAGGGTTGCGACGTAAAAATTTAGCGTGGGCTGGACAAGGTAGTCCGCCGAGCTAAATTTTTACTAGCTCCGTTAAAGACGCTCGCGAGGCAAGCCGCAAAGTTAAATTTACTCGCCGCTTAATAAGATGTATCCGCTTTCACTGATATTTTTAAATTTAACCCCCAGCTCCCGCTTTAGCCTCAGCACGACGTTTTGTATCGCGCCTTTGCTCGTTTGCTCGCCCTCATAGACGAACTCCTCGATCATCTCGTAGCTCACGAGCTTGTTTAAGTTGTACGCAAAGAGCCAAAAAAGCTTGTTTTGCAAAAATGAGAGATAAATTTCTTCGCCGTTTTTGTAGATCTTTTCTTTGGCGAGATTTATGCTCGTTTGCGGGCTTAAGCGCACGAGCTTTTCGTCCTTTTCGTAGGTCAGAGCCACTAGTAGGCGGTGCAGCGCCGTGATATCGACCGGCTTTTTTAGAAAAGACGCCGCGCCGTGCTCGATGCTTTTGATGAGATTGTCGTCGGTGTCGTAGGAGGTAAAGACGATAAATTTTTGCACGGGCTTGATGCGTATCATCTCCTTCATCATCTCAAAGCCGTTCATCGCGGGCATGTGGATGTCGGTGATGACGATGGCGGGGGCTAGCTTTTTAAAGCGCTCCAGCCCCTCCAACCCGTCGCCCGCGCCCCAGACGCTTAGGCAGTATGGCTTAAGCCCGCCTATTAGCAGCTCCCTTGCGATCTCGTCGTCTTCGACGATGAGGACGCTCAGGTCTTTAAGTAGCCTCAAATGCTCTTGCATCTCACTCCTTTAAATTTGTCTCAAAGCTCAGCTCAAACGTCGTCGGATCGCCCGCGCTTAGCAGTTTGATGTCGCCTGCGAGCTTCTCGTTTGCTAGCTTTTTGCCAAAATACAGCCCGATGCCGCTTCCTTGCTTTTTGGTGGTTTTTGGCTGGGTTAAAATTTTATCCCGCAGCTCTCTGCTCACGCCGCTGCCGTAGTCCGTGACGGCTATTTTGCACGTGCCGTTTTCAAATTTGACGTCCAAAAAAATCTGCCGCTTGGCGATCTCGTCTTTATATCGCTCCACGACCGCGTCCTTGGCGTTGTGTATGAGGATGAGTAAAATTTGCTGCACGATGCCCATCCGCTGGGTAGCCTCTTCGTCTTGAAACTCGCGCAGGCTTACCGCGACGTTTGCTTTGCTAAGCTCGGTGTGCATTAGCTTTAGTAGGTCTTTTATGCAGCGTTGCACGCTAAATTTTTGCGGACTGTCGCTGCTTTTATAAAAATTTCTAAAAATCTCGATCGTATCGCTCAAAAGCACGGTCGCAGCCTGCCCTTTTTGCAGCATATGCTCTAGCGTCGCGGCGTCTAGCTTGCCGTCCTTTTGCAGCATGAGTAGGCTTGAGATCATCAAATTTAGCGAATTAACCGGCTGGATAAACTGATGATTTATGCCGCTGATTAGCTCGCCCGCCTCGCTCATACGAGCTTTGTGCTTGAGCAGGGCCTCGTAGTCGTCTTGCAGGTTTTTGATTTTTGAGTACATAAAGTTATGGAGGAAATTTGCCACCAGCGCCAGCGCCGCGAATGCAAAAAGCAGTGTAAGGGCGTTTTTTAGCGCGGAGTTAAGCAGCGCGGCGAGCTCCTTTTCGTTATCCGTACCTGCGCCTATAAACCAGTTTAGCGTGGGGATCTCGGCGACGGAGATGAAATTTGAGCCGATATTTAGGCTCGTGATGTCTTCGTCTCTCAGGAAAAGCTCTTTAAATTTATCCTCGATCTGCTTTTTTAGCGACGCGTCCTTCATCGGCGTTAAAATTTCGCCGCCGTGAGTTACGATAAAGGCGTAGGAATCGGGCGCGAGTTTAAATTTTTCCATATTTTTTAGTATGTTTTGCAGCTTCACTACGCCGCAAAGTACCCCCGCAAACGAGCCGCCGTCCAGTACGGGCACGCATAAATTTAGCGTCGGCTCGCCTAAAATTTTATGGCGCTGCATAAAATTTACCGTGGGCGCTAGCGTGCTTTTGGTCTCCTCAAACCACACAAGCCCCGTGCGAAGGTTCTTTGGCATCGCCTCGTCGCCCTCTAGCTCCTTGCCGTCTACGAAAATTTCTCCGTCCTCGCGCAAAAACTGCAAAGCGTCAAATTCCGCGGAGTTTTCTTTAAAAAGACGTATGAAGCCGCCGAGCTTCTCGTCGTCTCGTATCGCGCCTGCGTTTTGCATAAATTTAGCCGCGCGCACCAGAGAGTGCAGCCGCTCATCCAGCCAAAACGAGAAATTCCCGACCATATTTTCGCTAGCGGCGATCTTGTTTTTATCCGCGAGCGCCGTGATCTGCGCCTTGGCGTCCTCGTAGTTTTTCACGCCCAAAAGCACCACGAAAAGGCTCGCGAAAATGATGATGAAGTAAATTTTAAAATTATGCTCGCGTAAGGCTCTCATACGGCGAGTATAGCAAAATCGGTCTAAATTTAGACCGATTTAAGCTTTTTTCAGAGTTAAAATTTTGCAAATAAACATCGCGGCGAGCACGACGAAGCAGACTCCAAAGCCGATCAGCGTGCAGTCGGCCATCGACATAAATTTGCTTGAGGGGATCAGGTACCAGCCGTCTTGATAAAGATCGACTAAATACTTCTGAAAGCCGTCTAGCGTGATGCCGTCTGGAACCATCGGATTATCGTATCCGCAGTCGCCAGTAGGCAAGAACCAATCGGGCGCCCACCGCTCAAGCGGCAGACCGAATGGATAGTGCGGCTCGGTCGAGCAGCCCTGCACGCCGAACGGATCGTCTCCGTGTACGGCGCCGTGGATTTTGATTAGTTTGGCGCTATACATTATGCCCTGGATCGCGCCCCAAAAGGCTAGCAGGTAGCCTGCCGCGGCGAGGAGTAAATTTTTAGGATTTATGATCGCCACAAGGCCTCCCAGTGCCATGCACAAAAAGGCAAAGCGGATATAGACGCACTGCTCGCAAGGCGGCATATAGACGTAGTTTTGAAACAGCGAGTGCGCCAGCACCACGAGTCCGACGCTCACTGCTACGAGGATCGCCCACGGCAGACGGCTGTCTGCGAATTTTGCTATTTTTTCCGCAAATTTCATGCCGCGCCCTATTTTTTAAGCAGCTCTTCAATTAGCTGCGCCATGCCGTCGATAGAGCTGATGGACTTCGTCATGATGAGGTATTTGCCGTTTACGACAAACGCCGGTACGCCTTGGATTTTCGCTACGTCGTAGCTCTCGTCCCATTTTTTAAGTAGTTCGGCGACTTTTGGATCCTCTAGCTTTTTTTGATAGTCCGCTTCGCTAATGCCCGCCGCATCAAGCCCGGTCTTTAAAAACGCGGCCTCGTCCTTGCCGTCGCTCCAGCGCTGCTTTTGATCGTGATAGGCCTTGTAGTAGGCAAATTTAGCCTTTTTAAACAGCGAGTTTTCATCTAGCAGGCTTACGCCTTTTTCCTCGTCCATCACGGCTAAGACGGCAAAAATTTTACTCGCTGCCTCGCCGTATTCGCCTTTGGTTTTTAGATGAAACGGCACGTATTTTAGCCCCGCGACCTTTTCTACGACCTTCGGCGTGACGGTTTTGTCGTATTTGTAGCAAAACGGGCATGCGTAGCTAAAGACCTTAACTAGCGTGTTTTGCTCCACGGGCAGCGGCTTTTGCAGCTTTACGTAGTCTTCGCCCTCGGTAAATGCTGACGCGCTAAGGGCGCCAAACATCGCGACTGCTAGAAAGCCTTTGCTAAATTTAGAAAGCAGGTTCATGGAGTGCTCCTTAAAATGATTTTGTTTGCGTTAATTTTATACCTTTTCGCCGCCGCAGAACTCACGCTAAGATAAATTTTAGATTAAATTCGTAAAATTTGGGCTAAATTTTAGCGGAAAGTATAAAAAATTGAATTATTTTTTGTAATTAAGCAAGTTTTAATAAACGCGTGATTTCTACGTTAGCGAGGTTGATTAAAATTACGGTATCAAATCAATTCAAAGGAGAATAAGATGAAGCGAACTCTTTCTTCATTTGCGCTAGCTGCGGCGTTACTCGGCGGTCTAAGCACGGCTGCGCTCGCTATCGGCGGACCTAGCGGCGCGCACATAGACTACGCCGTCCCGGGCAAGATTGGCGAAGTAGTCGTAAACCCATACGACATCGCGCCTCTAACGGCGGTGATCAAAAACGGCGGCTACACGCTAGCAAACGCGAAAGTCACTATCGTGCCGAAACCTGACGGTCAGACGATCAGCTATAAGGTCGCCGACAAGCACCTTCGCACGCACGGTGGAATCCCCGTTTTTGGGCTCTACCCCGACTATCAAAACACCGTCGAGGTCGAGTACGATAAAATTTATAAGGGCCAAACCGAGCACGTAAAAGAAAGCTATAAAATTTACGCTCCGGCGATTTATCTAGAGAGCTCGGGCATGCCGTCTCAAAAGGGCGCGCTGTTTGATAAAATCGAAGTCGTAAAGGCTCCGAGCGCCAAATTTGCCAATCGCCTCTACTACGTAAATAACTTCGTAAACAAAACCGGCAAGGGCACCAAAGTCGTGTGGAACAACCCCGCAGGCGGCGCGATCGAGTGGAACTACAGCCCGAACAACTTCATCCTTGACACCAAGGGCGAAGTACGTTGGTATCTGGAGCCGAGTAAAATTTACGACCTCAAACAGCCTTTTTCTGCGGGCGTCATGATGGGCTTTAAGCAAAACGACGACGGCGCGATGACGTGGGGATATGGCCAAAGATACGCCAAATACGACATAATGGGACGAGAAATCTTTAACCGCGAGCTGCCTGCGGGTTACAACGACTTCTCGCACTCTATGGACGTGGCGCAAAACGGGCATTATTTCCTCCGCGCGGCAAACGCCAACTATAAACGCGCCGACGGTAAAAACGTCCGCACCGTGCGCGATGTCATCGTCGAGGTCGATCGCGACGGCAACGTCGTGGATGATTTTAGGCTGTATGAAATTTTAGATCCGTATCGCGACATCGTGCTAAAAACTCTCGATCAGGGCGCGGTGTGCCTAAATATCGACGCTAGCAAGGCTGGTCACACCGCGAGCACGGACGAGCTAGCCGCGATGGATACGAACGAAAAATGGGGCGACATCGTGGGCTCTGGCCCTGGACGCAACTGGGCGCACGTAAATAGCGTGGATTATGATCCAAGCGACGATAGCATCATCATCTCCAGCCGCCACCAAGACGCCGTCATCAAGATCGGCCGCGACAAAAAAGTCAAGTGGATAATGGGCGCGCACAAAGGCTGGAAAGATCAGTTTAAGGGCTACTTGCTCCAGCCTGTAGATAAAGACGGCAAAAAGATCGTCTGCGAGGACGAGTACTCAAAATGCCCGGGCTACGAGAGCGAAAAGGGCGGATTTGACTGGCAGTGGACGCAGCATACGGCATTTCGCATCGATAGCAAGTCTAAAAAGGGCGTAGTGTATCTAACCGTCTTTGACAACGGCGACACCCGCGGCATGGAGCAGCCTGCGATGGCGGGTATGAAATACTCCCGCGCGGTCGTTTATAAAATCGACGAGAATGCCAAGACCGTCGAGCAGGTCTGGGAATACGGCAAACAGCGCGGTAGCGAGTGGTACAGCTCGGTCACATCGCTCGCGCAGTATCAAGACGACCTAGATAGCGTGATGGTTTACTCTGCGGTCGCGGGTATGCAGTTTGACATCGTCAAAGGCCGTCCGGTCGGCGTACCTAGCCCGCATATCAACGAGTTTGAATGGGGCGCAAAAGAGCCGTCAATCGAAATCAAAATGACCAACGCGATGGGCTATCAGGCGTTTCCGTTTAGCCTAGAAAAGGCGTTTGAGAAGTAAAATTTTAAAATTTAGCGGCCGTATTTCGAGCGCGGCCGCTTTTGTTTAGTTTATGGTCAAATTCTACGCATCTACTCGATAGAATTTCATCCGAATTTGCCAAATTTTATCCCTCGGTACGGCAAAATTTAGCCGAAAACATAGCTCTTTGTTCTAGATAAAATTTAATCATGCGGATTTGCGATTTCGCACTCTGCTAAAATCAATAAGCGTTATTTTGAACAGATAGGTAGCGCACGGTTTGGATGAAATTTGCATGCCGCTTGGGGCAGGGGACGATAGGTATGAGGTTAATGCGCCCAAAAGATATTCATGCGGCAAGGCGGCGCAACAAAGGAGAAATAGTGGAAAAATCCAGAAAAAAGGAACTCAAAAAGCTCGCGGCGCAGCGGCAGCGAGATACATTTGAAAAGAGCCTGCCGATGAGTAGGGCGGAGTTTGAGGGGCTATTTGAGTTCTTAGGCGAGGGCTTGGCGCATCGTGGCTGCGACGGCACGCATAGGCTCACGCTGGAGTTTTTGCGAGCCCGCCGCGCATCGAATGAAGCGGCGGTTTTGGACTTTTGCGAGCAAAACGGCGGGTATTGCGATTGCGAAGTTTTAAACAATGTGCAAAATTGCTTTGAGTTTTAGGGAGCTATGCGCAGGGAGATATGGCTTTGCCCCTGCATCGCATTTCGTAAATTTTTACCAGCGCGGCGTTTAAATTTAACTCAGAATTTTTCCGACGAAAAACAGCGCCGACATCGCAAACGTGCAGAGTGCGACGACCTTTAGTTGCCCGTCGAAGTCGCGACACTCCCGCACTTTCGAGATGAAAAATAGGTGCCAAACAAGCGGCGCAAAGCTAATTACGTAGAGTAGTCTTACGCCCGGCTCGCCCCGCAAAAACGAGTAGCATAGCATCAGACCCGCTCCGCCCGCGATCAGCGCATAGTGGTAGCGTTTAGCCGCGCGCAGTCCGATACGCACGGGGATCGTGCGCTTGCCTTTGAGCGCATCGTTTTGTACGTCGCGCATATTATTTAAATTTAGCACGGCGGTGCTTAGCATCCCGCATGCGCACGCAGGCAGCAGCAGCGCCGCATCGAGCGAACGCGCGTATAAAAAGTACGAGCCCAGCACGCTAAGTAGCCCAAAAAACAAAAACACGAAAATGTCGCCAAGTCCCTTATATCCGTATGCGCCGGCGCCCACGGTGTAGCGGATCGCCGCGTATATCGACGCGCCGCCTAGCGCTAAAAACAGTAGCACGAGATAAAATCGCTCGCCAAACGCCAAAACGCTTAGCGCAAGGCTCGAAAATGCCGAAAGCAGCGCCGTAGCGACGATGATGCGCTTCATCTCGGCCACGCTCATCTGCCCCGTTTGTATCGCGCGGCGCGGCCCCAGCCTGCCATCATCGTCGGTGCCTTTTACCGCGTCGCCATAGTCGTTGGCGTAGTCGCTAAGTACCTGAAACAACAGCGTCGTAAGCAGCGCCAGTGCGAAAATATCCGCTCTAAATACGCTCGCGCCGTATGCCGCACCGCTACCGAGCAACACGCCCGAGACGCTAAGAGGTATTGATCTGAGGCGAGCGGATGCGTAAAGGGCCTTTGCGGTTATCATTTTTTTGCCTTTTGTTTTTAAATTTATACGCCGAATTTACGGCGAACCCGAGATAAAATTTAGCGGAAAAACGCCAAAAATATTATAAATTTAGACTATTCGTAGAGTAAATTTTATTTAAATTCGCCTTTTTAATATAAATAGCGGTAAAATAGAGCCAAAAATTTTAGGAATTGTGATGAAAAAAGTTCTTACCGTTCAAGATATATCCTGCGTGGGCAAGGTTTCGCTGACCGTTGCATTGCCGATACTTAGCGCGATGGGGATGAGCACGAGCGTGATCCCTACGGCGGTTTTATCGATGCATACTGGCTTTTCGGGCTACACCTTTTGCGATCTAAGCTCTCAAATACGCGCGATCATGGCGCACTGGAAAGACCGCGGAGTGGTATTTGACGGCATCTACACGGGCTTTTTGGGCTCGGCGGCACAGATCGAGATTATGAGCGAGCTATTTGCGAGCTTCGGCGGCGCGGGCAAAACTATTTTGGTAGATCCTTGCATGGGCGATAACGGCGTGTTTTATCCAGGCTTTAACGAGGATTTTGCTCGTATGATGGCGCTTCTGTGCGCTCAAGCCGACATCATTACGCCCAATATCACCGAGGCCTGCGCGATTACAGGCGTGCCGTACCGAGAGGGGGCGGATAGGGATTTCATCATGGATCTGCTTGCAAGGCTTCGAGAGCTGGGCGCCAGACAGGTTATTTTAAAGGGCATCGGCTACATCGCCGATCAGTGCGGGGTTTTCAGCTACGATGCGCGCACGGGCAGGACGAACGAGTATTTTCACGAGCTGCTGCCGGTTAAATTTAACGGTACCGGCGATATTTTCGCCGCCGTAGCCTTCGGCGCAATAATGCGCGGTAAGTCGCTGGAAACCGCGGTTCGTATCGCTGCAGACTTCGTCGTCAGCACAATCAAAGAGACGATGAGCGACGATGAGCGTAAGGACTACGAAGGGGTCGATTTTGAGGCAATAATCCCAGAGCTGGTGAGGAAAATCTAAGTTCTAGACGGATTTGGAACTCGCCGCGCGGACAGAGGGTTTACGGTAGAGCTTTAAAATTTTACCGCAAAAGGAAATTCCTAAATTTTATCTGCGGTGTGAAATTTTAAAATTTCAAAATTTATGTGTCGTGTGGGGCATGGAATTTTAGAATTCACATTGCACGGCTTATAATTTTATCTCCTACATAGAATTTTAAAATTTGCGCCGAAGTAAAGATGCGAAATTTATCGATAGCGCGGAATTCTAAACGCAAGGCTACAGCGAATTTATCTGCTTGCAAGTTTGGGCCGCATTTTGAAATTTCGTACGAAATCTGCTTAAAATTTTATTCCTGCGAGTCGTGTGCTATGCACTTATAAAATAATCTCAAAATTTATGAGTAAAATTTAGATTAAAATCCATATCGATGTCACGCAGTTATAGTTTTTGGTATAGAATTTACACGATGAGTTTATGGCACGAATTTTATTTGAAATTTCGCTTTAAAAATCTAGAATTTGCGCGGTGAAATTCCATCTGCGGCGGAAAGCTATCGCGTGAAATTTTGCGGCTGCTGCGTTTTGTGATATAGGCAAAATGCGCACCGAGCGTGAAATTTGACAGCAAATATTGTGGAAAAATTCTATTATTTATCGCGTAGCGGTAGAGCTTTACTGCGCGAAATCAAGCAGAATTCCGCGCATAAGTCTATAGCCGAAATTTACGCCGTGGCGAATGAGCTTACTCGCACAAAAAGGTGCTAGCGCAAAATTCCATAGCCGAAATTTCGTGGGTAGAATTCTACTTTGTAAATTTTAAAGCTAAATTCTGCCTCGAGTATTAAAATTCTAAGTTTACTTAGCGGGCGAGATTTAGGCGATAAATTCCACCCGCTGCGTAAATAGCAAGCGCTTTAAATTTCATTCCACCGGCGCTTTGCTTTGCAAAAATCGCACGAGCGTCTCGTATTCGTCAGGCTGCAACCCCGAGTTTTGTATCATCGTCTCGACCACGCTGGGCCAGACATTGACGTTGAACTCGTCATATCCGTGTAGCGCGTGACAGCTGCCGCAGCGCTCCTTGAATAGATTTTCGCCCGCGTCGTAAATTTTAGCCGCATCGTCCGTTACGGCGAGCTTCGCGACGTAGCCGTCGATAGTGACGTTCGCCCATTCGTTGTCGTAGTCGTCCTTCACGGTCTTTAGCGTCTTTAGGCTCTTTGCGTTTTGCGCTTGCAAGTCCTGTTCCAAAATCCCAAGCCTTGCGTAGCTTACGTTGCTTCCCTCGGGCACGAAGCCCGCGTATCGCACCTGCACGTAGTCCTTGCCGTCCTTTAGCACTTGCAGTTTCGCACCTACGTGCAGCTTGGCGATCTCCTTGCCGCCCGCTTTGTTTAGAAGCGGGGTTTGAGCCGCGACGAAAAGATCTGCCGCGCCCAAATGGCAAGCTGTTACGAGTAAAAACGCCGCTAGCGCTTTGGATAAAATTTTACCTCGCTCGGACGCGTAAATTTTACCCGCATCGCATGAAATTTTATCCGCGCTAAATGATGAAATTTCACTCGCGCCCGGCGGTGAAATTTTACCTCGCTCGCTCGCGCAAATTTTAAAATTTTGCCTCATCGCTAGCTCCTTTTGCCGAATTTCGGCTGTGAAAATACCGCAAGCGGCGGAAGCTCGCCATCAAATTTCTCGATCTGTACCAGCGCGGTGGCTTGGTTGCCGCACGCAAGCTTCGAGCTAGGCTCGTTGGGCACCAGCACGTTTACGTTGCCGTGAACGCATATATCGCCGCTTGCGCTAAAGAGCGGATCCCACCAGCCGCCCTCTTGCATCCTCACGACGCTTTGCTTTACGTTTTCGGTGATGATGAGCCCCGCAAGCGCGGCGCCGCGATCGTTGAAAACCCTAACTACGTCGCCGTTTTTAAGCCCTCTTGCTTCGGCATCTTTTGGGTGCATCCACACGGGCTCGCGACCGCCGATCTCTTCTAGGTTTCGTAGCCAAGTGTTGTTTAGCTGCCCGTGCAGGCGGTATTTCGGATGCGGGGTTATTAAATTTAGCGGATACTTTTGCGTCTTTTGCGCGTTCCCTAGCCACTCCATCGGCTCCATCCAAGTTGGATGCGCAGGGCAGTCGTCCAGTGCCGCTTTAGCGATCTTTTTCGAGACGACCTCGATCTTTCCCGACGGCGTTCCGAGGCGGTTTATGATAGGATTTTTTCTAAATTCCTCCATCGCTACGTATTCGTAGGCGTGCTTTGGAATTTCAAATTTCACGAAGCCCTTTTTCCAAAACTCCTCAAATTCCGGCATCTTTATCTTTGAAGCATCCGCTTTTTTCTTCGAAGCGTCATAAAACTGCTTGATCCACTCCATCTCGCTCTTGCCCTCGCTAAATGCCATATACTCCTTCTCGCCGAACTGCTTTAGAATTTCGCAGTAAATTTTATAGTCGTTTTGCGCCTGCTCGTAAGGCTCGGCGATCTTATGCATAGCGATGATAAATTTATTCGTATGCGACTTGGTTATGTCATCGCGCTCCTGCTCGGTGGTAGCGGGCAGAACGATATCGGCCATGCGCGCGCTCGCCGTCCAGAAGCACTCTTGGACTATGAAGGTATCGAGCTTTTCAAACGTGCGCGCGAGCAAATTCGTATCGGGGTGGTGCAGATACGGGTTGCCGCCCGCCCAGTAGGCAAGCTTGATGTTAGGGTAGGTTATCTTTTTGCAGTTAAAATCTATCTCCTTGCCCGGATTGTTGATACAATCTACGATGCGCGAGACGGGGATTGCGATGTTGTCGCGGTTTTTCCACTCGCCCTCGCTGGCAGGCACGATACTCATGCTGCCTAAGCCCGGAAAAGCCGAGGAAGTAGTCGCCGCGCCGCTTGAGAGGCTTAGCGCACTTCCTACAGGAGCTGCGGGGCTAGGGCAGCCGCCGTCGCTGTAATGATAGCCAAAGCCGTATCCGCCGCCCGCAAGCCCGATCTGGCCCACGAAAGCGGCAAGCACCGTCGCCATCCAGTGAAACTGCTCGCCGTGATGAGCGCGCTGCGGACCCCAGCCGCACATTATCATAGTGCGCTTGCTGCCTAAAATTTTAGCTAAGCCTTTGATCTCATCCTCGCTTACGCCGCAAATTTTAGACGCCCACGCCGCGTCTTTTTTGAGCCCATCTTCGCTTTCGCCTTTAAGATAGGCTTTAAATTCCTCCGCGCCTTGAGTGTATTTTTTAAGAAATTTCTCATCCGCAAACCCTTGCGCCATCATCTCATAACATATTGCCATCATCATCGCAACGTCGGTGGTAGGGTTGATCGAAATGTGCTCAGAGCCTAAAAATTTAGCGGTGTTGTTATATACGGGATCGATCGTGATCACCTTTACGCCGCGCTTTTGCATCTGCTCTTTTAGCTTTGCGAAATACAAATAGCTCTCGTGATCGGGCACCGCCCACGCGATCTGATTGGTATTGATCGGATCGGCACCCCAGATGAGCACCGCTTCGCTATGCTTTAGGATCGTAGGCCACGCAGTTTGCAGGGCGTTAGCCTCGTCCGTTCCGCTGATGTGTGGGGTTATCGCGCTTATACAGTGGCACGAATAGTTAAGCTTTCTCGTAGTGTAGCCGCCGATGAT
Source organism: uncultured Campylobacter sp. (assembly GCF_938017775.1). Lineage (GTDB taxonomy): Bacteria > Campylobacterota > Campylobacteria > Campylobacterales > Campylobacteraceae > Campylobacter_B. The sequence continues at coordinate 40,267 of NZ_CALIIU010000033.1, forward strand.
ATTTAGCATGCGACCGAGCAGGGTTTGTGGGTTATTTACGCTGCCGACGCTGTACCAGCCGTAGCTGCCGCCGTAAATCGAGCTTGCGCCATGCTCTTTAAGCACGCGCTTTAGCTCGTCTGCTACGAGTTTATACGCCTCATCCCAGCTAATCTCGATCCACTCGTCCTTGCCGCGCATGTTTTTGTTGCTCTGCCAGCCTTTTTCTAGATAGCCTTTTCGCACGCATGGTCGCGCGATGCGCGTAGCATCGTATGTGCGCGCCGCAAGCCCCTGAGTAAGGCTGATTGGGAAAAAATCGAGCTCACTCTCGCTTAAAACGCCTTCGAATTTACCGTTTCGCCTAAGAGCCCTAACCGCGCCGAAATGCGAGGCGGTGATCGGCGCGTCCTCGCTATTCATCAGATCGTCGCTGATGACGCTAGTAGCGTTTGCACTCGCCGCACCTGCCGCACTCGCGGCAACGCCTTTTAAAAATTCGCGTCTTTTCATTTTCTCTCCTTTAATGTGAAATGAATGAAAGATTTATGGAATTTTAGCATTAAAAATCGCGAATTTTTCGGCCTTAAAATGAAATTACAAGTTATAGGGCGAAATTTTATTTTTCTATTTTTAAAAGAGCGTTCAAATTTCGTGGCTTTAAAAAGCTTAAATTATAAATTAAGTTTTTAAAATAATTTTACTTTAAAAATTGACTTTTGAAATTTTGCACATAAACTCTTAAAAAATTTTAGAATTTTTGAGTATATCAAGAGCTCGTCGGTATTAGGCGCTATAAAATTTCATAGCGCCAGTAAGTCATAGATTGAAAATTAGATATTGATGCGACTACCGTACGCAGGCTGTAAAACATGGCAATCGTATATTTTTGCGCTTATTAAGGAGGAGGTATACTTTCGGCTAAATTTTTAAAAACAAATAGAGCAATAAAATTTTAACGCCATTAAATGACAGTATCTGACAACGAAAAATGAAATAATACGAAAAATTTTAAGGAGGAAGAAATGAAAAAAATCATTTTAACTTTGGCTTTTTTAAGCTCTTTTATGTTTGCCAAGGAGGTAAAAGAGCTTACGGATGAGCAAATAAATACATTGGTAAAGGTCTGCGAAAGCGGTAAAGATTTCACGAATGAAAATGGAACCGTGAAGTATGAGGAAGCCTGCGCTACTCTCGGTATGATATATGAAAATATCCCTGTATTAGGCGATCTTGGCGTAAAGCAAGATTTACAAAAAGCCTTTAAATTTTATAAAAAAGCGTGCGACGGCGGCTATGCTCGTGGCTGCTTTGGATTAGGAGGGTTTTATTTTGAAGGAAAAGAGGTAACAAAAGATGATAAAAAAGCTCTCGAGTTCTTTAAAAAGGCATGCGATATGGGCGATAAAGAGAGCTGCACTTTGGCGGCTGTTATGGACGGCGATAACGCGAATTTAGCAAAGGCGTCCGAGCAACACAAGAAAGATTGCGATAGCAAGGGCGATATACTCGCTTGCGGGTTATTTGCCTTATTTATGGAGGGAAAGGATAATAAAGAAGCGGCGAAATACTATAAAAAAGCTTGCGAGCTTGGCAAAAATATCTCGGATCCCGCATTGCAAAATAACCCTGCATTTAACGATGGGATAAGGCAATTTTGCAGCAGACCTGCTGAGCTTGAAGCGCAAAATTTAAGAGCTGTGCAGGACGTAATTAAAGCAAAAATCGCCGAAGAGTATAGAATATCTTGCGATTCTGAGGGGAACTGGGTATCTTGCGCGATATACGCCTCTAATATAGAGAACGACGATCAAAGAGCGGCGATGAGATACTATGACAAGGCGTGCAAATTGGGCAAAAAAATCATAAGTATCGATTCTAACAAGATACTGCAAAAATCTTGCGAAAAAGCCGCCCGCTGAGGTGGTTTTAAATTTATATGAGGAGTTGTAATGAAAAAGATGATTTTAGCTTTAGTGCTGTTGGGCTATGCAGCGTTCGGCGGTTTGGGAACTAAAATAGATGAAATCGTCTGCGAAGCAGGACACGCCAACTCCTGCGCCTCCGCCGCCGCATCGTATCTGAAAGAAGCCGAGCGATCAGATAATCTGACGCCTGAGATTTATCTAGGCAAAGCTGCAGAATTCCTAGGCAAAGCTTGCGCAGGCAAGCATAAAGAGAGTTGCTTGCAACTTGGTATGATGTATCAAGAGGGAAAGGGCACCAAACAAAATATGGCGCAAGCCGCGCAGCTTTATAAAAAGGGATGCGATGGCATAGGCGGAGAATGGGCGGCTTGCGGATTGTATGCAGAGTATCAAATCGGTATAGAGGAAATGCAGGAAGCGGCACTCTATTACGAAAAAGCCTGCAGACTCGGCGACCGGGCGCGTCTTGGTACGACGGACGAAAAAGTAGGAGATATCGTAAATCATTTATGTGAAGCGTCCGAATCGCTAAAATCGTTCCGACCTAAAGAGTCTGCGGCGCAAAGACTTCTACGCGATGCCGCACGACCTTAATTATGTGGCAAAGCTATAAAGTGAGTGCTTTTGCTAGGCGTAATTTTCACAATATATCACTCATCACCGCTTGTCTAATCGTGAGTATTTTGGAATTTAACGGCGCAAATTTAAAGCCGCTTGATTAACTTCTGCGAAGCATTTAGTGAGATTATATGATTTTAAAATTTAAATTAAGAAGGGCGACATAGTCGTGAAATTTAAATATGAGCGTTGCGTAAAATAGCCGCGGATCGGCTAGCTCCGCTAAAAGCGCTATATAAAGGGTAAATTTAAAATCTAAGCTTTGCCGAATTTTAAATTTACCCGATTTGCCTCGCTATGAAATTTATTCGCCCAGGAAGTATTTAAGATCCGCCTGCGCGTCGCCGCTGATTAATCGAAGGCCGAAATTTTGCACCAAAAAGCCCAAAATTTCGTCGTTGAAAAACTCAGGCACCGTAGGACCCACGTTGATATTCTTAACGCCAAGGCTAAACAGCGCAAGCAGGATGATGACCGCCTTTTGCTCCATCCACATCAGCACGATCGAGACCGGCAGATCGTTTACCGCGATGCCCGTAGCCTCGCTAAGCGCCAGGGCGATCTTGACCGCGCCGTTGCTGTCGTTGCACTGACCTAGATCGATATAGCGCGGAAGCTCGGTGCCGGGCACGGTTCCGAAATCCACGTCGTTGAAGCGGAATTTGCCACAGCTGGAGGTCAAAATCACGCAATCCTTCGGCAAGCTAAGCGCTAGCTCGCGGTAATACTCGCGTCCTTTGCCAGGTGCGTCGCAGCCTGCGATGACGAAAAAGCGGCGGATTTTGCCCGATTTGATCGCGTCTAAAATTTGCGGCGCAAGGCTCAAAATCGTCTTGTAGTGTCCGCCCGTCACCAAGCTCTCGTCGCTGTCCATACTCACGTCGCCGCATGTAAGCGCGCACTCGATGAGTGGCGTAAAATCGTCGTTTTGGATATGTTTGATACCGTCGGTGCCCGCGATAGAGTAGCCAAAAAGCCTGTCTGCGTAGCTACAGGATGAGCGAAGCGGCACGATGCAGTTAGTAGTCATCAAAATAGCGCCCTTAAATTCGTTAAAAAGCTTGGTCTGATCGAACCACGCCTTGCCGACGTTGCCCTTTAGGTGCGGATACTTGCGAAGCTGCGGATAGCCGTGCGCAGGAAGCATCTCGGAGTGGGTGTAGATATTGATACCCTTGCCCTCGGTCGCTTTTAGTAGCGCCTCAAGAGCATGCAGGTTGTGTCCGCTAACCAAAATCGCCTTGCCCTCGACCTTGTTTTGGCTAACTTTAACAGGGGTCGGTACGCCGAATTTTGCGGTATGAGCCTCGCTTAAAATATCCATAATCTGCACGCCCGCGCTTCCGACGGCCATCAGCTGCGCGATATGCTCGTTAAAGTTAAAATTTGAGTTCGTCAGCGTAAAATACAGCGTATCCGCCATAACGGTATCGACTGCGCTAGTGTCGGCGCCGAGCTCGTGCGCGTGGTGGCGGTAGGCGCTAAGGCCTTTAAGTCCGAAAACCATAGTGTCTTGAAGTAACGCCAGCGTCGAGGTTTTACCGCAGGTGCCGCGGTCTTGTCCCTTGGCGCCGCAGCCCTCGGGTGCGCTCATTTGACACTGATGACAGAACATCTCTAGATTGTCGCTCATAGAAAATCCTTTATAAAAAATTTAGTTGGTAATTTTAAGATTTTATTTATAATAACGGCTTGATCGTCATCAAGAAACGGCTAAATTTTATCAAATTTATTTACAAAATGAGAATTTTAAATTTTATAAAAGGTATTCTAGATTGCTTAGAAAGTATAACGAGAAATTAGAATATTAAAAAATTTCTGGAACAAATTTTTATAAAACTAAGAAAACTTAAAGCTCTTTAAACATCGATAAAATCAGGGGTCTAAAGGAATTTTTGAGTATATATGGCTCCGGATGCTGGATTCGAACCAGCGACCAAGCGGTTAACAGCCGCCTACTCTACCGCTGAGCTAATCCGGAACGCGTAGAATGGATGGTGCGGATGAAAGGACTTGAACCTTCATGCCGTGAGGCGCCAGATCCTAAGTCTGGTGTGTCTGCCAATTTCACCACATCCGCAAAAAAGAAAGCGCATATTAGCCAAAAAGCTCTTAATATGAGCTTAATATGGTACGCCCAAGAGGATTCGAACCTCTGGCCTACGGCTTAGAAGGCCGTTGCTCTATCCAACTGAGCTATGAGCGCAAAATATCAAATCAGTGGTACGCTCGAAAGGAGTCGAACCTTCAACCTACAGATCCGAAGTCTGTTGCTCTATCCAATTGAGCTACGAGCGCATAAAGTGGGGTGAGTTGTGGGAATCGAACCCACGACCCTCAGGACCACAATCTGATGCTCTAACCTACTGAGCTAAACTCACCACAATGGTCGGAGCGAAAGGATTCGAACCTTCGACCCTCTGGTCCCAAACCAGATGCGCTACCAGCCTGCGCTACGCTCCGTAGATTTTCGTGGATTGAATGAAAAGCGTATTATATATATTTTTTCTTAAATTACGCTTTTTGCGGCTTTAAATTTAATGAAATTTGGCAAGTCGCATCTGTTTTTCTAAATTTTTCAACAAAATTTGCATCAGCACTAGCCCTTTCGTGCGGTGTGAAATTTTAAATTTTACCGCAGCAGGCAACTCCCCGATCGTGCGGTCAAATCCGCGCGGAATAAACATAAAATCGTATCCGAAGCCGTTTTGCCCGCGCTGCTGCGTTATCGCCGTGCCGTGCATGAAGCCGTGCGTACAAAACTCGCCCAGAGCGCATTTTAGCGCGATCGCCGCCGTGTAATGCGCGGGCGAGGAATCTAAATTTAGAGCTCTCAGCTCGCTTGCCAATTTATCGCGATTGCTCGCATCCGTTGCACCCTCTCCACTAAAGCGTGCCGAAAATATCCCCGGAGCCCCGCCTAGCGCGTCCACGCAGATACCGCTATCATCGCTTAGCACGAAAAATTCGCTCTGCAAATTTTTACTTTTTAGCGCCTCATACACTGCGCGAACTTTAATGAGCGCGTTTTGTTTGAAGCTCGTGCCGCACTCGTCGATCTCAAAAGGATCCAGCACCTCGCCAAGCGCGTAAATTTCATATTCTGCGAAGAATTCTTTTATCTCTTTTACTTTATCCGCGTTGCTCGTCGCAAGTAAAATTTTCATCCTCGCTCCTTAAATTTAATGCGCCATTTTACCCAAAATCAAAGAATTCATTACGATTTTTGGCTATAATCGGCACAAATTTCATATTATTTGAGGTCTAAGATTATGCTAAAAAGCGTTCTTCCGCTTAGTTTTATCATCGCTACGAGGTTTTTTGGATTATTTATTTTACTGCCCGTGCTTAGCCTGTACGCATTGAGCTTGCACGGCGCAAACGAAAGCTTAGTGGGGCTACTTTTTGGAATTTATGCGATTATGCAAGTGATTTTGCAAACGCCATTTGGGGTACTAAGCGATAAGATCGGACGTAAAAAAACCCTTGCGATAGGGCTGGCGCTTTTTATCGTGGGCGCTTGCGTTTGCGCGGCGAGCGAGAGCATTTATACGATGATTTTTGGGCGTTTTTTGCAAGGCTGCGGTGCTGTAGGAGCCGTAGCTACCGCACTAATTAGCGATTTTACGCGAGAGGAAGAGCGTGGCAAGGCAATGGCGGTAATGGGCGCGATGATAGGCGTGAGCTTTGGTGTCGCAATGATTTTAAGTCCGCTTTTAAGCGCCAAATTTGGGCTTGCCAGCCTATTTCATCTAAGTTCGGCGCTTACGCTTTTATGTTTGATGCTGCTTTTTTTCGTAGTACCCACCGAACCGCATATCCGCTCCCTGCGCCAAAAGGTCCCGCTCGGCTCACTTTTGAGTGACAAAAATTTAATGCTTATGAATTTAACGAATTTTTTTCAAAAAGCTTTCATGACGGCAGCGTTTTTTCTAATTCCAATTTTGCTCGTGCAAAAATTCGGACTTTCCAAAAGTGATTTGACTAAAATTTATGCTCTAGGTGCTGTTTTTGGATTTACCGCAATGGGTGCGAGCGGCGCTTTAGGCGAAAAGCGCGCGCTAGCTAAGCAAATTTTACTCATCGGCATCTGCTTTTTCATCGCTTCGTATTTGATTTTTGCGTTTGCTAGCGGGGCGAGCGCTTTCGTGGTGGGTGTGATGCTCTTTTTCGTGGGATTTAACGCGCATGAGCCCATTATGCAAAGCCTTGCGTCCAAATTTGCCAAAGTCGCTCAAAAAGGCGCCGCACTTGGGATTTTTAATTCGTTCGGATTTTTTGGCAGTTTTTTAGGCGGGCTATGCGGCGGCGCACTTTTTGGCAAAATCGGCATCGAAGCGCTAGGCATTGGCGTCGCGGTTTTGGGTGTGATCTGGCTTGTGCTACTTTCTAGGCTGAGCGATCCGAAACTTTTTAAGAATTTATACTTTCCTAAAGGCGGCGATTTTTCCGCACTACAGGGCGTCAAGGGTATTATTGAAATTTACGAGACCGATGGCGAACTCGTTGTGAAATTTAACTCGAAACTGATAAATGAAGATCAAATTTATAAAATCGTAGGAGGCAAATGATGGAATTTGAAAAATTTGAAAGCGCGATGGAGCGCTTCGCAAACACGGTGCAAAAGTCCTCGCGCATCGAAAAAGTCGCGATCACGCAGGCACTGGGGCGTATTTTGGCAAGCGACATCGCGGCGCCCTTTAGCACTCCGCGCCGCCCGACCGCCGCGATGGACGGCTACGCGCTAAATGGCGCGGATCTAAGCGAGGGGGCTAAATTTAAGATCGTCGGCACGACGCCTGCAGGCAAGATGCCTGGCGCCGTGGCAAAGGCGGGTGAGTGCGTCAAAACCTTCACGGGCGGGCTCATGTGCGAGGGCAGCGACACGCTTCTGCCGATTGAAAACATGCAGGTACAAGGCAGCGAGATTATCGTCACAAAGCCTGTCACGGCGGGCTTTGCCGTGCGCGCGGCGGGCGAGAGCTACCGCGAGGGCGAGCTTTTGCTTAGAAGCGGCACGAAGCTCGGCTTTTCGCAGATCGCGCTGCTAGCCGAGCTAGGGCTATTTCACATAAGCGTATTCATCCGCCCAAAAGTAGCGATCCTAGCCACCGGCAGCGAGATCAAGGATCTGGGCGAAAAACTCGAAAACGACGCTCAAATTTACAGCTCCAACCACATCGCGCTTGCAAATTTAGTAACGCAGCTAGGCTGCGAAGCGATGATAATGCCTCTAGTACGCGATGACGAAAAAGAGCTGGAAGGCGCGATATTATCGGCTTTACAGAGCGCCGACATACTTCTAACCAGCGGCGGAGTGAGCGTCGGGGACTACGACTTCGTGCAAAGCACGCTGCAATCAAAATTTGAGCTAATCGTAAAAGGTGCGGCGATCAAACCGGGCCGCCACGTGCGCGTAGCCAAAACGGGCGAAAAATATATCTTCGCATTCCCGGGCTTCCCGCTCTCGGCGCTCATTACGTGCATTTTGTTTCTGCGCGTATTTTTACAAAGATCTTTTGGCGTGCACGAAAACACCGAATTTAGCGCAATCTTAGATCACGACTATGTAAAAAAGACGCCGTGGCTTGAGTTTATGCCCGCCGTCTTGCAAAACAGAGACGGGCGGCTTTTTGTTAGCCTGCAAAGCAAAAAGCAAGGCTCCAGCGCGATTTTGAACAATTTAGACGACGATAGCGTCCTGCTCGTCGCGCCGCTCGAAGTAAAAGAGCTCAAAAAAGGCGAGCTCGTGCGCGTAATCTCGGTACCTAAAATTTAGCGTGCAGCGGTTCGAGGCTGTTGCGGCGGACGAAATTTAGCTTCCTGCGGAGTTAAAATTTTGTCATTGCGAGGCGCTAAATTTAGCCGCAGAAGCTCTGCTTTGTGGTCTTTGAAAGTTGAAATTTAGACCCAAATCGCGCGTCGCGGCAGGCTCATTAGAATTTTTACCGTGCGCCGCTATACAGCGAGTGCGCCAAAATCTTTGCCGCCGCGCAACTTCAGCTCCAAGCTGTTTTGCGGGTGAAATTTTAAAACTTACAAAAGATAAAACGAAAATGAAAGATAAATTTTATGGCACTCCGACAAGCGTTTTTGGCGAATATAAAGCAGGCGCAAAATGAGCCAAACTCACCCTTTTAAGCCGATTTTCGATGAGAATTCTAAAATTTTAATCCTCGGCTCCTTCCCCTCCGTCGTTTCTCGTAAATTTGGCTTTTACTACGCAAATCCGCAAAATCGCTTCTGGCGCGTGCTGGCGCAAATTTTAAACGCGCCGTCGCCTGCGAACACGGAGGAAAAGATAAAATTCCTGCTCGCCCGCGGCATCGCCATCTACGACGCGGCGATCTGCTGCGAGATAAAGGGCTCGAGCGACGCCAAAATGACCGCCGTCGAGCCCGCAAATTTAGAACTGATCTTTAGCGGAGCGCGCATCGTGCAGGTGTTCGCAAACGGCGGCAAGGCGCATGAAATCTGCGAAAAATACCTAAAAACTCAAATTTTAAACGCAACGGGCAAAGAGCCCGTCAAGCTACCCTCGACTAGCCCAGCGAATGCAAATTTTAGTTTTGAAAGGCTCGTGCGCGAATGGACGATCGTCGCGGATGTGTTAAAGCGCGCCGAAATTTAGCGCTCGGCTCCACTAAACAGCGCGAGAGAAGCTTACGCGTACGGCTTGCGCTCCGCCCGCATCATAAACCAAATCCACAGTCCAAACTCCGTGAGGATTTATCTAAAATTTAGCTTCAAATTTTAAAATTCTCTAAATTTAACCAAGCCAAAGGAAGCAAATATGAAAACCCGCAAAGCCGCGCAAAATTCGCCCAATTTGGGCTTAAATTTAATGCGAAGTTTTAGCTTTCCAAGCGCATTAAAGTTCCTACTTCTGCTTCCGTTTTTGGCGCTGGGCGCGCAAGCTCTGGAGCCAAAAATCGTAATGAAGCCTGAGCCGAGCTTAAAAAACGGCCTGTATTTCGTAGCGGACAAGCCCTACAGCGGGACGCTCAAGGTGCTGCACTACAGCGCCGAGGATCTCTACGACGTAAATTTTATGGGCGTCGTCTACCCCAGAGCAAAGCCGCTGCCGCCGACGCTAATCCGCGAGATCGACGTAAAGGACGGCACTGCGGTGCGCGAGCGCGATTACTTTGACGGCAGAGATAAGCCCTCAAACGAATATCCGCTAAAAAACGGCCTGTACGACGGCGTCGCGAAGAGCTACTACGCAGATAGCGGCGAGCTGAGATCGCAGAGCGAATACAAAGCCGGCAAGCGCGAGGGTTTTTACAAGCTGTATTATCAAGGAAGCGGCAAGCTAAAGCAGCGGGGCGCGTATAAAGCGGATAGGCGCGAGGGCGTTTTCACCGACTACTACGAAAGCGGCGAAGTAAGCGCGCGCCATCCGTATAAGGGTGGGCTGCGAAACGGCAAGGACGTGGATTATTACAAAAGCGGCAAAGTGCGCGGGGAGCGAAGCTATAAAGGGGGTAAGAGACAGGGCGTAGAGAGATGGTATCACGATAACGGCGCACTAAGAGAGATGGGCGCATACAAGGATGACCGCAAACAGGGCGTTTGGAAGTTGTTTTACGAGGACGGTAAGACGCGCGTAGTCGAAAATTTCAAAGACGGCGAGCGCGACGGCGCCGTACGCGAATACTACGCAAGCGGCGCGCTGCAGGGCGAATACGAGTTTGAGCGCGGTAGGCAAACGGGCACAAGTAAGCAATACTACGCAAGCGGCGCACTTGCGGCGAAGGTAATGTTCAGAGACGGGCGCAAACACGGGCTATACGAAACATATCACGAAAACGGCGCGCTCAAGGCTAGAGTGACGTTCAAGGGTGGCCTGGAGACGGGCACGGCGAAGCACTACTACGCAGACGGAAAGCTCGAAGCCGAGGGCGAGTTTGAGCGCGGCAGGCTCGTGCGCGCCAAAAAATACGACGAAGCAGGCAAGCTAATCAGCGACAAATCCGATAAAAACGGGCTCGCAAGAGAGTAAGGCGGGCTAAATTTTAAAATTTTGCAGGTTTGGAATTTTGGGTAGGCTTAAATTTTAAGCAGCCTCGGCTTTATGTTTTGCGTTTCAGACAGATGCGGCTTTGAATTTTGATTGAGCGCGACTTTGGACAAGTGCGCTTTATATAGTTCAGCACTTTAAATATACGCAGATTTGCTTTTTTTCGAGCAAGTGCAGTTTTAAATTTTTGAGCATGACTTTGAATTTTGAGCGAGCTTTGTACTTTGGGTAAGTGTAACTTTATACAGCGCGTGAATGTGACTTGATACTTTAACCAACGAGGCTTTGTATGGCATAAGCTCGCCGCACGATTTAACTTTATACGTATTAAAATTCTACGCGCTGTTTCAGCACAAACGGCAACACAGAAATCATCCGACACGACACAGCTTGGCTTTTCGACATAGCGAGTTATTTTCTAGGCGTAGCGCAAATTTTTAAAATTTAAAGCGGAATTTCAAGCCAGAATAGCGCTAAAATTTTAAACGTAAAAGGGCTAAATTCGATGGTCAAATCTCGCTAAATTTATCCCACGGTTCGCAAGCTGTGCTATTTTGGCGTTAAATTTCAATGTGCGTGCGACACAGTATTTGCAGGGCGGAATGCGGACGCCGAGAGGCGATAGACGCTTATAAATTTAGCGCGTAGTAAGCGGAAGCGAGATGGACTCCAGATAAAAAATCTTAAATTTTAATCCGCGGACGCCAAATGGGTTCAAAATTAAATTTACGTAAATTTAGAGCGCGGTAGACCGTGAGTGCTCGCAGAGCACCGCAGGCTGTATGGCGCAGTATCCGTGCGGCAAAATACGGGCATTGAAAGACGTAGCCGTTTGAAATTTAGAGCGCGGGGGTCATAGAGAGCCGAAAATCCGCAGCGCTCGAAGCTGCGTAACGAAAGCTCAAATCTATCCGCAGCAGCCACAATCGCAGCGCGAAGATGCGGCTGAATGAAGCTCGCCGATGTAGAGCTTCACGGAGCCAAGCCCTTGCTTTTTCGCCCACGAATAGGCGTCGCTTGCAAAGCCGAAGTCGGCAAAACGCAAGAAACTCTCCACGTAGGATTTGCGCGCATTTTGATAGTCTATGCAATAGGCGTGCTCCCAAAGATCGCAGGCTAAAAGTGGAATTTTGCCGCGTGCGATCGGCGTGTCTGCGTTTTGCGTCGTGATGATTTCTAAATTTGCGCCGCTCTCGTCGCATACGAGCCAGCACCAGCCGCTGCCAAAAAGCCCCATCGCGCGCTTTAAAAACTCGCTTTTAAAATTTTCCATCCCGCCGAAAGCCTGAGCTAAAGCGTCCGCTAGCTCGCCGCTAGGCTCGCTTGGCTGCGCGATACAATCAAAATAAAAATCGTGGTTGTAAATTTCAGAGGCGCTATTAAAAATACGGCTAAAATTTAGGCAAATTTGATAAAGCCTTGAAATTTGCGAAAACTCGCACTCCTCGCCGTGCGCCTGCTTAAACGACTGCGTGATGATCGTAAAAAGATCCGCGTTTTGTATCGGCGTATCCGCAATATCCCGATTTAGGGCGGAGACGTAGTCCTCGTAAAGTCCGCCGTGATGAAATTTTAAGCTCTGCAGGCTCGCGATTTTATTCGCGCGCGGATCAAAAGGCAGCGCCCTGGATCTAAACACTAATAATCCTCGCTGTCCAAATCGCTATAATCGTTGAAACCGTCGTCGTCTTCGTAGCTGTAATCGTCCTCGTCGTAGTTGTAGTTGTAACTCTCGTCACCTCCGATTAGATCATCGTCCTCGTATTCGTCCTCATCGAACTCTTCGTCTTCGAAGTCATCGAAATCAGCCATTTTGCTCTCCTTTGTCGTTGGAATTTACTTTTGATTTTACGCATTCGCTTGCTATTTCCGGGATGTTTTCGATATAAACGCTCTGCGATGGGAAGGCAAACGATAGTCCGTTTTGCTCCACGATCTCCATTATTTTAAATAAAACATCCTCTTTGGTTTGGATGAAATTTGCCCATATTACGGTTTTTGTGAAGCAGTAAACTAAAATATTAATAGACGAATCGCCAAAGCTATCTAACGCCACGAACATAGTACTTTTATAGCCCGCTAAATCGTCGATAGAGACCATGTTTTGCCTATAGCGCATACGAAAATCTTTGGAATTTAGCGCTGTATCGGCAGATTGAGCGATGCCCGGGTGAGATTTTAGCATCTCTTTGATGTCGTTTACGCACTTTCGAAGTTGAGCTGTGCTCGCGCCGTATTCGACGCCTACGGTAAGCTTTAAATTCCGTCCTACCTTCCTGCGGCTCCAGTTTTTGATATTTTGCGCCATTATGTTGGAATTCGGCACAAAAACAAGAGCGTTGTCAAAGGTTCTGATCGTCGTCTTTCTGAAGCCTGTTTCTACGACGTTTCCTTCTATGTCTCCTAATACGACCCAATCACCTTGCGAGAACGAGTTATCAAATAATAGCATCACGGATGAGAAGAAATTCGCGATGATGTCCTTGGTCGCAAACGCGATCGCAAGTCCGCCGATTCCAAGCGATGCCATAAGCGCCGAGATGTCAAAGCCCAGACGCTTTAGCACCAAAAGTGCGGCGATGATGATTACGATGACATATAGAATTTTAACGACTAGATTTATGATATCTTTTCTGACGCCTTTTTTCGTGATGTTTCCAAGCACGATAATACCGTAACCGTCGATGATCTCGATGATGAGCCATGCCCAAAGCACCACGTAAACGATCGAGAATAAATTTGCAAATTTTATCGGCACGGGCGCCGGATAATAAAAGATACTAAGACAGATATCAACCGAATAAGCGATCAGCAAAATACCCATCGGACGCTTGATGATACCTACTACTTGCGTTTTTAGAGTTTCGCTATCCAGCGAAAAGCTTTTATTAAAGAATTTAAATACGAAATAGATGATGTTGGCAAGCAGTCTGCGAAGCGAGTAGAAAAATAGCGTAATTAGCGTGATCAAAATGAGCTTGCCGAAATTTACGTGGCTGAGCTTAAACGGAATTTTATCGTTGATATAATCGATCACCGATTTAAAATTTAAGCTCGTAAAAACCACGCTACTTGCGAGCAGATCGCTATTTCGAGACAGATACGTAAGCACCTCGTCGTAGGTCTGCTTGTCGTTTTTCAAATCGTTGATTTTAGACTCTAAGGCGTCTATCTGCTCTTGACTGCTTAGATTGTTTTTCAAATCATTAAGTTTGCTAAAATCCCTAGTTTGGATATTTAGTAGCGTACTACTCAGCTCGCTTTCAAGCGCGCTTCTGCTTGCGCCGTTTACAAACATATCCTCAATTTTCATAAGCGAGGTATAAAAGATCTCTGCCATCTCCATTTTTTCCAAATCCGCGCTTGCATTTACGTATTCGGGAGAGCTCTGCTTTTTGGCGTATTTTTTTAGCGTAGTTTGGATGTTCTTTTTATTTTGCGCATACGACATTATGCTTTCGATATCCATATCCTGCTGTGTAATCGCGAAAGGTAGGCGATCAAAGAGCTTAGCTTTATTGCGATCGATGGCGTCCAGCTCGTTTTTGCTCGCGTTGGCATCGCCGCCGTTAAGCAGGGAGCTACGCTGCAAATTTAGCTTTTTAATCTCTTTGATTACAGAGATAAGCGTCTCTCCATTAGGAGTTTTTTTCTGCGAAGTCTCCGTTTTGGCGACCTTTTCTGCGATCATATTTATTACTTCAGTTTTATTTCCATCCTCCGCACCGAGGGATTTGGATAGAATTTTAGCGACTTCCTTTTTGATCTCGGTTTTGTTGTTTTCTAAAGTAAGATTTGCCTCGGGCGCGGAAGAATTTGTCTCTACAAAGCTTCCCTCACCGGTCGTGTTGAGGTCTGCAAACGCTAAAGCGGCGCTAAAAATACTAATCGTTAAAAAGCTGATTATAGATTTTTTCATAATCCATTCCCTTATTTAATAGCGTAAAATGCGCGCCTTCGTCATCGTAGTTGAATAGCTCGCCCGTTTCGATGACGTAGTGCCAGCCGTAAATTTTAATCTCGCCGTTTTTGTAGGCATCTTTGATGCCAGGAAAGCTAAGTAAATTTTGCATGGAATTTATAATATTTAGCCGCTCGGTGATCCACTCGCGCTTATCGGCGCCGAGGTCTTTTAGCTTTTCGACCTCGTCTTTTACAGGCTGCATTAAATTTAGCCAGCGCCTTACGTTTGGAATTTTTTCGAGTTTTTTAGCGTCGTAAAACAGCGCCGCGCAGCCACCGCAGTTGCTGTGCCCGCAAACGATGATATTTTTGATTTTTAGCGAATACAGCGCGTATTCAATCGCTGAGGTAGTCGCTAAAAATTCCTCGCTAATGCGGTATGGAGGAACGACGTTTGCGATATTTCGTACGACGAAAAGCTCTCCTGGAAGCGTCGAAGTAATTAGGCTCGGCACCACGCGCGAGTCAGAGCAGCCGATAAAAAGCGTGTGGGGCTTTTGATGATTTGCCAGACTTCCGAAAAGCTCGGCATGCTCGGCAAAATTTTCTTCCATAAATTTAATAGCTCCATTTATTAACTGGCTGGGCATACTTTCTCCTTAAAAAAGTCGGGAATTATATATTACTTTCATAAATAGATAGAATTCTGGGAATTTTTAATGATATATTTACCAAATTTTCGCTAAACTCCCCGCTCATAAATCAAAAGAAGGAGAAAGATATGAGTCTATACGACAGACGAAATTACGCGGACGGCTACGAGCTATCGGACGCGTCACTGGAACAAGGACGAATCTCTCAGACCATTAAACAAACCTACGCGCTTCTAACCGCTTCGATGATAGCTGCAGCGGCAGGGGCTTTTGTGGCGATGAGCTTCGGCGTGAGCTTGGCTATTCATCCATTTTTATATCTAGTGCTTTTAATGGGGCTGATCTTCGGTATGCAAGCAGCTGTAAATCGCGGCGCCAACACGATTGCGCTGGTTTTGCTTTTTGCATTTACCTTTATTACCGGTCTTACTCTAGGTAAATTGATCGCTATTTATATCGCAGCGGGTGCCGGAGACGTAGTAACGCATGCGTTTGTGGCTACGGCGATTACTTTCGGTGCTCTTACCGTTTATGCGATGAATACAAAGACAAATTTCGACTCTTGGGGCAAACCGCTATTGGTATCGCTTGTGGCTATTATCGTGCTAAGCCTTTTGAACTACTTCTTTTTCAAAAGCACCGTGCTTGATATAGCAATTTCAGCTTTTTCGGCTTTAATCTTTTCGATGTATATTATCTATGATACTAAAAACATCATCAACGGCACTTACACTTCACCGATAATGGCTGCCGTAGATATGTATCTAAACATCTACAACCTCTTCCTTTCGCTGCTAAGAATTTTCGGCGCAAGCAGAGACTAAATTTTACGCACCGCTTCGTGCGGTGCACTCTTAACTTAAAATTTATAAATCTTTTATTATAATCGCGAATTCAATTTTTTCAAAAGGTTTTTATAGTGACTACGTTATTTTTGGTTTTACAAGTCGTCTTCGCCGTGATAATTACGATATCCGTCCTGCTGCAAAAGAGCTCTTCTATCGGGCTTGGCGCATACAGCGGAAGCAACGAAAGCTTATTTGGAGCGAAGGGTCCGGCGGGATTTTTAGCTAAATTTACCGCCGCGATGGGAATTTTATTCGTGATAAATACACTTGTACTCGCATATTTCTATCAGCAAGATGCTAAATCTTCCGTAGTCGATCGCGTAAAGATTGAAGCAAATGCTACTAAATCCGTGCCAAACGCTATTCCTGGCGTGCCATCTATCCCTGCTTCAGGCGCAAAGCCTAATTTCGCTCCGGCAAGCACCGAATCAAATTCTATAATTAGCGGCGAGATCAATGCGACGGATACGAAAATCGAAGAGCCAGCAGCTCCTGCTACCGGTACCGCCGCAGCTAGCGCGCCTGTTCGGTCGCAAGCATCAAGCGATACCAATGCGAGCGCCGCTTCTGCAGATCAAAACACAACCAAATAAACTCTAAATTTTAAAATTTAAAAGCGCAAAATCCGCGCTTTTAAATGCTATTCTTATTTTTTAACGCTATAATTTCGCAAATTTTATTTAAAGGATTTGAATGCTAGAAGCTATCTACAAAGAGCAAAGGGCAAACGGCGATCGAGCTATCGAGGCTTTGAAAAAGGACTTTACGACGCTACGCACCGGTAAGGTGAGCGTGGCGATCCTGGATCATATTTTCGTGGATTATTACGGCTCGCAAACTCCGCTAAATCAGGTCGCAACCGTCCTTTCGATCGATGCGGTAACGATTTCGATCACGCCGTGGGAAAAGCCGATGCTAAAGGCGATCGAAAGCGCGATCGCAGCGGCAAATATCGGCGTCAATCCGACTAACGACGGCGAGAGCGTAAAGCTATTTTTCCCGCCGATGACGGTCGAGCAACGCCAAGAAAACGCAAAAAAGGCCAAAGCGATGGGCGAGAAGGCTAAAATCGGCATTCGCAACGTCCGCAAAGACGCTAACGACGAGATCAAAAAGCTCGAAAAAGACAAAGCGATCTCCGAAGACGACGCCAAAAAGGGCTACGACGAGGTGCAAAAGATCACCGACTCCTACTCCGCCAAGATCGACGACGCAGTTAAGGCCAAAGAAGCCGAGCTTTTGAAGGTTTGAGCTGTGAATATAGAAAAAATCTATCGCGACTGCGGCGCATATTTGCGAGGGCATTTTCTGCTTTCAAGCGGCAACCACTCGCAGTTTTACCTCCAAAGCGCAAAAGTACTAGAAAACCCGCAGCTCGCGGGGCAGCTCGCAGATGAACTCGCCGCGATAATCGGAAAAGCGGGCGTGGAGTTTGATAGCATCTGTTCGCCCGCGCTGGGCGGAATTTTAGCGGGCTACGAGCTAGCTCGCGCGGCGAAAAAGCGCTTCATCTTTACCGAGCGCGTAGATCGCGTGATGAGCCTACGCCGCGGCTTTGAAGTGCATAAGGGCGAGAAATTTATCGTCTGCGAAGACATCGTCACAACGGGCGGCTCGGCTCTTGAGAGCGCAAGGCTCATCGAAAACCTAGGCGGCGAGGTCGTGGGCTTTGCCGCGCTTGCCAATCGCGGATTTTGCAAAGTCGCAAATTTAGCGGACAGCAGTGCAAAGAGCGGCGCCAAGCTACCTGCGGATAAGCCGTTTTTTGCGCTAGGCAATTTCGAGTTTGAAATTTACGAGCCCGCGACCTGCCCGCTCTGTGCTACCGGAAGCAAGGCGATCAAGCCAGGAAGCCGCGGAAATTAGGCGCCGATTGCTGATAACAAACCGTAACGAGATTAAATTTTACCCTTCGGCTTTAGCGCGACGGAATTTTAAAATTTAATCCAAAACGGAGCAAAATGGCAAAACAAAAAGCTAAAATTTCACCGATCTTTCTGCGCGTAAAGGCCTTCATCGTCGATCTTTTCATCATCGCGATGCCCCTATTCTACGGCGTTACCTATCTCGTCTTGGGCTCAAAGGAAGCCCTGTGGCGCAACCAAGCCGCAATCGCGCTTATCTGGCTCGCATACGGCGCGATCTGTGCGGCATTCTACGCCCGCAGCGCCCAGACGCCGGGCTACAAACTTGCAGGGCTTTACCTCATCGACGTTCGCAGCGGACGCAAAGTAAGCTTTTTTAGGGCGCTGGCTCGCTTTACGTGCTTCGTATTTGCAGGCTTTAGCGTCATCGGGCTTTTGATCTGCTTTTTTCGCAAAGACAGGCTGAACTTACACGACCTGCTAAGCGGAGCCGTGCCCGTCGTGCGAAAGGACGCGCAGTGAGCGGACAGATTTGTGGCATCGACGAGGCGGGGCGCGGCTGCCTTGCGGGACCGCTTTGCGTCGCGGGCTGCGTGCTGCAGCGCGAGATCGCAGGACTTGCCGATAGCAAAAAGCTAAGCGAAAAGCGCCGCGAGGAGCTCTACGCTCAGATCATCGAAAACTCGCGCTACAAAATCGTCGAAATTTCAAGCGCACAGGTCGATGAGATCGGACTCAGCGCATGTCTAAAATCGGCGCTTGAGCAGATTCTCGCGTATTTTGCGGATTTTAGCGGACAGATCATCTACGACGGCAACGCAACCTTCGGCGTACGCGGACTTCAGACGCTCGTAAAGGCCGACGCGCAAATCGCCGAAGTAAGCGCGGCGAGCATCCTTGCCAAGGTCACGCGCGACCGCACGATGCATGAGCTTGCGCAGCGCTATCCGCAATACGGCTTCGCGCAAAACAAAGGTTACGGCTCGGCCGCGCACATCGCGGCGATCGAGCGGTACGGGCTCACGCCTTTTCACCGCGCAAGCTACAAAATTAAATCGCTGCAACCCTCGCTGTTTGATTAACGAATTTGTTTCGCGCTGTTTAGGACGCGCCCGCTTAAATTTCAACCTCGTACCCTTTGCATACACTCGGCGCCGAATTCCAACCTTGCACGCTCTGTGTGTATTTGGCGCCAAAATTTAGCCTGCCCGCATTGCAGCGCCCGTCATCAAAATTTACTTGTCGCAGCACCTATCTTTAAATTTTAAAATTTGCCGCTCCTTTATCCGCCAACCTCGATCGAAGTATGCCGCCTGTGCGGCTTTAGCTGCACGCGGATTTCAAAACGAATTTTGATAAAGCAAACATTCGCTACGCCGTAAATTTAAAATTTAGCTCGTAAATCTATCCGTGCATTCACTCCGCGGCAGTTTAGAAAATGAAATTTTGCGCAGCATGAATATCGTCCCGCGCCGCACTAAATAAATTTAAAATTCCGATATATGCTAAATTTAGCCCATATTCGAGCCGTATCAAAACTCAAAATTTTAAAATTCGAGGCTTAGAATTTCGCGCGAAATCAAGCGCAAAATTCCCCGCGCAGTTTCGCGCGCAAAGGTCGCAAAATTTAGAAATTTTAACCAAACTTTCGCTATCATCACGGCTTAAATTTTCACCCAAAGGAAACCGATGTTTGAATGGATCGCCTCACCCGAGGCATGGATCAGCCTGGCGACGCTCACGGGGCTTGAGATCGTGCTTGGCATCGACAATATCATCTTTATCGCGATTTTATGCGGCAGATTACCCGAGGCGCAGCGCGGACGTGCCCGTATAATGGGGCTCGCGCTTGCGATGTTCACGCGCATACTGCTGCTTCTAAGCCTAAGCTGGATCATGGGGCTAACTAAGCCGCTATTTAGCGTGCTTGCGCGCGATTTTAGCGGACGCGATCTCGTGCTGATCGGCGGCGGATTGTTTCTACTCGTCAAATCCACGCTCGAGATCCACTCCAGCGCCACGGGCGAGGCACACGAGCATAGCGCTAGCAGCGGCAAGGCAAGCTTCGGCGGCACGCTCGTGCAGATCGCCGTTTTGGACATCATCTTTTCGCTCGACAGCGTCATCACTGCCGTGGGCATGGCGCAGCACCTGCCCGTGATGATCCTCGCAGTCGTCATCGCCGTGGGTGTGATGATGCTCGCTAGCGGCGCGATCGCGTGCTTCGTGGACGCAAACCCGACGATCAAAATTTTAGCGCTTGCGTTTTTGATCCTAGTGGGCGTCTCGCTGATCGCCGACGGCCTGGGCTTTCACATACCTAAGGGCTACATCTACTTCTCGATGGCGTTTTCGCTGCTGGTGGAGCTCATCAATATTCAGATCCGCAAAAAATCCGCCGCGAAATAGGAGGAGCGGAATTTTGCGAGATCTGAAAGGCGCGCATGGGGTTTTCTAAATTTCTTTCGCCGCGGCAGATCAAGCTTGCTCACGGCACGGCTCGAAATTTCAAGCTTGAGCCCGCGACTGCAGGCACGGCGAAATTTAGCTTTACGCTTGAGGGTTTGCACTTTGCGGGAAATTTGGACTTAAAGCGCGACGGACTTTATCTGTCGATACGCGAGGGCGACGAGCTGGCGGTGATATACGAGGCTTCAAGCTCAAATTCCAGCCGCGAAGCTTCGAGGAGCTTAAATTCCGATCGCGAGGCTTCAAGCGGCGCCGATTTAAATGGCGAAAATTCCGCAGGGCATTTAAACTGCGAAATTCCAAGCGACCGCGCTTCCGCCGCTGCAAGTTCAGACTGCGACTGCGACGCACATAGCGATACGGCGACAAGTGCACGCCAAAATTCTACAGTATCTGATTTATCGGACAAAGATCGCCGCGGCATAAGCTCCGCCGCTTTAGGTTTTATCCGCAAATATTTAAGCGGCTTCCTCTCTTTAAATTCTACCCGCGAGGAGCACGGCGCCCAGGCAAACTCCGCCGCATCTCCGCTAGACTTTGTCAATCTAAGCCTGGGCGCGCAGCGCTGGAAGGACGCCGGTAGCACGGCACTCGCCGCGATATTCGCAGCCTTCGGCGTAGCGCTAGCCGCGATGAGCATCTACTGCATAATCTTCATCTTTGATGCAAGGGCTCCTGTGGGACTGCTAGCCCTGCTCATCCTCGCGCCTTTTGCGTATTGCAGCTTCAAGTTTATGCGAAGAGACTGGCGCGCCGCGAAGTTCGGACGCATATTTGCGGCTCTCGCGCACTCCAAAGAGCCCAAGCGAAGCGGCGAAGCGGAGGGCTATGCTAGCGGCGTGCGCGTGCTGCAAAGTGGCGACGTTTATTACTATGGCTTCGCGCTGGACGGAGTATATTTATCGGGCGATAGTAAGCTGCAGATCGTTTCCGACGGGATACTCACAGATCAAAATTTAGCGGAGCTTGCGGACGGCGAAAATTGCATGAAATTTAAGAATTTAGACGCAGAAAATTCCACAAATTCTGCGAGCGTTAAGAATTTTGCGAAATCAGCAAATTCCGCAAGTTTTGTAAATTCTGCCAACGCAGCAAATTCTATAAACTCCGTCCACTCCGCCGAAGCCGCGGCACCCGCCAAGGCGAAGGACGCCTCGCAGAGCTTTGAGCTACAAAACGGCGATATTCTTCGCGCCCGCTACAAAGACTACCGCGTAAGCGGGATTTGGAATCAAAGCCGCAGCAGCGAGCTCGGCGATACGCGCAGCGGACTTCGGCGCGCAGCGGATTTTATCGCGGGCGTGGCGCTACAAATAGGTCTGCGTCTAGGCGGCGCGCTCGCGCTGACGTGGCTCGGCGATCACATAGGCGGCTCCTTCGGCAACGCCCTAAGCTTCATCGGATTTTTGCTGCTGCTTAGCCTTATGCTTTGAAAGGCGAATTTCAAACGGCAGCCTCGCGGAATTTTGCAACTTCAAGGAATTTCAAATTTCGCAATTTCACAGAATTCCGCAGCGAGCGGATTTGTATTTTAAATTTCAAGGCTTTGGGATCGTAAATTTAAAAGCGCGGCAAAATTTCAAATTTCAGGCGCGTAAAACTTCGGCCGCGGAATTTTAAAATTCTAAATTTTAAAGCGTAGAATTTCAAGATGCGGATTTTAATTTCAGAATTTTAAATTTTGCGGTGCGGAATTCCTCAGCGTGGATTAAAATTTTAAATTTCAAAACGCGCGGGATTTTAAGGCGCGCAAAATTCCAAAGCGCGAAATTCATGAAATTCAAAAGCGGAATTTCAAAATTTCAAATTTTACGGCGCGTGAGGTCGCAGCACAGAGCGCGAAACTATAATGCGCGAGGCTGTGACACGCAAAGCTGCGGCAAGCCGTGCGCTAGCTCCAAATTCTTTCGTTTAGTTTTAGATTTTTTACGAGCGCCAAAAAGTGCGAAAGCTCGCGCTTGATTAGCGCGGCAGGGTCGCGGCACAGCACGCTTTCGTCGATGTCCGGCTCGAAATTATCGCGCCCTGTATTTACGAAAATATAAATTTTGCTATCCAAAAAGCTAAGGCTAACGGGCGCGGCTACGGTACCTGCGAAGCGCAAGAGCCTCCGCATAAAGGCGGGTGTTAGAATATACATCGCGCTCGTCGCGTCCGCGGAATACACGGCAAAGGCGGCGTTAAACTCCGCATCGTCCATATCTATCTTTTTTAGCCCGCCTGTGTTCGGCGCGCCGGTGCGAGCGGGAAAAATCAGGGTTTTGGCACTTATGCGTTTGTTAAATTCCGCGTAGAAAAAGGTGCCGAGGATTTCACTTTCCAAAATTCTATTAAACAATTTCACATCGCAAAATGCAAACCTCACGCCGTCATAAACGCCCGAGACCCTGTCGTTGCCGCCTAGATATCTGTCTAGTCGAAAAAAGAGCCCGGAGAGCTTGAGTTTGGCGGGATCGATACTGCCTTCAATATCGTATCGATAGCCGAACGCCTTGAAATAAGGCATTAGATAGTGCTCTTTAAAAGCGCGCCGAAATTTTATCGAATAATCTCGTTTGAAGACTCTAAATAATACGAATAAGCTCGAAGCAGCCAAGATTAAAATTATAATCGCGAGTAAGATATATTTGGAAATCGTGGGACGATTTTGTAAATCGTTTAGAAATAGGCTCATAGCAAAAAGGCAGGCAGCATAGATTATCTTAGCTTTTATGGAGCTTTCATCGCACAAAACGGCTACTATAAGAACAACCGCGAATAATCCGATAAGAGACAACAAATCTACCATCTCTCCTCCGTCGCGTAGCTTGTATAACAAAAACGCGCCGTAGCCGAGCATGCACGCCGCCGCTAAGATCGTATTTCTTTTCGCCTTATATAAAAGCCCCAGCCTGATCTGCTCCAGCTCGCTTGCGCTCATTTTGCCCCTTCTAAATTTGAGATGGATTATGACGCTTGCGGGCTTTAAATTTGCTTACGAACGGCGCCGGAATTTTAAAATTTAGACTTGGATAAATTTGCGATTAAATTTAGCGGCGGATCGTCTAAATGTAGCGAAGGCGGAATCTTGGTAGAAGTTTAAGCGGCACGAAATTTTAAAAATTCCGTGCCATAAGAGAGATAAAATTTTACGGGCGCGCTTTAAATTCGCTATAAAATTTCACTGCGCCGAGTCGTAAAATTTCGCGAAACAAACGCCGTAGTTTATGCCGCAAAATTTACGAGCGCCTGAGCGAATGTCGCGAAATTTACGGACGCCCGCGCCGCAAAGAGCACAGCGCGGACGCCGCTAGCAAAATTTAGATTTTTCTATAAGGCGCCTGACCTACTTCGTAGAAATTGTTGCCCTCGCTGTCGATCGCTACGATAGCAGGGAAATCCTCGACGGTAAGTCGCGCGACCGCCTCGGGGCCGAGCTCGGGGTAGGCTAGCACTTCGTATTTTTTAATACTTTGGCTAATCAGCGCGCCCGCGCCGCCGATAGCGACCATATAGACGCAGCCCGATTTTTTCATCGCTTCAACTACGGCGTCGCTGCGGTAGCCCTTGCCGATCATACCGTTGATGCCTACTTCGTTTATCATCGTAGGAGTATATTTATCCATGCGTCCGCTAGTCGTAGGTCCTGCAGCACCGATTGCCTGACCGGGTTTGGCGGGGGTCGGCCCCAAATAGTATATCGTCTCGCCGGCCAAGCTTACGGGTAGCTTCTCGCCGCGAGCGAGGGTTTCGGTTAGAGCCTTGTGCGCGGCGTCGCGAGCTGCGATGATGGTGCCGCTGATTAGGACGTTATCGCCCGCCTTTAGGCTTTTTACTACGCTTTTATCGAAAGGTGCGGTAATTCTTTTAACTTCTGACATGATTTCCTCCTTATAGTTCGGCGTCGGCATGGCGAGCCGCGTGGCAGTTGATATTAACAGCGACCGGAAGCCCTGCTATGTGGGTCGGATACCACTCTACATTTACCTTAACGGCGGTATTTATGCCGCCCAAGCCCTGCGGACCGACGCCCGTAGCGCGCGCCATCTCCAGCAGCTCATCCTCTAGCTTGGCGTAGCGCTCGTCGGGATTTCTGCTATCGATCGAACGAACCGCGGCTTGCTTGGCTAAAAGCGCCGCCTTATCCATCGTGCCGCCGACACCGACGCCAACGACCATCGGAGGACAGGCGTTAGGACCAGCGTATTTAACCGCCTCTAAAAATACCTTTTTTACCCCCTCGATACCGTCTGCGGGAACGAGCATTTTTAGTACGGATTTGTTTTCGCTGCCAAAGCCCTTTGGGGCCACTTTGATCTTAAGCTTGTCGCCTGGGACGATGCGGGTATTGATGACCGCAGGGGTATTGTTTGTAGTGTTTTTGCGCTCAAAAAGCGGCTCTGCGACCACGGATTTACGCAGATAGCCGCCTACGTAGCCGTCCGCGACGCCTGCGTTGATAGCGTCCTCCAGATATCCGCCCTCGATATGCACATCCTGACCGAGTTCGACAAAAACCACCGTCATACCGGTATCTTGGCAGATCGGCGCGACCTCTTTTGCCGCCAAATCGGCATTTTGCAAGAGCTTGCCTAAGATATCTTTGCCGATGGGCGAAGTCTCATTCTCGCGCGCTTTCTCAAATGCCGCGCGCATATCTGGCGTGACGTGATAACAGGCTTTTTTGCAAAGCTCGCTGACTACTTTGGTAATTTCATCCGCTTGGATCGTTTTCATGATCTCTCCTTGTATTGAAATTTTAATGGATTATATTCCGTTAAACTAAAAACTTAGTTTAAAATTTTATCTTCATTTAATAAATTTTAACAAAAGGCTAGAAAATAAGCGGTTTTTAATCTTTTTATAATAAAATACCACTTTTCGAATTATCAAATACTAAAAATTTTGCGAAGAAATTTTAAAATCAAGGAAACCTATGAAAAAGAAAACTCTTGTGCTGCTAGTGGGCGCTTGTGTGCTTATAGGAATGATACTTTCTCTTGGGATTGCGGAGATGGTTCATCTTACAGGTACCGATAAATTCTGCGTATCCTGTCATACGATGCAGCCGATGGCAAACGCATTTCACAACGATGTTCACGGCGGCAATAACCCGCAAGGCTTCAAGGCCGATTGCGTCGCCTGTCACGTTTCTCATGAAAATACCTTTATGTATCTTTGGACTAAAGCTCTAACCTCCGCAAATGATGTCTACAAAACGGTCTTTACCGATGCCGATAAGATCGACTGGCAAGAAAAACGCAAGGAGCGAAATCATTTCGTTTATGAAAGCGGCTGTCTAAGCTGCCATCGAAATTTAAAAGAGCAGAATAACCAAGTAAATAAAGCCTGGCTCGCACATAGGGATTATTTCGCGGGCACTACCGGCAAAACCTGCGTGCAGTGCCACGAAAACGTCGGCCACAAAAATATGGGTATAGAGATCGCCAAATATTGGGATAAATACAACCGAGAAAATAACAAAACCAAGTAAAGGAGAAGCAATGCTAAAAAAAGTCGCTATTTTAATAGCCTGTATCGCATCGTTTGCATTCGCAGAAATGCCCGCGCAGCATGCGAATATGTCCGCGTCGGACGCGAACGTAAGCAATTCCGTAAACGTTAGTCTTACGAAGAATTTAAAGGTAAATAGGCAGCTTACGCCGCTAGCTAGACGCTGTGTCGAGTGCCATGCCGAAAAAACTCCGGGCGTCGTTGCGGATTGGAAGATGAGCCGCCACGCTCACGTAGGCGTTAGCTGTACCGACTGCCACTCGCAGCCAGCAGATAGCCCTATGGCAGCTAAAGAGCCGCATCCGAAAGACACAGATAATCATATTTCGGTGCTAGTTAGCCCAAAAACCTGTGCTAAATGTCATAGTAACGAGGTTAAAGAGTTTGAGAACAGCGGCCACGCAAGAGGTGCTATGCAAATGCAAGCCAACAAAGGAATGGTTGATCTAATGTATCACTACGAAGGACGTGATATCCCTGATCTTAAACATGCGCCTGATATTACCGGTTGCTCTCAATGCCACGGTAGCGTCGTTAAAATGGATGAGCATAACAAGCCTACCAAAGAGACCTGGCCCGTTTACGGCATTGGTACGGTTTATCCGGACGGTAGCGTAGGCGGATGCAAATCATGCCACTCGGGTCATAAATTTTCGATCGCCGAAGCTCGTAAGCCTGCCGCTTGCGCATCTTGCCACTTAGGACCTGATCATCCGGATATCGAAATTTACAACAACTCAATGCACGGACACGTATTTAACGCTGAAGGCAATGAGTGGAAATTCGATAGCGCTCCTGGTACTTGGGCGGTTCCTGACTACCGCGCTCCTACATGTGCAACCTGCCATATGAGCGGCGGTGTGGGCGATCTAAACTCCACTCACAACGTATCTCAACGCTTGAAGTGGAATTTGTGGCAGCCTAAGAGTAATCTACGAACCGGCGGTAATGAGACCGCAGTAAGCGAGTTTTTAAATACCGGCAAACTAAATGTCGGCAATCCTTTGGCGGGTAACCTAAACGGTCCTGAGGCAGCGCGTGCCGAGATGAAGCAAGTCTGCAAAGAGTGCCACGCAAGCACCCACACGAATAATTTCTTTGAGGTGGGCGATAAGCAGGTACTTCTATATAACGTTTACAACGACGAAGCGACTAAGATGCTAAAAGAGCTTAAGGAAAAGAAACTTCTAAAAGACGATCCTTGGGCGGATGCGTTCCAGCGTATTTATTACACTTCGTGGCATCACGAGGGTCGCAGAATGCGCCAAGGCGCGCTAATGGGCGGACCTGATTATTCGCATTGGCACGGCGTATTTGAGGTCAAAAACGACATTAGAGAGATGCGCGAAATCTACGAGCGCCGCATCAAAACTGGTAAGATCGAGGAATAATTCTTCTTAGTCTGCTAAATTCTGCCGGACTAAACAGATCAAGCTTGTAAGCCCCTGCACTTCGCAGGGGCCTTTTTGTTTGGATAAAATTTTGGAATTTTATTTTGTAATCCGCAAAGCCCATCGAAAATCGCCCCTAAAAGCCACTACAAAATCACTATCTAATTATTTAAGATTATTGAGAATTTATGACGGAAGTAGCTGATAAATTAGAGTAAATTTATCTCTTTGCAATCCAAAATTAGCTACAATCGCGCATATCATTTAAAAGGAATTTTATGGATAAGCAAACGGCATTAGACTTTTTGAGACTTCATCAGCCGATGCCTGCGCAGCTTTCGGATCAGCTCGCGGCAGAGTTTCGCGCGGTACGGGAGTTTTTGCGTGATAATCCCTGCGACGAGGCGCTTGAGCCGCTTTTGCGCTCGCTAAACGAGGGCGACGGCGCAGGTGAATATCCACTCGTGGACGAGGTATTGGGCGCGGCGGACGATGCTGCTGCGGTAGCTGCGCTTAGAGCGGTCTTAGAAGATCCGAGCACGGGCAGCGGAGCGCGATTTTGGGCGACGCTTTTTAGCGTGAGCTTCGTCCGTAAGGAGCTCATCGCAAGCCTGGAGACATCGCTTAAATACGCAAACGATGATTTGATCGAGCTTACAAAGGAACAGATCGAAATGTTTAAGCAGCTGACGTAAAGCTAGCTGCTTAACTTATGGTTGCGCCTTACTCGCCAGATTGCGCTGCTACAAAGCAAATCCAAATTTATAAAAATCGGCTTAATCGAAGGCTGCTTTTAAATTTTAAAATTTTGCGGTCGCTTAAAATTTTTAGAGGCGGCGATCAAGCAGGCGGCGCGCTTTATTTTCTATGCGCTGTGGCAGGCGCCCTGTGCGCGGAATTTCTATCGGCAAAGATATAGCGTCACCGCTAAGTGCGAGCGGCGCAGGCTCCGAGAGATATGTGCCTAGGGAGGGTAGAAATTTCACGGCATCGTTTGAAGTAAAATTTTAAATCTGCGGGCTCAGGATAGAATTCAAGCCGTCATAGTAAAGCAGAATTTAATATGCGGCGAGCACGACGCTGAAATTTTAAGCTTGCGTCGCGCAGTGGTGAGATTTCGCTCGGTGCAATCCGTACGAAATTTTAAACTGTAAAAATAAAGCAAAATTTTTAATACGTGGCTTTTGAGACGAAATTTTAAGTAATGAGTTTGAAGCGGAATTTTAAGGTATGAGTTAGAGACTATAAACTCGCACCGTAGGTAGAGGATACCGCGTCTTTTTTTGCTCTGAGAACTCCTACCGCACGGCAAAGAATTTTGCGCCATTTGCACTACAGCTACGGACCTCGACCACGCAGTGAGCAAGGCTGCGCTATGCGACTAAGGATACTGCACTATTTTGCAAGCGATCTTGTAGCGAGATTAGATTATGAGTCTCGGCGTGCGGCATAGGAATTTGGGAGGGTGTGATCCGCGTGGGATTATACGGCGCAGATTTTGCGCCCCCATCTGCACTGCTAAAAATTCTACCGAGCGGAGTTGAGATCTAGAAATTTTGCAGTGGCACAAAATTGCCTAGCGCGGATTTTGAGCTTGCGCGAAATTTCGCACCGGCTAGCATTCAAGAAGCGTAAAATTTAAAATCGCATATCGCTTTAAAATTTTAAACTTATGAAATTCGACCTGCGCTTACTTTTAAATCCTAATTCCGCGTCATGTTTGGCGATGAAATTTTAAAATTTATCGCGCCAAGAGCAGCTCGATCAATCGGCGAGCGCAGCTAAAAACAAGATAGATAATAAAATGCATCGGCGCGCGTGAAGCGGAGCTAAATTTAAACTGCTGGCTAAAATTTTAAAGCGCAGCCTAGACCGCTCTGCGGGCGCTCGATCTTGGCTTTAAAATAGTTAAATTTAGCACTAGCGTCTGCGGGGGCTTCGGCTACCTGATTTTTGCGGTGCCGAAGCAAAGTCCGTTTTCGTTGCACTGCATATTTTCGATTTGCGGATCCTCGCTTTCGCCGCAAATTTGGATCATCTGATGCGACGCCTCGTCCATTTTAGGCTCGCTACAATGCGAAACGCCTGGCTTTGGATGCTCAGAATTGGAGCAAGCGCATATAAATAGCGCTACGCAGGCGAATAAAAGAGCATTTTTCATTTTAAATCCTTTTAAAAAAATTTCATAATTTTATCTTTGTAAAACTGAAATTTTGCGGAATTTAAAGCGTTTCGGATAAATTTAAGGCATCTGCTTTTGCAAATATAAATTTTCTAAATTTCGCGTTAGATACAAGGAGGGCAGCGTGCGAGGCGAGATTAAAAATTTAATATTTGCGGGCGAGCTTTAAGACGCAGCCCAAATCGTTTTATGGAAAGATAAGATTAAAGGTGCACTTAATCTTATCTATTGTTTTAAAATTTTTTACCGAAAGCCGCTAGAATTGCGCCCTTTAAACCAAAATAAGGAGAAAACATGGCAATGACGAATTACATGGAACTTTTGATGGCAAATCAGCCGTGGAATTTGATTTTATTTATGGCGGTGCCGATGGGCTTAGCAGAAGCGATAGTAGCGAGCGAATTTTTTAGCTTGTACCGCTCGCAGAAGGGCTCTTTGGCGCTAAAAATCAATAGATGCCTTAGTATCATTCTCGGCGCTTATTTTACGATATTAATCATTTACGTAGCGATTAAAATTTTACCCGTCATTCATTTACGTGGTGCTGCGGACGCCTTAGCTTTGGCGGCATACGTAGCGGCGGCGCTGCCTGCGCTAGTGCTGCTACTTTTGGAACTCGGAGTTATCGCAAAAGGAGCGGAATTTAGAGCTAGGCTTAAATTTCATTTCTTGGCGCTGATTGTATTTTTGGTGCTAGGACACGTCGCGATGATTTTTGGAATGACCGATCCAGGTGTGAGTGGCATGGATCATTCTATGATGGATCATGGCTCGATGAGTGGGATGAGCCACGATATGGGTTCGATGGAGGGGATGGATCATTCGCATATGGATCATGGCTCGATGGAGAACATGGATCACGGTGGCATGGATCACTCAAAGATGGAGCAGTCACATTAACTTTAGCATGCCCGGCTTGGGCTAAATTTTAAATTCTATTCCGCCGAGCTGCGGAGTTGATAGATCTTTATGATTTGATTGCCTTTTGTCTACAAAATGCATATGCAAGCCCCTCTAAAATAGAATTTTACCGCCTTTCATATGTTGCCTGCGAGGCGGTAAAATTTAATATCAAGCTTATCGTCCCGCCTTTTTATGTTCTTGTGATATTTTTATCCAACTTATGCAGGCGCAAAGCTCGCACATAGGCGGTTGCAGGTTTAAATTTGCGTGCAAACCGCTTTGGTATATTTTTTAACGTTAGTTTAATGCTAAATTTATATAATCTAAGTCTAGTTATATTTTAAGAGACGATTAAGAATGAAATGCACTAAGCTTGGAGGCGGATAGAGTATGCAAGATTACGAATTATTGGACGTTTTGTCCAATAAAAGGGTGCTTTGCCTGGAGGATGAGCCCGGGATTTTAAAAAATATAACCGAATCGCTGCAGCTATTTTTCGGCGAAGTAGTGGGGGTTAAGGACGGGCTGGAGGCGCTTGATGAGGCGATGAGCGGCTCATACGACGCTCTAGTTTTTGATATCGGCGTGCC
The DNA here is from genome assembly GCF_938017775.1 of uncultured Campylobacter sp. Taxonomy (GTDB): domain Bacteria; phylum Campylobacterota; class Campylobacteria; order Campylobacterales; family Campylobacteraceae; genus Campylobacter_B. The sequence goes on from NZ_CALIIU010000033.1 coordinate 71,112, forward strand.
GCATATGGACGGGCTAGAGGTCGTTAAAAAGATCCGTGCTGCTGGTATCTCGGTGCCGATCGTGATACTTTCGAGCCACACCGAGCAGGAGTATCTGTGGCGGGCGGTGGAGCTTAAGATCACTAGGTATCTGCCTAAGCCGTACGATAAAAACGCCTTTATAAAGGCGCTGCAAGACGTCGCTGCGGAGCTGATAAATCACGCGCCGATATTTAGCATAAGCAGTGAGTTGAAGTATGATTTTGCCAAAAAGATCATCTACGTAGAAGACAGCGCCTGTCATCTTTCTAAAAGCGAGAGCAAGCTTTTGGAGTACTTCTTAGCGCGCAAAAATCAAACCGTAACCTACGAGCAGCTATTTGATTATATGTGGGAGTTCGAGCAGCCCAGCAAGGAGGCGATCAAAGCGATCGTCAAAGAGCTGCGCCGCAAGATCGGCAAGGACGTGATCAAAAATTTATATGCGGTGGGGTATCTCTTTGAAGTATAAATTTAAATTTATCGTAGCGGTTTTCGTGCTGCTATATATCGTAATTACGGCGTTGGTTTTTAACTTCTACCGCGAGCTTGCGCTGAAAGACACGAGGCGCGAGGCGTTTTATATCCTAGATACGATGAACGCGGTGCGCGATTACGTCTCGACCGTGCAGCGCCCGCTAATAAACGAGCTTAAAGAAAAAAAGCTTCTAAGCGAGGACTTTTTCGATCCGAGGCTGATGTCCTCGACCTACATAACGCGCGAAATTTATAAAATTCAGCTCGCCAAAAATCACATTAACTACGACTACAAGCTTGTCGCCACCGAACCACTCAATCCCGAACACGCTGGAAGCGAGTTTGAGAATGAAATTTTAGAGGGCTTTAAAGAAAATAGATACAAAGAATACTCCAGAGTCATCTATGATAAAGGTGGCGCCTCGTATCTTTTGAGCCTGCCGATAACAAACTCCCAGCCTTCGTGCACCGAATGCCACAGCATCAACGCAGCGCCTAAAAAGATGCAAGAGCTCTACGGAGACGTGGGGAATTTTAAAGGCAGTCTAGGCGATACGATCGCGATGATAAGCTTTAAAATTCCGATAAAAAGCATTCTGCTCTATCACACCAAAGAGTTTGTCGTTAGCGGCCTAAGCTTGCTTGTAGTGTTTTTGATCTGCATATTTTGTATCTATAAAATTCACAAAAAAAACGAGACCTTAAAGATGCAAACTCAGCTTTTACTGATAAATCAAAGCCGTCTCGCGCTCATGGGCGAGATGATCGGCAATATCTCGCACCAGTGGCGCCAGCCGCTATCGCAGATCAGCTCCACGCTCATAAATTTAGAGCTTTACAACGAGCGGGGCAAGCTCTCAAAAGAAAGGCTCGAGGGCGGCATCAGGGACGCGGGCGAGCAGGTGAAATTTATGAGCGATACGATCGAGGATTTTAAAAATTTCTTCAATCCGAACATGCCGAAGAAAGAATTTAGCGCCAGCGAGGCGATTGAACAGGCGCGTAAAATTTTAAACGCCTCGCTTAAAAAGCATGTCATCGACATAAGCGTACGGGTAGAAGAAAATTTTACGCTTTACGGCAACGTAAACGAGCTCATCCAGGTGCTAATAAACATCATAAACAACGCAAAGGAAGCGTTTTTGGACGTACCGCTTAAACGGCGCGAGATTAAAATTCACTCGTTTTTAAAGCAGGGCGAGCGGGTAATCACGATCGAAAATAACGCAAGCCGCATCGACGAAGCGCAGTTAGATAAAATTTTTGAGCCGCACTTTACGACAAAACAGCAGGGCAGCGGGCTAGGGCTATATATGAGCAAGATGATAATCGAAAAAAACGGAGGGAGCATAAGCGCTGCAAATTCCGACGAAGGCGCGATATTTACGATATCTTTTCGTTAAATTTAGACTTCATTAAATTTCTCCCTTTTTCGCCCTTTTTTGTTGGTATTATTTCAATCGTAAAACTTTGCTAATTTAAAAATTTGATTTTCAAAGGAGGAGCCATGAAAAAATGGAATAAGATGCTACTAGGCGCGCTCGCCTGTATTAGCATTTTTGCCGCAGGAGCCTGTGCTGATGAAGGCATGGGGCATGAGATGGAAATGTCGCAAAAATCGCGCGACGTCATCGCAAATCCTAAGGGCACGTTGCAAAGCAGAGGCGTCATATCCTTGCAGGACTACGTCGTAGAAGAGCGAGAGATGTATGACTGGCTATTTAAAAATCACCCGATTTTTACCAAATACGGCGGCAAGACGGTCGGTAAGATGGATGTGCACGACCGAGGTTTGGAGTGGCTTGCGGAAGGGCATGGATTTGACTTTTCAAAGGCGAGTAAAAGAGACGACGGCAAGGGCTATAGCTCTATGATGTATAGAATCCCTGCGGGCTCTTCTTTGCAATTTCCGAATAAATTCATAGGTCCTGAAAAATGCGGCGAGTGCCACCCTGCGCAGTATGAGACATGGAGCAGATCGCGCCACGCCACTACTATCCGCTTCCCGGGCGAGCACCCGGAGGTTAATAACAACCTAACCGATCCTGTATTTAGCCCAGATACGGCGTCGATCCTTCCAAAAGGCATTACCCCTGACGTAATTTATGCGACTGTGGGGCATCTAAGGACAAAATTCGGCTACGTAGATGCATGGCTTCTACGCGGAACCTATCACGTAGAGGGTGGCTTGCTAAGAGATGGTACCGGTCAGATCGTAGCCGGCGGCAACCAATTCCAAAGGACTTGGGCGTTAAATTTAGACGATGAGACGGTCAAAAAGATCAAAAAGATAGTTCCGGAATTCCCGGGCACGCTTGAGGAATACGGCGATAACGGCGGTTACGTAAGAGGTCTTGCGTCGTATGCTGCGAAATACAAAAAATCGATGTTTTTCCAAGCAAACAGCTCGTACTGCGAAGTCTGCCACCCATTCAAATTCGATTTTAAAACTAAGAAAGAATTTTACGCCGCTTTGGGTAACGCAAAAGAGCTTCAAAAGCACACTATCTCCAAGGGTATCACCTGTGAAGAGTGCCATGGAGCGGGCGGTCACCTTGACGGCGCTACAAATTTTAGAACCTCAAACTGCGAACGCTGCCACCAAAGATTTAACTATAGCCCTGATTTAGCTCGTGCTAATCCGCTAAACAACGGAAATCCCGATCTATCTCTTAGCTCTAAATTTAAATCTATGGGACCAGGATGTGGCTCTGAAGGCTCTCAGTCCTACTTTACCGCTCACTACGAGAAGGGTATGCGCTGCGTAACCTGCCACGATCCGCACGATAACACTGGACCGGTAGTTGGCGATAAAACCGTCAAGGGCGTAAATTACAACTCCGAGCAGGGCTATTTGAGCGCGTTTTATACAAAGCCTAAGATCACAAAAGAGTGCAAAGACTGCCACCAAGAGCAAGCTTATATCGCTGCAAGAGCCGATACGCATAAAGACAACACCTGCGCATCTTGCCACATGCCGTTTATGATGAGCTGCGAGAACTTCTATGCTATTCAGTTCCAAGACAACGCGGGATTTGATACTCAAAGAAGATCTCACATCTGGAAGATCGACATTGATCCTGCTAGAAAATCTCTAGTCGCAGGCGATGCCGCTAAAGGTCCAAGAGATGCGAAAGATTGGCACTTCCAAAGAAATAAAGATGGACGAAATTTCGTCGATCTTATGTGGTCGTGCGCACGAACATCTTGGGCGGATAAAGATATGCAAGATACCAAAGGCTGCCATAGTCCTGTCGTTTCCGAGCTAAAAGAGACGCTTCACTTCAAGAACCAAAAACAGGTTTACGATGAGGTTATGGGCTGGCAAACTCCAATTAAGAGCGACTTCTCGCAGGTTAAGATCGGTATTCAAGGAATTTATTCTATCCTTGAGACCAAAAAGCTTAACTCCAGCGATAAAACTCGCGTTTACGAGCTGATCGAAAAAGCTCAAGACACCGTCGATCTTATCGAAAAAGACGGCTCATGGGGTATGCACGGCTTTAAATATACTAAGCAAAGGCTAGAAGCCGCTAAAGAGTATATCAAAGAGGCTCAAAGAATTCTAAATAATAATTTATAATTCTTTCGGGGTCGCGTAAGCTCGCGGCCCCGAAATTTAAAAGGCAAATGTATGCAAAAAAGACTAAAAATTTTCTTGCCTATCGTTTTGGCAAGCTGCGCGTTGGGCGCGAATTTAACTACGCAAGAACAAAAAGAATCTTATAGCATCGGAGCTTCCACCGGAAGCTATGTTTCAAACCAGCTGCATTCACAAGCCGCATTAGGCGTCAAATACGACTTAGATGCGGTGATAGAGGGGTTTTTGGACGCTCTTAAAAAGCAGCAGAAGCTAAAAGATGAGGAAATTATTGCACTTTTGAATCAAAGAGCCGATAAACTAAATAAGATCGTAGAAACAAATTCCAAAGCGGAGCTTGATAGAAATTTAAAAGCAGGCAAGGAATTTATGGCGAAAAATGCCAAAAATCCGGACGTTAAAACCACAAAATCCGGTCTTCAATATGAAATTTTAAAGCTAGGTATGGGCGAAAAACCAAAGCCTGAGAGCGTAGTAGTGATGAACTACAAGGCGTATTTGACGAACGGTAGCGTATTTGACGATACTTTCGCATCTAAAATTCCGGCGCATCTTTCTATGATAGGCTTAATCGACGGATTACGCGAGGGGTTGCTTTTGATGAATACGGGCTCGAAATATAAATTTACAATCCCTAGTAATTTAGCCTACGGCAACGTGGACGTAGATAGAATTCCTGCGGGTTCTGTAGTAATTTTTGAAGCCGAACTACTAAAGGTTTTAAAGCCCGGCGAGCTTGCCGATGCGGCCAAAAAGCTTAGCGAGAGCGAGGCTAAAAGCTTTCACGACGCGAATAAAACAAAGTAGTTTTGCTTAAATTTAGTCGGAGGAGAATATGCAAAAGCAAAGAAGAAATTTTATAAAATCCGCCGCACTCGGCTCTTTGGGGCTTGGCGCAATCGCCTCAAGCTTGCTCGCACAAAACGGCACAGATAAAAGTGCACAAGATGTAAACGCAAGTGCTAAAAAGCAAGAGCCGAAAAAGCCGCACTACGGCATGATATTCGATCAGAACAAATGCGTGGGTTGCACTGATTGCGAGATAGCCTGTAAAAAGATAAATTCGGTTCCGAAAGGTCAGATGAGGCTTTTTATCCAGGATAAAACCGATCCGCTAAATTTGAAAGAAAAGCGCTATGTTAGAGTATCTTGTCAGCAGTGCGAGGACGCGCCGTGCGTGAACGTTTGCCCGACTAAAGCCTGCCACAAGGATGAAAAAACGGGCATCACGACGATGAATACTGATGACTGCATCGCCTGTAAATACTGCATCGTCGCCTGTCCTTACGACGTGCGCTTTATAAATCACGAAACAAGAGCCGCAGAGAGCTGCAACTTCTGCCTGGATACGAATTTAAAGGACGGTCACGAGCCCGCCTGCATCGAGGCATGCAGATACGAAGCGATCGTATTCGGCGATCTAAACGACGAAAGCTCGCACATCAGCAAGCTACTTCGCGTAAAAGACAGCCTGCGAATGCATCCTGAGTGCGGCACGAAGCCGAGCCTGCGCTATATTCCTGCGGTAAAACTGGGGGTGTGATATGAACGGAGCTATAAATTTCACTGCGACCTTCTCTCACGGCGTTGAGTGGGGCTGGCCGATAGCGGTTTATCTTTTGCTAGCGGGCATGAGCGGCGGCGCTTTGATCGTCGCGATCCTCGTTAAGCTTTACAAAAAACAAACTGAAAGCACGCCGCTGTTTAAGGCTGCGTCGCTGCTATCTTTCGTCGCGATTTTACTCGGTATGGTCTGCCTGGTAGCCGACCTTGAGAGGCCGCTGCTTTTCTGGAAAATTTTGATTAACTATAACTTCACCTCGGTTATGTCCGTGGGCGTAGCGGCGCTTTGCGTCTATATCCCGCTTAGCTTCGTAGCTTGCCTTTATGCGTTTGAAGCTGATCTTAGCGGATTTTTATCGCGCAGACTTACTTTTTTAAAAGGGCTTTTCACGCTCGTAATGAAAATTTTAAACGCGCTTCGCCCGCTACTTCTTGCGCTTACGCTTGTTTTTGCGGTCGCGATCTGCGCCTATACGGGCTTTTTGATCTCGGTTTTGGTTAGATTTCCTATCCTTAATACGGCCGTTTTACCTGCGCTTTTCGTGGCGTCTGGCTTATCGGCAGGCATTGCAGGCTCAAGCCTAATAGCCGCGCTTTTCTTTAAAGCCGACCCGCACGGCGGCGATCTAAAAACTCTACACGCGGTCGAGTGGCCGGTTTTAGCGATGGAAATTTTACTAATCGGTATGATTTTCGTCTCGCTAATAACGGGCAGCGATGTGCAAAAAGCCGCCAGCGTTGCCTTTAGCGAGGGAATTTACGCGCGTCTTTTTTGGCTAGGCGTCGTGGGTGTAGGTTTTTGCGTACCGCTAGTTTTAAATTTCGCACTGGGCAAAAAGATCGCTCACTCTGCGTTTGCATTCTACGTTAGCGCGCTTGCCAGCGTCATGGGCGTGCTGCTTCTTAGGATGTTTATTTTGTATGCGGGACAAACTTACGATATAATAATGTAAAAACTCGGAGAGGCGATTTTGGGCGTAAATTTATTTAGATTTTTAACTTCTTACAAATTTGCGCTCTGCCTTCTCTTTATCCTTGCCGCAGGCGCCGGCGTCGCAACCTTTTTAGAGAGCATTTACGATACGCAAACGGCTAAAATTTTAGTCTATGAGGCGCGCTGGTACGAGTGCGTAATGAGCGCACTTGCGCTTTGTTTGCTTGCTATCATCATAAAAACCAAAATGTGGCGCCGCTTCGGCTCCTTCGTGCTTCACACGGCATTTATCGTTATCTTTATCGGTGCGGCGCTGACGCGCTATTTCGGCACCGAGGGCGTGCTGCACGTAAGGGTGGGCGAGAGCGAAAGCGAGATGGTAAGCGTCAAACCATACTTGCAAATCCGCACGCAAGACGCGCTGTTTGAGTACCCGCTAAATCTATCTCAGATCGGCAATAACGATTTTAGCTTCACGCAAAGTATAAATTCTAAAAGCTTCACCGTCAAATTTAGCTCCTACAAACCCGCGTCCAAAGGCGAGCAGGGCACGCTTGCGGTAAAAGCGGGCTTTGAGGGCGGAAGCGAGCAAGAAGCGGAGCTTCGCGGCGGCGCGGGCTGGCTCGGGGAACCTAAAATTTTAAACTTTGACGGCGAGGAGATAATGCTAAGCTGGGGCTCGAAACTGATAGAACTTCCGTTTGCGGTAAAGCTTTTGAAATTTAAGCTCGAGCGCTACCCGGGCTCGCAAAGTCCATCATCCTACGCTAGCGATGTTGAAATTTTAAAAGAGGGCAAGAGCGCGGGGGAGCATGAAATTTATATGAACCACCCGCTAAACTTTGGCGGCTTTAAGCTCTTTCAATCCTCCTACGACACGGACGAGCTGGGCACGGTGCTGGAGCTTAATCGCGATCCTGGTAAAATCCCTACCTATTTCGGCTATTTCTTACTTTGCGTCGGATTTATCGGCAATCTTTTTACCGCAGGCAGCAGGTTTAAAAAGCTAGCTAAATTTATCAAAAATAACGCGCCTGCCGCGCTGCTTCTGATCGCGCCGCTTTTTTTCAGCATTGAGCTTCGCGCCGCGAATGAAAACTATCTGGCAAACTTTAAAGCCAACTCGCGCGTTCACGCAAACGGCGCGTTCGCGGAGCTTTTGGTGCAAGATTACATGGGTAGGATCAAGCCGCTTAGCACCGAAGCAAGCGAGATCGTAAATAAAATTTCAGGCACAGAGGGGCTTTACGGCTTAAGCGCCGAGCAGATGATCCTAGGAATGAGCTTAAATCCTGCATTTTGGCGCGATCAAAAGATCATTAAGATCAAAAACGACGAGATCAAAAAGATGCTAGGCTTAGCCCCGCAGGAGCGATATGCGAGCTTTAATTCGGTCTTTGATGAAAACGGCAACTACAAGCTCGCGCGCGTCGTGGACGAGGCGAATGAAAAAAGCGCCTCGCGCCGCAGCGTGCTCGATAACGAGCTGATTAAATTCGACGAGCGGCTAAATATCGCGTATCTGACCTTCAGAGGGGTGTTCTTTAAATTTATCCCCGTGCCGAACGACCCGCAAAACGCCTGGCTCTCGCCGAACGACGCCTTTGCGGATTATAGAATCGCGCCGCAGATCAAAGGCGTGCTAAACGACTATCTAAACGGCTTGCAAGACGGAATTTCGGATAATGATTGGGCTAAAGCGGATGCCGCGTTAGCAGAGCTGAAAAGCTACCAAAGAGCCACCTCGGCGGCTATTCTTCCAAGCGTTAGCCGCGTCAAAGCCGAGGTATTTTACAACAAAGCCTCGGTTTTCAAAAAGCTAGTTTATTGCTATATGATCCTAGGCGGCATAGCTCTTGTTTTAGCGCTTTTGGGCGCGCTTTGCGGCAAGCGCTTCACGCTCGCGCAAAAAATTTTATTCGCGGCCTTTGCCACAAGCTTTGCGGCACATACCCTCGCGCTTGCGCTGCGTTGGTACGTCGCGGCTCACGCGCCGTGGAGCGATAGCTATGAATCGATGATCTACATCGGTTGGTCAGCGGCGCTTGCGGGGATCATATTTTTTAGAAAGTCCCTGCTTACGCTAAGCGCAAGCTGCTTGCTGGCCAGCATCGTGATGCTAGTAGCACATATGAGCTTCGTAAATCCGCAGATCACCAACCTCGTACCGGTGCTAAAATCTTATTGGCTTAGCATCCACGTCTCGGTTATCACGGCTAGCTACGGATTTTTAGGACTTAGCTGCTTGCTCGGTCTTTTGGCTCTTGTTTTGATGGCGCTTAAAAACAGCGCCAATTGCGAGCGGCTTAACGCTCAGATCAGATATATAACGGCGATCAACGAGATTAGCCTCATCGTGGGGCTTTCGATGCTGACGCTCGGAAATTTCTTCGGCGGCGTATGGGCGAATGAGAGTTGGGGGCGATACTGGGGCTGGGATAGCAAAGAGACCTGGTCGTATGTCTCGATCATCGTCTATGCGATCGTGCTGCATCTAAAGCTTATCCCGAAGCTCGGCTCGATCTATGTTTATTGCGTGAGCTCGACGCTCGCGTATAGCTCTATCATAATGACCTATTTCGGCGTAAATTTCTACCTCACTGGTATGCACTCTTATGCCGCAGGGGATGCGCCGCAGATACCCGCGCCGTTTTATTGTATAATAGCGGCGGTAATTTTAATAATCGCTCTTGCTTTCAGGGGCAGGGACGTAAAAAACGATATGAAGGAGTAAATTTGAAAAAATTTCTAATAGCGCTGGTTTTGGCTGCCGCGGCAAACGCGGGCTTTATCAGCGAGGGCATTCAGGCGCAGCAAAGCGGCGATCATAAAAAACTCGCAGAAATTTACGAGCGAGCGTGCGGTTTGGAAAATAAAGCTTCGGGATGCTATAATCTAGCCGTTTTGTATTTTGAGGGCACCGGCAACGTAGAGAAAAATTTCGAAAAGGCGATCAGCCTCTACGAGAAGGCGTGCAGCGCTAAATTTGCGCTTGCGTGCAACAATCTAGGCTATATCTACGAAAGCGGCAACGGCGCGGATCAAAATTTCACCAAAGCGGCAGCTTATTATGAAAAAGCCTGCAAAGATAACGAAGGCTGCACCTCGCTCGGGCTTTTATACGCAAACGGCGCCGGGCTCGCGAAAGACGTCGCTAAGGCGGCGAGCCTTTATGAGAAGGCCTGCACCTACGGCGATATGATGGGCTGCAACAACCTGGGCTATCTGTATCTGAAGGGCGAAGGCGTGCAGCAAAGCTTCGCAAAGGCTAAAATTTTTTACGAAAAGGCTTGCGGCGGCGACATCGGCATCGGCTGCAACAATCTAGGCTATCTATACGCCTTCGGGCAGGGGGTGGACCAGGATTATAAGCAAGCAAAGCAGCAGTATGAAAAGGCGTGCAGCCTCGGCCACTTCGACGGCTGCAATAATTTAGCCATAATGTACGCCGAGGGCAAAGGGGTGAAGTCCGATAACGCCAAAGCAAAAGAGCTTTTCAAAAAAAGCTGCGACGGCGGAATCAAGATGGGGTGCGAGAATTTGGAATTTTTAAACTCGATTAGTAAGTAAATTTAAAACATCAAATTTTTAAGGAGATAGTATGATTTTACGTTCGTTTTTAGCTTCGGCTTTACTGGCGGCAGCGGTTTGCGGCGCCTCCATGGATGGGGCCAATAAACCGGCAAATCCTATGTTTCAAAGCGTGGATCCTAGCAAGGCTACGCTTGTAGGAAGCGGCGAGGGCAAAGAATACTGCGCCGTTTGCGGAATGAATTTGGTTAAATTCTATAAAACCAACCATGTTGTAAACGGCAAGCAAGTAGCTTCCCTGCACTGCTTGTACGAGATTACGGGCGGCAAAATTCCAAGCGATGCGCAGGTCGTCGATACGAAAAATCTAAATTTGATCGACGTGAATAAAGCCTTTTACGTCGTGGGTAGCAAGGTCAAAGGTACGATGAGCCGCAATAGCAAATACGCCTTCTCAACCGAAGCCGACGCGAAGGAATTCCAAGCCGAAAACGGCGGCGAGATAGTGAACTTTGCCAAAGCCTACGAGATCGCGGGACAGGACTTTGAGGGCGATAACAAGATGATCAAAGCCAAACGCGAGGGCGGCGTTTACGCGCACGGCAAGGAATTTTACGAAGCAAACTGCGAGAAAACCGATCCAAAAAGCTTCAAAGCCATCTCCGAGCTTAAAGCTCATCTCAAAAATGTTTGCGACGCAAAAGGCGCGAGCAAGGAGCCTGAGTACGACAAACACCTGCAAGCCGCGGCGCTGTATCTATGGGATGCACCTGTAAATTTAGGCGGCAGCGACAAAAACGCAAAAGCGAAAAAACCTGAAAAGATCGTCGTGCCTGAAGGCGCTAAATGCCCGGTCTGCGGCATGCTAGTGGGTAAAAACCCTAACTGGGCGGCGATGATAGAGATTCAAGGCGGGGAGAGCTTGTATTTTGACGGCGTAAAAGATCTGATGAAATACTACTTCCAAAAGGGTAAGGGCTTTGATAAAATTTACGTAACCGACTACTACAAGCTTCATAAGATCGATGCTAAAAGTGCCTTTTTCGTGCTCGGCTCCAACGTCTTAGGGCCGATGGGCGACGAGCTCATTGCGTTTGATAGCGAGAGCGCGGCTAAGACCTTCGCTAAAGATCACGGCGGTAAGAACGTACTTAAATTTGATGAAATTCAAGAGAGCGTAATAGAAGGGCTATGAGGCTCATTTGCGCTTTAATGATCTTTTTTGCCGCCCTTTACGCGCTCATTGCGGTGCATTATGTAAGCTTTGATCGCGCAAAGGGCGAGCAGTGCCTGCAAAAGCTAGCGCGCGAGATAAAGGATGTGCGGCTCTCAAGCAGCTTTAAGAGCAAAGCCTACGCGGAGTTCGTCTATGATAAATAAAAATTTTATCGACTACTCCGTGACTCTGCTGCGAAAAGACAGAGCCGATCACTCCTTTAGCTTCGCAATCTTTGCATTTATCGTTTTTATTTTAAGCTCGGTACTTTTTATCTCGGGCTCCATTCAAAACGATCTTGAAAAGGTCATCAAGCTCAGACCTGACATCGTCGTAGAGGCTCTACGCGCGGGCAAACGCGACCTGATGCACGACGGCTATATCTACGACATCTCTAAGATCGCGGGCGTCAGCGAAGTGCAGGGCGCCGTGGACGGGATGTATTACTTCGCTCAAAAGCGCGTTTGGTTTCATATCGTAGGCGACGAAAGCCTGAGCGAAAACGAAATGGTCGTAGGCGAGGGGGTGAAGGCGGCGATGGGCGAGTGGTACTACGAGGACGAGTTTCACTTCTTAACCGAACAGCGCCTAATTGCGATTAAGATTAATAAAATTTCGCCGCACGAAAGCAGCATCGTCTCAAACGACGTGATCTATCTCAACCCCGATACTGCGCGCGAGGTGCTGAGCCTGAAGGAGGGTGAATACACCAAGCTCTACGTAAGCGTGCCCAACCCCAACGAAGTAAGCGAAGTAGCGCTTAAGATCGTAAATTTATACCCCAACACGGAGGCTCTCAGTGCCGAGGATGCGGTAGCCGAAGTGAGGCATCTGTATTATTACAAGGGTGGAATTTTTATGGTGCTTTACGCCGTGGCGATGATCTCGTTTTTCATCTTGCTGAAAAATCAAATTTCGCTCGCATACGGCGAGAAGAAAAAGGAGATCGCGATCTTGCGCAGCATCGGCTTTTGTATAAAGGACATCATCGCGATGAAATTTATTCAAAATTTCATCGTTTCGCTAAGCGCTTATCTACTCGGCGTTGCGGGCGCTTATGCTTATGTTTTTATCCTGGATGCGCCGCTTCTGCGCGATATATTCTTAGGTGGCGAGCTGCGAAATTTCATCACCTTCACGCCCGCGATAAATTTCAATATGCTCTTTTTGATCTTCGTCTTTAGCGTGATTCCGTTTTTAGCGTTCGTCATCATCCCTTCATGGCGCATCGCTATAGGCGATATGAGCGAGGCGGTCAAATGAGCAAGATAGAGATCAAGCAGCTTTATAAAATTTACAACGAGGGCAGGGCGAATGAATTTCGCGCTTTAAAAAATATAAGCCTAAGCGTCGAAGAGGGGCAGATCGTAATCTTAAAAGGGGTCAGCGGTAGCGGCAAAAGCACGCTTCTATCCATCATAGGCGCGCTTGCTAAGCCGAGCAGCGGCGAGGTTTTGGTGGACGGCGCAAACGTCTCCAAGCTCGCCGATATCGAAAGCTCCGCGTATCGCCATAAAAAAATCGGTTTTATCTTTCAGTCTTTCAACCTGCTTGAGGCGCTTAGCGTCTATAAAAATGTCCTTGCGCCGCTTAGCCTCGAGCGGCTGAGCAGAGATGAGCTTGGCGCGCGTATAGATGAAGCGATGCAGATCGCTAATATCGCGCATAAAAAAGATCAGATCGTCTCGAGCCTTAGCGGCGGCGAGAAGCAGCGCTGCGCTATCGCAAGAGCGCTCGTGATGAGGCCGCAGATCATCTTAGCCGACGAGCCGACGGCAAATTTAGACAAACAAAACTCGCTCGGCTTTATCGAAATGCTCTCAAAGCTCAAAGAGCTTAAAAAGACCGTTTTGATCGCGACGCACGATATACTCTTCGACGAGCTAAGCTTTGTGGATCGATACGTCTTTTTAAAAGATGGAGAAATTTCAGCATGAGCGTATTTTTATCGGGTAGCGTGATCGCGTTTTTGGCCGTGGAGCTGATCGTAATAGCGCTGATGGCGATCTCGCAATTTCACATCGTGCGGATCATGCGCTACTGGGACTTTAACGCCACCTCAAATTTACAATACGCCCTGGAGAAAAGAAACTATCTCATCAACACCATTTTGTTCTTCACGATAGCGTGCAAGATCATTTTGTTTATATTTTTCGCGCTCTGCCTAAACGAGCTCTCTTCGATCGTGCCCGGCGCGATGTGCTCCGCAGGCGTCGTGGGCTCGAACCGCTACGGCAATATCCTACTGCTTTTAAAAATTTTACTGATCTTCGGCTTTGGGTTCTGGCTTATTTTAAACAGCCTCGATCTTAAAGCGGGAAAATTTCCCTATCTAAAGCGCAAATACCTAATCTTTACCATCCTTTTTGCAGGCGTCCTAGCGGAGTTTATTTTAGAGATTCTATTTTTTATCAATATCCCACTGCGCGTGCCGGTGTTTTGCTGCTCGGTCGTATTTCGCGCGCCGAAGCTTCCGTTCGGCTACACGCAGGCGCTTTTGGCGACCTTTTTCTACGCGATATTGGGCGCCATTTTGATCTTAAATTTCTTAAAGCAGTCGATGGCGAGTTTTACTCTGAATTTGCTCTTTTTGTTCGTCGCATACTACGCGATCACCTATTTTTTCGGGCTTTACGTTTACGAACAGCCCAATCACAAATGCCCGTACTGCATGCTTTTGAAGGATTATTACTTCGTCGGCTATGCGATTTGGGGCTCGCTGTTTTTGGGCATATTTTTCGGCATCGTGCCGTTTTTAACGGAGCTCATCACCAAGCGCGCCTATACCCACCTGCTTAAATACTCCTCGTTCTGGTTCATTCTAAACGCGCTCATCTGCAGCGCCTACGTCGTCAAATATTACTTCGTGCGGGGCGCGCTGCTATGATTAAGAAAATTTTTGCCGCGATTTTGCTTGCCTGCGTGATGGGGCTACTGATATCGTCGATGGATATAGCCGAATCCAAAATTTCCGTGCGCCACGGCAATACCGATAAGCAGCCGCTGCAGATAGAATTTGGCAAATACCTATGTCACGAGAGCGGTACGGTGATAAACGATCTGTACAACACCGCTCAGGCCGTTATGCCAAACGGCGATACATATTTTTTCAACGACATCGCAAACGTCTTTATGTGGCTGATGCGGCAAAAAAACAAAGATGAGATCGTGGTGTGGGTTTATTCGCAAGACACCGAAAAATACATCATCGCCAAGGACGCCTGGTACTCGCGCGTCGAGATCACGCCGATGGGCTACGGCTTTGGCGCGTATGAGTTTCACAACTACGGCAGGAGCGACTACTACTACGACGAGATCGTGCTGTGCGCCGCTCGCGGCGAGACCCTGCTAAATCCGCTCATCAACATCCTTCTATCCGAAAATAAAATTTAGCTTTGCGTCGGATCGGAAAATAAAATTTAGTCCTGCGATGGATCGGAAATAAAATTTAGCCTTGCGGCAGGTAGGAAATAAAATTTAACTCCGCAACGGGCGCGACTTGTCGCAGATACGGCTCGTCGTTTGAATTTTATCCGCGTGCGGCTTGAAAATTTTACCCGCGCCCGCACCTTTTATTAAATTTTGCCCGCCGCTGCCGCTTTCGTTAAATTTAGCTCGCGTCCGAGTTTGCGTTTGCTCGCAATTATTAAATTTGCTCGTATTTGCCCAAGCTCGCGTCCATTCGTATTCATTGGAATTTATCCCGCATTCGCTCATTAAGCTAGCCTAAAATTCAGCCTGTATCGGCTTACTATTGTTAAATTTACCCGTCTATGTCCAAACTCTCGCTCATCCGTCCTTACGGAATTTAGCCTACATTTTCCTGGGCTTACACCGACTTGTTCTAGTTAAATTTAATCTACCAGCGCCGCCTATTTGCTACCCATCAATATCGCTTGCTCGTTTGCCGCTTCGGAAGAGCTCGTAGAGGAACATGGAATGGCCCGACAGACCTTTCCCGCGGTGCTTGTCGAGGAGGGCGTAGCAGATGTTCCGAACCTGCTGCTTCGTGCGCTCTCTTGCGGGATTGGCTTGGGCTTTCCGATGTGGTCGTACGGAACGGACTTCTTTGGCGATGGTCAGCCCGTACTTGTGGCTGAGTTCTTCGGCCACTCTGGCGGCTCGGTTACTGACGAAAGTGGTGTCGTAGACTTTCCCGCTGAGGCTGATTCGATTGGCGATGATGTGGATGTGCAGGTTGTCGGTGTCTTTGTGCGTGACGGCCACCCACTGATGGTCGTCCAACTCCATCTGTTTGGCAAAGAGCAAGGCGAGGCGGTTCAGCGCCTTGAACGTCATCCGCGGCTCGTCCTGCGGGGCAATGCCGATTTCGATGCGCAAGAACTTGTTTTTGCAGCGGCTGTTGTAGTTGTTGATCAGCCTCATCTCCTCGTGAATTTCCTTTGGCGTTTCGCCGCACAGGTTGTGGAGGGCGAGAATCCGGCCGAGCTTTCCTTCTCGGAAAACGTACTCCAGTGCGTTACTTCCATGCGCGATGGCCTTACACTTTGCGATCATGATCTTCGATATTTAAGCGCTTAAATACCTCCTCGGGGACCCGATAGCGGGGGCTGAAGAACCGCTTAAAAGCGATCTTGGCATAGGTGGCAAGTGCCTTCGTCGTGTCCACCCAAGAGGCGTCTTTGACCTTAATCAGATTAGAGATGTGCGCGTAGAACAGTGCCGTCTGACGGAGGATGGCGAGGGCCTCCCTCTCGTTGTCGCCTATCGGAGGGACGGCGACAACGGATCCACCGAGCAACATCTCGCGACAGTAGTCGGAGTACTTCCGTCCCGCGTTTGCAGCCCTCGAACGGATCCGCTCCTTTTCCTCGGCCGTACATCTGACCTTGATGAAGGCGATCTTGTTCGGCTTCTTGTCTTCCTTCTTGTTGTACTTTTTCATGTGGATAGGTCTTTTCTGTGGTACTTATTCTATAGTTGGGGCCGATGAGAACGGATGTGATTACGGCCCTCTCCACCGACCGCAGGGGTGGGGGAGCAAGCGCAGTTTGTGGGAACAAACTGACGTCTTGCATTACCGTCGTCACGCTCCGGTACAAATCCTACAGTGATTCTTGTGATCACTGCATGCCGTGCATTCAGGCGGTTGCTGATTGCTTGACGTGCATATTGTTCGTGGACTATTTGATGGATCCGTGTGCTTGGATTACAGCTTTCGCCATTCCTCGATCTCCTCGGCGTAGTCCTCCAAATGGGCGCGCACGATGCGCTCTACGAAGCTCGACAGGTTGGCGCCACGATTGCCCAGTCGACGGACAACGAAGTCGGCGCGCTCCTGTGTGTCTCTACTCAAATAGACTGCCCGACGTTCTGTCAGCTTGGCAGGGACAAGGAAGGTTTGCTTGTAAGCCTCCAGCGTCTCCCGTCTCATTTTGGCACTGATGCGTTTCGGTGTAGGTGCACTCTCGGCATGCACGGCCTGCTCGGATGGCTCTGCTTCCTGTGGATGCGTTTCTCCCAAATAGACGTCGAGAAACTCCCGGTCTGCTTTGTTGGTGTCTTTCTCTTTCATGGTTGCTATCTCCTTTTTAGTTTGATTGTGTGGGTTGGTTTGGTTGTGATTGGAGCTTGTCCTTGTTGTTCTCGTAGGCGACGGATGCGGTTGACATGGAATTCGTTGAGATCCTTGCATCCTTGGTAGTGTACGGCCATGTCTTCCACTAGAAACCCAGCTTCGATGAACGCGCCCAAGGTTCGCCTTCCAGCGTCGTCGTTATCGAGGAACGCACGGAGGACCGTGATGTGTCGCTCGCGCAAGTAACGGATGCACCGCCCGACATTAGCCACGGAGTTCATTACAAGGCAATGGCTACCGACCTTTTCTTTCATTG